>JBEKAJ010000173.1:0-15733 GCA_050018295.1 Occallatibacter sp. | reverse complement strand
CGCCTGCTTGTACCAGCGCTTGCCCACCAGCAGCTGACGAACAAGAGATTCGCCGTCGGGCATGTTCAGATCAGGCTCGACCCACATGCCGCCCACGATCTCCCAGCGACCTTCCTGGATGCGCTTCTTAATCTCGGCGTTCATCGAAGGATATTTCTCGGCCAGCCACTCGTTGTAGGCTGCGGCCGACTGCGTGTAGGTGTAGCCGGGATACTCGTTCATCAACTGCAGCGCCGTCCCGAATGTGCGCCGGACAACATCGACGGTTTCAGTCCACGGCCACAGCCAGGCTGCGTCAATGTGCGAGTTGCCGGTGAGGTGGAAGGTCGCGGTCTCGAGCAGCGGGCGGAGCGGTTCAAGCTGGCCTTGCGCTGCCTTCAGACTCGCGTCAAATTTCGCCTGCGCCTGCGCGCGCGCATCGCCGGCGGAGGCTTCGGCGGCATCAAGCGCGCTCACATCAACGGCGCTGATGGCGGCGTTCAGCGTGTCGAGTTTCGCGCTGTCACCGGGCGCGAGCGAGGGCAGAAGGACCCATGCTGACAGAAACTCCTGAGCCAGATCGCCGGGATTGGGGCGGTTCTCCGGGAACTCGATGCGCAGGCTCGCGCCGCGGAAGGTCTTTGTATCGACCGTCGCAAGAAGTTTGACCGCAATTACAACCTTGTCGCCGGGGCGTGCGTCGTCCTCGAGCACGATCGGCTCAAGGTCCTCGCCTATGGCCACGTGGCGGCCGTTGAAGAAGATCATCTCCGGCATGGGGCCGTTGGCGGTGGCGTGAAACTGAAACCAGATGCGCGCACCGGTCAGGTCGTAGCCGTTGAGCGTGTCGGGAATCTGGATTGTCTGCCGGAACCAGACGGCATCCGTCGGCGCTTTGGCCATCAGTGCCACAGGCTGCCAGTCGCTCTCATCGAGATCGACTGCTTCGCCATGCGCCAAGTCGCCCGAATGCATCTTCCACGTGCCGGCAGGCAGTTGCCCCAGGCTCAAGAGCCGCTCCACCACCGCGTGGGACTGCGACGGCAGTTGCGCAGCGACGCGCTCCGTTTCGCTGACCACGACCTGGCCCGACGCAGACAGAACGGCGACAAATGCGAATGACAAAAGCAGGACGATCGCGAGGCAGCAGCGCGTTTTCGAAAGTGAATTCATTGCAAACGAATCCCCCGCCGCATTGTAGCCCGTAACGGCCTTCGGATGATGCGAATGGGGCGGACGAAACGGCGGCTGCGGCGCGAAGCCCAAACAAAGGGGTGTGTCGGTTCATTCCCACAAAGTGGTATGAAAAACCGGTCTTTGAACCTTCGGTTTTCCTCCCTGTGTGCGCGGTCACATCAACCCTAACGGTCACGCGCTCAACATGAAGGCATGGATGCGAACCAAGGGAATCCTCGCTTTTCTGAGTTGCTTGCCCGCTCTCGTCGCCGTCGCCGGCATCGCGCCTTGGGTGCGAAGCGGCCAGGCTATCGATTTGAATCCGATGCCGTGGGACGGGCCTCTCGCGATGGTGCTGCACGTTGATGCGCTCAGCGTGCTGTTCGCCTTTATGGGTGCGTGTATCGGTGGCCTGGTGCTGCTCTATTCGATTGGGTATATGGCGCACGATAAGTCCGCGACGCGCTTTTACGCGACGATGCTGGTCTTCATCGGCGGCTTTATCGCGCTCGTCTACAGCGCCAACCTCTTTATCTTTTATCTCTGCTGGGAGCTGGTGGGCCTTTGCTCGTTCAGTTTGGTGGGCTTCTGGTACACCAATCGCGAAGCGGTAAACGGCGCGCGTAAGGTGCTGCTGATGACGCACATTGCGGGCTATGGGTTGCTCGCCGGCACTCTCATTCTCTATCACCGTGCAGGCAGCGCATTGTGGACCGATCCGAACGTGGCGCGCAGCTTCACGGGCGGCATCTTCGCGCTGATGCTCGTCGCGCTGGTAGCCAAGAGCGTCCAGGTACCGCTGCATACGTGGATTCCTGAAGCCATGGCCGCACCGACCCCGGTGAGCGCGCTGCTGCACGCAGCCTGCTATGTGAAGGCCGGTGTTTATCTGGCCGCGCGCATGCATAGTTTTGGCGCGTGGCCGCAGGCATGGGGCGAGAGCCTGATGTGGGTGGGCACCGTGACCATGGCCGTCGGCGTGATGTACGCCATGGTGCAGACTGATCTGAAGCGCATGCTGGCGTTCTCCACGGTGAGCCAGATCGGCTACATGATGATGGGCCTCGGCATTGGCACACCGCTCGCCATCACCGCCGCGTTGCTGCACTGCCTCAATCACGGCTTCTTCAAGGGCGGATTGTTCTTGACAGCCGGCTCTGTGCAGCATGCAGCCGGCACGCGCGACATGAACAAGCTTGGCGGCCTGGCCACGAAGATGCCGCGGACTACGCTCTCGTGGCTCATCGGCGTGGGCAGCATGATGGGCATTCCGCTAATGAGCGGCTTCGCCAGCAAGTGGATGCTCTACGCGGCGGCGTTGCAGGCCGGATGGGCTGTCCCTGCGATGGTGGCCTGGGCGGCAAGCCTGGGCACGGTGTTTCTTGGCGCAAAGGCGACCAGCGCTGTGTTTCTGGGACCAACCACGGAGCAGACGAAGGATGCACACGAAGCTCCGCCAACGATGGTGTGGGGCATGGGATTCCTCGCAGCCGGCAGCGTGGTTCTCGGTGTAGCGCCGCAGTTGGCCGTCAACTATTTTCTGAATCCTATCCTCTTGGCGCTTGGCGTTGGCGCAGGCGTACACGTGACGTGGTTGGGACTCTCGGTCGATGCGGGCAGCTTCTCGTCAACCGGCGGCCTGGTGCTGGCGCTGGTCTCGCTCGTGGTGGGCGGGGCGATTTATCTGGTCGCCTACGCCGCGCGGCCGGTTGCATCCTCAGGCGCGGCCCTGGCTGGCGCCGGCGGGGGGATCTTTACCGGCGGTGAGCCGCTTTCTGAGCAGGGACGGCTCACGGCGGGCGATTTTTCTGAGATTTTTCAAGCGCACTGGCACTCGTTCTTCCGCTGGTCGAACGTCGATCGTGTTTACTTGAGCGTTTGGGCTGGATTGCAGGCCGTCTCGCGCGCGCTCGGCGTCGTGTTCGCGTGGATGGAGCGCCGAGCGGCGGTTTTGGTTGTTGTCTTCGCGGCGGCCTTCTTCGCTGTGGCTCGCTGGATCGTGCCTGGAATCGTCTCGGCGGGCTTGCCGGCGCTGATGCCGGTTGAACAAATCTCGCCGCTGCCGATCGTTGCTGTCGCCATCGCGGCCGGTGCGCTGCTGATCGCGGCCCTCGCGAGTGCTACCGGACGAAAACTCGTGCCGGAAATTCTCCTGATTGGTGCGGTAACCGTCAACGGGCTCCTCGTTGTGAATCCTTGGCTGCGCCTGGGTCTGCTCGAGCTTTCCGCATTGCTGACGGTATTGCTAGTGTGGCGCACCGCCCGCTCGCAGGCTGCGAAACTCACCTATTTGGCCGTCGTCCTGATCTCGGCAGGATCGATGATCGCGAGCGAGGTTCTGGCCGATCGCGGCGCTTCGGATTGGGCGCGCGCGCTGCTCTTCACCAGCGTCTGCATCAAGCTGGCCGCGGTGCCGCTGTTCTTCTGGCTGCTCAAACTGGCTGACGAGCTTCCGGCCCTCGTGCTCGGCGTCATCATCGCGGTTGTCGATATGGCCGCCTTCGGCGAATTCTGCGCCGCTGCGCAGGCTTCACCGTTCGCGCTCACGCCGCAGGCGCTGTGGGTCTACGTTGCCGTCGGAACCTCGCTCGTCGCGGCGCTGCTGATGCTTACCCAGCGTAGCCTCAAGCGGCTGCTCGTGCTCTCGACAGCGGAAGACGTTGGCTTCTTGCTTCTTGGCGCAGCATCGATGAGCGCCATCGGAGCGGAGGGCGCGCTGGTTGCCGCTGCCACTCACGCACTGGCCAAGGCGCTGCTTTTTATCTGCCTCGCCGGCCCTGAGTCCGCGGGCGCGCTCGAAATTGAACCCGTCGCTCTCGCCGTGCGTTACCCGGTGAGCGCATTCGGGTTCCTCTTCGGAATGCTGGCCATGCTCGGCGTTCCGCCTACACTCGGCTTCATCGGCCGCTGGCGGCTTTACTCCACCGCTTTGCAGATCGGCGTCTGGCCGCTCGTCATCCTGATTCTGTCGTCCGTCTTCGCGCTGATTGCCTATGCGCTCGCGCTCTCCCGCAACTGGTGGGGTCCACCGGACGAGACTGCGCCGCCTGAGGCGACGTCCAAATCGGGCGCGCGCGAGCCGTTCGCCCTCAAGGCCACGATCGTCGTGCTGGCCGTGATTCTCGTCGCTGCGGGCATCTGGCCCAGCGCGTGGCAAATGTTGCTGGGGGTGCGCCCATGAATCTCTGGAACCGACTCATGTGCACCGCGCGCCGCCGCAGCCCCTGGCTCTTCCACATGAACTCGGGCAGTTGCAACGGCTGCGACATCGAGATTGTGGCCGCGCTCTCGCCGCGCTACGATGCCGAGCAGTTGGGCGTGCGCCTCGAGGGCAGCCCGCGCCACGCCGACATTCTCTGCGTCACCGGCCCGGTCACGCGTAAGGCCGTGGGCGCGGTTAAGACCGTCTATGATCAGGTGCTCGGGCCCAAGGCCGTCGTCGCCATCGGCTCCTGCCCGGCCACGACAAACGTGTTTATCGACAGCCGCACGCTCGACGGGCCGCTCGACAAGCATCTCCCCGTCGACGTCTACGTGCCCGGCTGCCCGCCGCGGCCCGACGCGATCATCGCCGGCGTCGCCAAAGCAGCCGAGATTCTCGCCGAGCGCGGGAACAATCCGCCGCAGGCAAGCGTCGCGATTGCCCCGACTACTGAGGGGGTGAAGCCATGAACCTGCTCAACCCCCTCGTAACCGCCCTCGCGCGCCTGCTCATCTTTCCAGGGCTGCTTTTCGCCGTGCCGGCCGCGTGGTTCTTCCTGTGGGTCGAGCGCAAATCGGTAGCGCTGATGCAGGAGCGCGTTGGCCCGCCATTCATGCAGCCGTTCTGGGACTTCGTCAAGCTGCTCGGCAAAAGCACGCCGCCGCGCAGCGGCATCGCCGGCCTTCTCATGCGCGCCTGGCCGCTCATCGCGGTCTCCGCCGCTGCCGGAGCCGTGGGCCTGCTGCCCGTGCTGCCAATGTCCGGCGGCTTTGAAGGCGACCTGATCCTGCTGCTCGCGCTGCTCGAACTGCCGTCCATCTGCATCATCGCCGCCGGCTTCTCGTCGCGGTCGATTTTCGGCGAGATCGGCTCGGCGCGCGAGGCAGCGCTCAGCGTCTCCTACAACATCGTCTTTCTGCTGGCGATCGTTTCCATCGCCGCTTCACAGCACACATTCCGGCTGGAAGCGCTGGCCGCATTGCCGGCCTCGCCGCTGCACTGGCTGGGCGTGATGGCGATTCTCGTCTGCCTCCCCGCCAAGCTGCACATCAATCCTTTCTCGCTGCCCAATGCGGAGCAGGAGATCTACGCCGGACCCATGACCGAGTACGCAGGCCCTGAACTCGCCATGTGGGAGCTCTCGCACGGGCTCGAGTGGGTCGCCGGCACCGGCCTCGTGGCCACGCTCGTCGCGCCTCACGTTGGCGCCGCGTGGCTCGCTGCATGCATCTTCGTCGCCGTCTCGTTCGCCGTCGTGCTTCTCCTTTCAGCTCTCGCCGCCGCTACGGCGCGCCTCGCCATCGACACCAGCGTGCGCTTCTACTGGCAGTGCACGCTCATCTTCGCGGTTCTTGCCGTCTCGTCCGCGCTTCTGGGGTCTGCTCACGCTGCTTGGGTGGCGGCGCCGGGAGCCGGTTTTCCAAAGTTCTAGGAGTGAGGAGCGAACTGTAGTGAATTACTGGAGCGACGCACGACAACGAAATTGGGAAAACCGGCCCCGTCCCTGCGGGTTGCGGCAAAAATCGCGCCATACTTCTTTCTCGCCCTCGACAGTGGGGCCGCCACAGACTTCGGGCTCCGCCTCGTATGACACGATTTTTGCTCGCAACGTCATCCACTCAAGCAGCGTGAACAGACCCCGAATGAGGTTCCGGTCATGAACATCCTCACCATGATGTGGAAGAATCTGCGGCGCGGCTATCAGACCCTGCTCTTCCCCGCGCGGCCGCGGGTCACTCCGCGCTTCCGCGGACTGGTGCAGTTCGATCCCGCGCTTTGCACGGGCTGCGCGGTCTGCCGCTTCCGCTGCACTTCGCGCGCCATCGAGTTCAAGGCCGGCAAAGGCGAGTTCACCTGGAGCTACAACCCCGGCCAGTGCACATTTTGCGGGCGCTGCGTGGAAGGCTGCACGGAGCACGCGCTGAAGGAAGGCCACACCGAACACGCGCTCTCGCAGCAAGAGGCCGTCCCGCCCATTTACACCATGCAGGGCGAGCTGAAGAAGTCCTACACCGTGGCGCGCAGGCCACCGGCGCCCAAACCTGCCGCACCGCTCGCTACTGTACCGCCTGCCGGCGCGGCCATGCCAAGTCCTGCAACAAGTCCTGCAACTGGAGGCGCACAATGATCGCTCTCGAAAACCTTCGCGAAAAGCTGGGAGTTGCCGAGCCCTGGGTTGAGAGCCGTGGCACGAATTGGCTGAACCCCGGTACGGCAAGCGTCCGTCAAGTGGCCCAGGCCATGAACGCCGCCGGCGCGCGCTTCGTCACCATCACCGCCTACGAGTTGCCTGCCGACACGGGATTCCGCCTCGAGTACCACTGGGACCTCCAGGGATGGCTGCTCGGCATTCAATTTCAAATCGCCGGCAAATCGATCGAAAGTATTTATGACCTGATCGAAGCCGCGGACTGGATCGAACGCGAGGTCCACGAGGGCTTTGCGATCGATTTCACGGGCCGCGAGTACGAGCCGCTGATGCTGCGCGCGGGCGACAAGCCGGGCGTGAATCTGCGCGAAGCGCCGGCGCCGGGCGAGCCCGCTTCCGGCCTGCAGGGGCAAAAGGAGGTCACAAAATGAGCTACAAGATCCCCATGGGGCCCTACCATCCCGGACTTGAAGAACCCTACAAGCTCGACATGATCTGCGAGGGCGAAACGGTGAAGGATGCCGAGCTGCACATCGGCTTCAACTTCCGCGGCATTGAGCACCTGGCCGAAACGCGCAACTACGTCCAGGTCATCGCGCTTATGGAGCGCGTCTGCGGTATCTGCTCGTTCATTCACACGCTCACGCTGTGCCAGGCCATGGAAAAGCTGGCCGGCCTTGAAGCCCCGCCGCGCGCCCAATACATTCGCGTGGTGATGGCCGAGCTGGAGCGCCTGCACTCGCACGTTCTGTGGGCCGGCATCGCCGCCAAGCTCATGGGCTTCAAAACCATGTTCATGACCTGCTTCGCGCTCCGCGAAAAAGTGATGGACGTGTTGCAGGCCATCTCCGGCAACCGCGTCAATTACTCCATGAACCACGTGGGCGGCGTGAATCGCGACATCGAGGACCCGATCGCGCTCGTGCCGATGATCGATGAGCTCGAGCGCGAGATGATGCGCACCGTCATTCCCATCTTCACCACCAGCTCTACTGCGCGCTCGCGCTGCGCCGGTATCGGCGTGCTCACGCACGAAAAGGCTGTCTCCTGCGCCGTCGTTGGCCCCACGGCGCGCGCCTCGGGCATTCCGCAGGATCTGCGCCGCGACGCGCCCTACGCGGCCTACGCGGAGATGAAGTTCGAGGTCCCCGTCGAGCAAGCCGGCGACGTCCGCGCCCGCCTCTTCGTCCGCGCTCTCGAAATCATCGAGAGCTGCAACATTCTCCGCCAGGCGCTGGCCAGGATGGCCCCCGGAGAAATTTCCTCTGCCGGCGAAAAGCTGGTCTTCGCCTCCGGCACGGCCACCAGCCGTGTGGAGGCGCCGCGCGGCGAAGTCATGTACAGCGTCACCTGGAAGGAGAACTCGCGCAATCCGGCGCGCGTCCACGTGCGCACTCCCACTTACGCCAACATGCCCGCGGTGCGCTGGATGGTGCGCGGCGCGCGCCTGGCCGACACGCCGCTCATTCAGGCCTCTATCGATCCGTGCTACTCCTGCACCGACCGCTGAGGCTTCACGAATTCAGATCCGAATTCTGCTCATCGCCCGATTCGGCTTCCGGATTCCTGAGACCGCCGGCTGGCTCGCTCACTTGCTGTTCCCTGTGTTCCCTTGGTCCCTTGGTCCCTGTTTTTATCGCCGTAAACCCGGCAAATGCACTACTCTGGCATGGAACATCAACACGTCGAAGGCCGCCGCCTACTCTGGAATGCTCATGTTTTTCCCGGCCCTGCTGGTCATCACCACGCTGGTGGCGCAGGTGGAAGAGGGGCCCTCCTTCGTGGGCGAAACGCGCGGGGTGCTCGAACAGTTTCTGCCCGCCGACACTCTCGATCTCGTTCAGACTTCTATCCTTACGCACCATCTCCACTCCGGCCAGTTGGTCCTCTCCGCCACCTGCCTCAGCCTTTTCGCGGGCATGGGAGTGATGCTTTCGCTGATGGAAGGGTTTCGCCGCGCCTACCGGCTGCCGCTGGAGAGCTGGACCTTCTGGGGACGCCGCGCCCGCGCGCTGCTGCTGGTGTTTATTGTTCTCATTCCGTTGTCGCTGGCATCGCTGGTGATTGTCTTCGGCCACCAGATCGAACACTGGATGATCGAAAACTCCGGCCACGATCTGCGCCACATCGTAATTCTCTTCTGGCGGGCGGTCCGCTGGACGGTCAGCTTTACCGCTATCCTCGCCGTCCTCACTGCTCTCTACCACTTCGGCACGCGCCGCACCGAGCATTGGCTGTGGGTCGCGCCCGGAGCCATCGCGGGTACCATCATCTGGTTTCCGGCCACGCTCGCTTACGGTTGGTATGTAACCAGCGTCGCCAACTACACCCGGCTCTACGGATCGTTCGCGGCCGGAATTGCCACTCTCGTTTGGCTTTACATTACTTCGTTCAGCGTTCTGCTGGGCGCGGAGCTGAACGGGGTTCTCTACTGGGAACGCCAGAATCAACTTGCCGCGGAATCCTCAGCGCCCGAGCCGGCGCAGCTTTCGCGCTGACCGCAGACACGCCGGCTTTTTCTTTGCGATTTCCAACTCCACGGCCCTTTCGTTCCTTGTTCCCTTGGTCCCTCGTGCCCTGCCCTTTTGGCCCGGCCAGTTACAATAAGATCAGTCGCGTCCCCTTGCTCACTTTTACCCGCTGAGAATTACCTTTCGCCAAATTAGAACCTCATTTGGAGCCGCCCCCATGCCTTTTGCCGACCTCAATCTGACGGAATCCCCATCGCAGCGCCGCGCCAAGATTGTCGCCACGCTTGGGCCGGCTTCGAACACTGAGCCTGTCATTCGCGACATGATTCGCGCCGGTGTGGATGTCGTGCGCCTCAACTTCTCGCACAGCACGCACGAGCGCAAGGTTGCGGTCATGCAGAAAATTCGCAAGGTGAGCAAGGAAGAGAACAAGCCGATCTGCATTCTCGCCGACCTTCAAGGCCCTAAGATCCGCACCACTCTGCTGAAGGATCATCAGCCTGTGCTCCTCAAGGCCGGTCACCGCCTCACCATCACGCCGCGCGACGTGCTGGGCACTGCTGCTCTCGTCGGCACGACCTTCAAGACCCTCGCCGAAAACGTAGAACAAGGCTCGCGCATCCTTCTGTCCGACGGCCTGATCGAGCTGCGCGTCCACGAGATCGCCGGAGAAGACGTGGTATGCGACATCGTGAACGGCGGCATGTTGGGCGAAAGCAAGGGCATCAATCTTCCCGGTGTGCTGGTGCGTACGTCTTCGCTCACGGAAAAAGACTCCGAAGACCTCGAATTCGCGCTCAATCACGGCGTGGATGCGATCGCGGTCTCCTTCGTGCGCACCGCTGAAGACGTCACCCTGGTGCGCAATCGCGTGGCCGCGCACGGCGCCGACACCTGGATCATCGCCAAGCTGGAAAAGCCGCAGGCCGTCGAGCATCTCGACGCCATCCTGCAGGTGGCCGACGGCATCATGGTGGCGCGCGGCGATCTGGGCGTGGAAGTGCCGCCCGAAAAAGTTCCCGCCCTTCAAAAGTTCATCATCCGCCGCGCCTCTGAGTATTCAAAGCCGGTGATCACCGCCACGCAGATGCTGGAATCGATGATCGAGAACCCGCGCCCCACGCGCGCTGAGGTCTCTGACGTGGCCAACGCCATCTACGACGGCACTGACGCCGTGATGCTCTCCGGCGAATCCGCCGTGGGCAAATATCCCGTCGAGGCCGTGGAGATGATGGCCCGCATCGTCACCGAGACCGAGCGGCACATAAGAGAAGACCTTGAAGTCGCGCCACGCCAGCGCCGCAGCGGCCTCACCATCGCGGAAACCATCTGCGAGGCTACGGCCCACGCCGCCGACGACCTGGACCTGCGCGGCATCGCTCTCTTCACCGAGTCGGGCGTCACGGCGCGCCAGCTCTCCAAATACCACCCCGCCGCGCCCATCTTCGCGCTCAGCCCGCTGGATGTCACCGTCAACCGCCTGAACCTGCTGTGGGGCACTACGCCCATCCGCTGTCCCAAGGTGAATTCGACCGAGGCGCTGGTCGATTGCGCCGAAAACCTTCTGGAACGGGGCGGCTACGTCCGCCCGCGCGAGGTCATCGCCATCGTGGCCGGAACGCGCACCAAGTCCGGCTCGACCAACTTCCTCCGTTTGCACGCCATGGGCGAAAACGCGCTCACCGACGTGCGCTTCCGCGCTCCGCGCGCTGAAAAACCCGCCGCCGCGCCCGATTCGGCTGCCGCACCTAAAAAGCGCCGCGCCGCGCACGTCCCGAAGGATCCGGCACAGTAAGAGCGAAATCGCCTCACGGCCGGCACAAACGCCGCGCATTCACTTCTTGAAGAGACTGAGCGGAATCGCCTCTCCCATCGCCTTGTATCCGGCCGGCGAAGGATGCAGATGATCGCCGCAATCGTACGCAGGCAGCAGTTGATCCAGATGCTCGGGGTCGCGTACCGCGGCGTCGAAATCGATCACCGCATCGAAGTGGCTCTCCGCGCGAATCCATGCGTTCACCGCCTGCCTGTCAGCCTCGCTTAACGGTCCCGGATGATAGTAGTCCGATCCCTCATACGGCGTGATGGTTGCGCCGTATACGCGCAGCCCGTGCGCATGCGCCCGCGCGATGATCTGCTCGTATGCCGCAATCACGTGCTCGACCAGCGCTGCGTGTTGCTCAACGGGAACTTCGCCGGCGCGAGCCAACCCGCCCAGATCGTTCACACCCTCAAAGACAATCACCCAGCGCACGCCTGCCGGCGCCAGCACGTCGCGATCGAACCGCGCCAGCACATTCGGGCCCAAACCGTCTGTCAGAAGATGATTGCCGCCGATTCCCTGGTTCGACACGCCGACGTTGCGCGTCTTCGGCGCAGCCTGCAGCCGCTCCGCCAGTACGTCTGTCCAGCGGTCGTTTCCGTTGGTGGTCGCGCCGTGGCCATCGGTGATCGAGTCCCCCAGCGCCACAACGGTTGCCGCTCCTGGCGCGGCGTGCACGTCGATCTCCGTGAGCTGGTACCAGTGGTCCACGTGCTTCGCGTCGGGCAGATCCGGCGTGCTCACTTGGTCGCCGTGCACGTAGTACGAAGTGGACCGCGATCCAGGATGTCCTGTCTCCTGCGCGGGTGGCGCGTCCAGATGAAACGTCACAGCCACATCCGACAAGGTCGCTACCGGCATCTCGAGCGGGTCGGAGACGTACTCCGCGCCCGGAGGAATTGTCACGTCGGGATTGCCTGCAAAGGTAAGCGCATGATCGCTCGCGGGATCGATGGCCGCCGCCTTGGGCGACAGCGGCTGCGCCACATGCACCGAAGTGAAGTGCAGCGCCTGAGTGCCAAACGCGTTTGACAAATGCACGCGCAGCACCGAGCCGCCCAGCGAGAGATGCACGATCTGGCGTACCGTCGCGTCGCGCAGATCATCCGTTGGCAACGCATTCTGGGGCTCCGGAATCTGCTGCGAAGCGCCCCAGCTCGTTACCCACGCATCGCCCTTTGCTGCGCCTCGCTGAGCCGGCGCGCAAGCCGCGATCAATATGAATCCAAGAGCTGCCAGGAATTTTCGTGCCTGTGTCATAGACGATGCTTTACCATAATCTCCGCGTTCAATCGCTTTTCAGATAGCGGTTCCACAATTGCTTTACCCAGGCCCACGGCCGCCAAGTGGCTCTTTCATCAAGAAAAAGCCACCTTGCAAGACGCTGGAAAGGGCACTTGAATTGTGGAACCGCTCTGAAAAGCGCTGCAAGCATATCATTCCGGAGCATGACCATGCATTCCCGCCTCAAGCCCCCCGTTTTCGTTTGTGTCCTCGCCTTCCTTCTCGCAGCCGCGTACACGCTGCAGGCGCAGACTCCCTGCACCCCGGTCACATTCACGGCCGATCAGGATCGCCAGAACATGATGGATCAGCTGGGCATCAAGACGCTTCGCCCCGGCTTCAGCGGGAGTGCGAATGCCCCGAACCCAGCCAACTACGACGAGTCAAAGGCCAATCCCTACCCCAACGTTCCCGATCCGCTCATGATGAACGACGGCAGCAAAGTGACCACTCCCGAAATGTGGTGGAAGGAGCGTCGCCCACAACTCGTTGACATGTATTCGAAGTACGTTTACGGCTTCGTGCCCGCGAATGTCCCCAGAGTCCACTGGACCGTTACGGCGGTCGACCACGAGATGATCGGCTTCACCCCGGTCATCGCCAAGGACCTGATCGGCGTGGTCAACAACTCGCGCTGCCCCGCGATCAGCGTCAAGATTCACATGACTCTGGTGACCCCGGCGAACGCCAAAGGACCCGTTCCCGTGCTCATGGAGTTCACGCGCGCAGGCTTTCCCAATCCCAACGAACCGCGCGGCGACGATCTCGACAAGATCAACAAAGCGATGAAGGCCCAGCTCCTTAAGCAGGACCCGTCACTGAAGAAGGTATTCGCGGACCACCCCGCGTGGGAGCCATTCCAGGAGAGCCCGTTCTTCGTGCCACCACAGTTGAACGCAGACGGCGATCCTCCCAATGAATGGCAACTCGTGGCCGCCGGCTGGGGTTTTGTTCGCTTCGACCCGGCGAGCGTGCAGGCCGACAACGCCGTGGGATTGACGCGCGGCATCATCGGCCTGGTGAACAAGGGCCAGCCGCGCAAGCCGGACGATTGGGGCGCGCTGCGCGCATGGGCCTGGGGAGCGGACCGCGGCTTCGACTATCTTGAAACCGATCCCGCCGTCGACGCGAAACATATCGGCATTGAAGGCGTCTCGCGCTACGGCAAGGCCGCACTCGTCACCATGGCCTTCAACGACCGCTTCGCCATGGTGCTGGTCGGCTCGTCAGGCAAGGGCGGAGCCACGCTGCTCCGCCGCAACTTCGGCGAGGGCGTGGAGAATCTTTCCACCGGCGAGTATTACTGGTTGGCCGGCAACTTCATCAAGTACGACGCCTCCGAAGCTTCATTCGGCAGCATGAACCCCGGCGATCTTCCCGTTGACTCCAACGAGCTGATCGCTCTCTGCGCCCCGCGCCTCACCTTCATCAGCTACGGCGTCCCAGAGAAGGGCGACGCGCATTGGCTCGATCATGAAGGCAGCTTTATGGCCACTGTCGACGCCAGCCGCGTGTTCGCGCTGCTCGGCGCCAAGGGCCTTGCTGTGGAGGGAGATTACAAGACGGCGAAGATGCCGCCGGTCAACCTGGGCCTGCTCGACGGCCAACTCGCCTGGCGCCAGCACGATGGTGGCCACACGGATGCGCCGAATATGAAGTGGTTCATTCAGTGGGCTGACGGGTTGATCGGCCACGCGCCGCCGCAGTAGTGAGGGCTGAACTGGCGCGCACAGGAGGAGACTGATCTCGACGCGCGCGTCCGTTCGCCTGTTTTCTTGTTCCCTTGGTCCCTCGGTCCCTTGTTCCCTGTTTGTTAGTCGTCGTCCGGTGGGCCGCTTTCCTCTTCGCGGATCAGCTGGTCCGGCGTCACCTTGGTGGGAACTGGCGTGAAGCCCGGCGGCTTCTGCGTGTAATCGAAGCAATCCAGGAAAGCGTCGCTTCCCGCGTCACGCGCGCCCAGAGTGCCCAGATTGAAGTTATGTTCGATGAACTTGATGAACCCGGCGGCCTCATGGTTGTGATGGGTGATATACCCATGCTTCGCATAGGGTGAAACGATGAGCAGCGGAACGCGGAAGCCGGGCCCCATTGCATCCACCTTGGGCGGATCCACATGGTCGTACCAACCGCCCCAGTCGTCCCACGAAATGAAGATTGCCGTCGAATTCCAGTACGGGCTGTTGCCGATGGCATTCACGATCGACGCAACCCAGTCCGGCCCTTCGCTCCCCGATCCCGGATGGTCGGAGTGCGCAAAATCCGGAATGATCCACGTCACCTGGGCCAGTTCGCCGGCCTTGATGTCGACGAGCACCCTCCGCGATGGAGAGATTACATTCTGGTCCCAGTCTTTGCCGAAACGAATATGCCGGACGGCCTGGTAAGCCGACAGGATGAAGTAGTTGTCCCCAGCGCCGGGCGCGTAGTAGCGCCACGTCACGCCCTTTTCATCCAGAAGATCGGCAGCTGTCTGGTAGTCGAAGCAGGGATAGACGCCGGGGAGCTCCGTGCCGTTCGGCCCCAGGAGGGCGGCCGTCGCCCCCGGAGCCGCGTCGCAGCCCCACACCGAACCGGTGGGATTCTCCGCCACATTCCCCGATTGACCGGCGATCATGTACTGGTGCGCCACAAAGCTCGGGCCGGTATTCGACTGGAACATCCGGTCGCCGAGCACATATTGCTGGGCCAGCGTCCAATATTCTTCCACGTCTTTCTCGGGAACGTAGGAGTAAGCCAGATTCGAACCACCCTGAGCGAATCCATCCATGTTTCCCTGGTCCCAATCCTCCCACCAACGCTTGTGCGAGTGGTTGAGGTCGCGCGAATCGCCAAGTGAAACGGGCGCAAGCGGAATCAATTCGTTTCCGCTCATCCCGCCCTGCACTGTGTCAGCGCCGGGAAAGCCGTTGAACAGATTGTCGAAGCTGCGATTCTCCTGCATGATGATGACAATGTGCTGAATGGGCGAACCGGCAACGGGCGAGACGGTGCTTTCGGGCACCGGCGGCGAAGGAGATAGCGCCAGCGAAGCTCCGCACCCGGTGAGCCCTGCAAGTAGCCACCATGCAGCCGCGGCAACAATCGCGAGCGACACACCTATGTACAGCCGCGAACCCACACGGGACCTCAGCCTTCTCACCGGTCGTGAACGTGTCCTGGACACTTTCCCCAACTGCCCTATGAATCAGGCGCAAGGATACGCCCGACCTTCCTGCATCTAATTGATTTTAGTCACTCGATTACATTTCCGTGACATTTCTTCGGAGCATTTCCGGCGAGTCTTTGGTTTCTGCATGTTGGTTACCTTCGGCGCCGGCTGTGGCTATTGGTTTCCTCGAACCTGCAGCAGTTTGCTGCTGGCCGACGGAGCCAACGGCGCCTCGCATTCAACGCGCGTGCTCAGACGCGCGAAGCGCACTTGCCATTTTGGGCAGGCCGTTCCCCCAATGAACCGCGCAAGACAGTACCACAGCCTGCCCATCTTGCACAAGACTTGCAATTCCCCTCGATGCCCCGTACTATCCGTAGTAGAAACCGGCCTGCAAAGCAGGTGGGTAGTCAACGCTGGTTGAACCAACATTCAATGAACAGGGGCTCGACTCGACAATCGGTTCTGTGTGCAGTGTCCGCCAGTCCGGAATGCCTAATGA
>JBEKAJ010000172.1:0-7614 GCA_050018295.1 Occallatibacter sp. | reverse complement strand
GAACCTCGAGGTGGAACGTGAATGCGTCGAGAGCGTCGCGCTGCCAGGAAATGGGTTTTCCGCCCGCCTCGAATTTGAGTCCGGTGAGGTCGGAGATGGGGCCGCTGGGCCCGTGCTCGCCGGGAATCCACTTGGGATAATAGAGGGTGAGCGGGCCAGGCTGTACAGGCAGGATCAGGCGTGCGTGCAGAAGCTTCCGCGGGGACTGCGAGGCATCGACGGTGAGTGAAATGGTCTGTGCGGATTGCGCGAACATTGCGGGCGCGGCCAGCACAGCAAGCACAGCGAGAAAACCACGAAAACTCGAGCGGGATGCAAACATGGAAAGGCTCCGAACGGCAAGGGATCGTTAGTATCTCTTCCGCGCATCATAGCAGTCCGCTTTGGGTTCGGACATGTCTCGGAGTGCGCCTGAGCGGTCGGCCGAGCGGGTCTTTTCTTCCACCGCGGAGCCGCGCGCCGCCGTTATAAACTTGACCTGTTATGGAAACGACAGGCTGTGGTACCGCAATTGTGACGCCGTTCAGGGCGGATGGATCGGTGGACGAGCCGGCGCTTTGGTCGCTGGTGAACTGGCAGATCGAGTCGGGCATTGACTTCATCGTGGCGTGCGGCTCAACGGGCGAGGCGGCCACGCTGGACGAGGAAGAGTGGCTGCGTGCGGTGCGTCTGGTGATCGACGCGGCAGCGGGACGGGTTCCGGTGTGGGCCGGATGCACGCACAACTCTACGCGCGTGTTGGTTCGCCTGGCCGCACACCTGCGGCGCATACCCGGCGTGGCAGCGGTGCTCTCCGCCAATCCCTACTACAACAAGCCCACGCAGGAGGGGCAGTTCCAGCACTTCCTGGCTCTCTCGCGCGAGGTCGACCCCCTCCCGGTGTGCGTGTACAACGTGCCGGGCCGGACCGGGACGAACCTTGAGCCGGAAACCGTTGCGCGGCTGGCCGCGGCGGCGAAAAATATCGAAGCTATCAAGGAAGCGAGCGGAAGGCTGCCGCAGTTTGCCGAGCTCGCGCACATCATGCCGCGGGGATTCAAGATCTTCTCCGGTGACGACAACCTGGCGCTAGCGGCCATCGCCGTCGGCGCCCACGGCCTCATCAGCGTGGCGTCCAACGAAGCTCCAGCCGAAGTTTCGCGCATGGTTCGCGCGGCTCTCGAAAACAACTGGGGCGAGGCGCGCGAGCTGGAGCGCCGTTTCTCGCGGCTCTTCGAAGCCAACTTCTGGGAGTCGAATCCGGCCCCGGTGAAGACCGTTTTGAGCCTGATGGGAAAGTGCGGCGATCATCTGCGGTTGCCTCTGGTGCCGCCCACCGCAGCCACGCGCGCCAAGCTGGAGCGGCTGGCCGGTGAGCTGGGCCTGCTGAAGCATGCGCCGATTCCCGAAGGCGTGCGCTCGGAAGTCTTCTGAAGGAAATCATGCGAAGCCCTGCAGTCTTCCGGTGGGCAGCGGCGCGATGCGCGATGCATTTACTGGCGTTGGCGCTTGCGGGCATGCTGCCGGCGTTCCCTCAGAGCCCGTCGAGCGGCGCCCAAATGCCGGCCGTCGCGGAGCAGGCCCAGACCCAGATTCAGGACCAGACCGATCTGTGGAAGGTGAAGCCGGATATCTCCGGAAAGCGGAATGGCATCTTCCCCGAACCGGAGGCAATCGACTTCGCCGACCACGCGGGCTACGTTTCGCTCTTCGACGGCAAGACGCTCAGCGGCTGGGATGGCCGGCCCGGCGTGTGGAGCGTAGAAGACGGCGCCATCGTCGGCGTCTCAACGAAAGACAAAGTCGCGGGCAACACGTTTCTCGTCTACCACGGCATCACAGCGAAGGACTTCGATCTGAAGCTGGAGATCAAGGTGGAGTGGGGAGGCGGCAGCGGCGTGCAGTACCGCAGCAGCACCGGCATTCCCCCCGCCCGCGTCGCCGGCAACGGTGAGCCGCCGCTCGATCCGCGCTGGGTCATGATCGGGCCGCAGGCCGACTTCTGGTATCCCGCCAGCGAAAATGCGAAGCAGTACAGCGGGCAGCTCTACTCGCAAAACACTTCGCTGGGGATCGTGGCTTGGCGCGGGCAAGTAGTGGAATCCGAACCCGGCGAGCCGCCGCGTCTTGCGGGGATGATCGGTGACCGCGCGGAGTTGGGGACTTATGTGAAGGACGGCGAGTGGAACCAGTACACGATCATCGCGCGAGGCGGGGTAATCCTGCACATTTTGAATGGCAGGTTAATGGCTGTGCTGGTGGACGACGATCCCAATTCCACCACCAACGCCTCCGGGCTCTTCGGGCTACAGATCGAAGGCACGCCCTGCAAGGTCTCTTTCCGCAATCTGTGGCTGAGGAAGATTGACTAAGTTCTGTCGAATCGGCCGCTGTTACCGTGGTAATAGGACAACAGGCCCGCCTTCAAGGGCTGTTGAAACTTTTTTTGAATCCCCCCACAACTAACTTAAATCGTTTCGTGTCTACCTATGCGACGGCAGATGTTGACTCGATCGGTAAGTCGCAGCTGACCGCCAATTTTGGCGATGGCTCTGTAGATAAGTGCGCCATGGAATGGATTATTCTTCCCCGCCTAGAAGTTGAGAGTCCTTGCAGGTCTACATCTTTAGGTCTATTTAGGCAAAGGCTCGCAGCCTGGGCGGCGTTTCCTCGAGAGGAATGGAAAAATGCTTCACCCGGTGCTCTCTCAATTTAAGCTACGGCAGCCCGCAGAAAGCGACGTACCCAATATGTCCCCTAAGACACGCAAAATGCTATTGAGGCTGGCGCTGATTCCAATCGCCACTGTCGCGCTGGTGGCTTCGGGTTGCACCAGCTCCATGACCACCGCAACCCAATCCAACGTGCCGACAGGCTCGGCCTTTTTGGTCGGCACCGACGCGCCGTTAGCTGCGGTCGTTTCTTTTCAAGTGCAGCTTCTCGATGTCGAATTGACCAATGGCACTACAACGACATCGACCCTGGTCAAGGGTACGCCGACGGTGGACTTTGCTCGCTTCAACGGCCTGCAGACCCTGGTGGACATGAACCAGGTTCCCGCAGGAACCTACACCGGTGTCACGTTTGTTCTTGGCACCGGAACAGTGGGCTACCTTAACATCCCCTCCGGTGGAGGCGCGCCGACTATTGCAACATCACCGGCTGCTTTCACAACGTCCACTGTGACATTCAGTCTGCCGAAATCCCTGACCATTGGTACGAATACCCCGCCGGTGGGTCTACGTATGGATTTTGATCTGGCACAGTCGATTCCCGTTGATTCGAACGGGAATATTGAACTGAACTCCAGCGGCGACGTCACGGTGACTCCAACGATTGACGTTTCTACAGTGGCGCGCACCGACACGGGCGCACACATCGATCTACTCTACGGATCCGTTGTGACTGCGCCGACAAGCACCACGGAACCAAGCTCGTTCACGATTCAGGGTCCGCACGGAGAGCAGTTCACCATCAACACCAGCTCGACGACCGAGTGGGATGGCGGCGCCAGCCTGAGCTCGTTGAATACCGACAGCATCGTGGAAGTCGCCGGATCTTTGGATCCAGCTGATCAGACTCTGGACGCCGACGAAGTGGCGCTCGTTACAGACAGCAAGTTCTACGCAAGAGGATTGGTCACGTACGTGACTCCGGCATCTGGCCAGGCCACTAACCTTGACTTCTATGTGCGCGCGGTCGAGCCGTCTTCACTGGCTGATGTTCCGCTGGGCGGAATTGCTCAGGTAGACATCACTGGGAAGGAGAACTACGGCATTTACTGGATGCACAATGCATTCACGCAGCTTCTCTTTAACTCGTATGCCTTGACGCCCGGTCAGGAGATCGCAGTCGGCGGCACGGATGCCGAAGCAACTCCGGCAACCGGCACGGCAATCACGGTCAATCGCATCCACCTGGAAAACTGGGGCTATATGGGCACGGTTGTAAGCGGCAGCCAAAGCTCAGCGCAGGGGCTGTTCCAGATGCAGATCACTGGCTTTGCGGGACAGGTTGTCCCGTCCACGGTGACGGTGTACCTCGGGCCGGCTTGCGACTTCCGCTACGGCTTCGGGGCGTTCAGCGACCTGAGCAACGGCACAAAGGTTCGCGTCGTGGGACTGTTGCTGAAGAACTCCACCAACGGCAACCTGGTGCTGCTGGCTCGCCACATTGATGGTTTGAGCTTCACCGACACGACGACGGCGGCCTGGCAGTAAGCCAGACGTAAGGTCAACCACACGCCGGGGCTGGCTCCACGCCAGCTCCGGCATTTCTTTGTGTGGTCTTGAAGAGGATTTGTACGGAGCGACCTTCAGAACAAGTCGGCGATCGGCGGGAAAGTGAGCAGAAAACTCAGAAAGAGCAGGATGAATGCCGCAGCGACGACGCGCCCCACTTCGACGTTCCGCCACGACCAGCGCCGATGCAGGATCAACCACACGGCGAGCCATGCGACGATCGCGCAAGTCGTCACTCCGGAGAGTGGTCCGGTGGGCTTGTAGAAGTTCATCAGGCTCTTGATCGATGCGGCTTTGTCGGCCAGGATGGCGAAGACCGCAACCAGGAACGAGCCGATGCCGGCCGCGAGCACGGCAGCCGCGCCGGCGCCGTTGGGATTCAGTCTCGCTTGCGGGGCAGAAGATGTGCTTTGACTGCTCATTTCTGTTCTCCCTGCACGATATGAATGGTCGCTCCGCCACTTACCGGCGCGTTCTTATTGAGCATGGCGCCAAAAAAGCCGGCGATGCCTGTGGCGAGAAGCGAGGCCCAAACGAAACCCAGAACCGCGGCGCGAAGCTCGGTGTGGATTCTGAGGCTGCGGCGATATTGAGAAAAGACCACTGCCGCCATGGTGATGGAGATGGGAACCGGCCAGGCAACGTGCTCTTTCCACTCCATGCCAATGGAGTGCCATGCGGCCGTGGTGGGGCTCGACATCAGCAGGCGCTGCGGAAATGCGGCCAGGCTTGCGGTTCCCGGCGGCGGCACGGCGCGATACCACGGATAAATAATGTAGGCGCCGGTGAGCACGGTGAGCCACGCAAGCACGGCCATCGCGGTCAGGTAGATCCGCAGAAACCTTTCATCCTCAACCTTGATCTCCGGCCCCAGTGGCGAGCGATAGCGGCGGTAGAGTTCAACGAGCGCGCCGGAACACGCCATGAGATACAGCGCGCCGAATCCCATGCCGTGGATCATCGTCCAGAGGCCGCGTACCGTCATTTCCATTCGCAACTTCCTCTCTGCGCGGGGTGCCCCAGGTCTCGATTTTGAGACCCGTGACCGATTCGCGCTGTCAGAGCCCGTTTCTGTTCGGCGGCACCGGGAACAGCAGATTGTCCGCGGCCGCTTTCTTTTCGTCCGGCGCGTCGCTCTTTGCGTCCTTGCCCCAAGTCCAGTACATCCCTACGTAGGCATAATTCTCGGTTTGCCCTGCGACTGAGTGCCCATAACAGAACAGAAACTGCTCGTTGGTGTTGTGCTTGAAGTGGTAGTAGCCTCCCACATCGATCATCATGGAAGCTTGCGTCTGCGCCGGAGCGGATCCCTCTGCGCCGTGCGCAAAGACTTCAGCGCCGAGCTCCCACTGCTCGCTCAGCTCACGCTTGATCAGCCAGCCTGTGTAAGGAAAGTTGCGGAAGCCGGTCTGCCGAACCACCTGGTAGCCTGTGCCCCCGTCAAAGAGCCATTTGCCGCTATTCTTCTGCAGCCAGATGGGCAATTTGTACCAGACCTTGCCCACGCCGAGGCCTTTGTCGGCGTTGCCGGTGGGCATCTCGAACATGGTGAAGCTGCCGATCTGCGGAAAGTGCTTGCTCTCTTTGATGAATGCAATCTTGGCGCCGAGCTCCATGTCGGTCAGTCCAAATTCATCAGGCCCGGCCCCGGAAGGAGAATAGACGGGATGATTCAACGGCGCTACAACGCCCCAGGGCAGAATCGCGTGCAATTGAACTCGCGGCAAAGCGCCCCAGTTGAATTCAAAGGCCGGGCCGGTTGAATCCAACTCGACCGGTGTGCCGTCCACGCCACCGAAAATATAGAACTCGTAGTGATGCAGGTCGACTGGAACGGGATCGTCTGTTTGATACGGTGGGCCTTGCGCGCCGGCACGCGAAACGGCGAGAGCGCACAATATGCAGAGGGCCAGGATTTTTGGGGTGCCGGGGAAATTCATCGACAATCCATGAAAGGGCTCGCGAATGACCTTACCGACAGTCGATGTTAGTGCTTCAGGGTATCGTCAGTCTACGGCGGGTTGCAACATTCATCGGGCTTTCATCGAATGGGAGGAACTCAGATGACAGACGATATCGGCGATATGTCCCAACGGAGAGCCGCGAGAATCGCGGGGCTTCTTTATCTGCTCTACATAGCCACATTTGCGTCTTCTTCTTTTGTTCAAGGCAAGCCCATCGTAAATGGGGATGCCGCAGCAACAGCCAGGAATTTGATGGCTTCTGATTGGCTATTCCGCATCGGTATCACCAGCGAACTGCTCGCCGCTTTGCTTTTTCTTTTGACGGCATGGGCCCTCTACGAGCTATTGAAATCGGTGAATAGAGGTCTCGCGCTGCTGTTTGTGCTATTAAACCTGGGCGGCGTGGCCGTCGAGTGTGTCAGTACGCTGATTCGTTTTGATGCCCTGCTGCCTTTGAGTGGTGCCAATTACCTGAAGGCGCTCGGAACGGATCAGTTGCAGGCTCTGTCAATGCTCTTGCTCAATTTGGGCAACAGCGGGAATATGGTTTCGGTGCTGTTCTATGGCGCCTGGCTTTTTCCCCTCGGTTATTTGGTCGTAAAATCGTCAATGATCCCGCGAATCCTGGGCATACTGCTGATTGCCGATGGCACTTGCCTCTTGGTTTGCTTCTTCCAGCTATGGCTCTTCCCGGGCCACGAAAAACTTACCTACCCGTTATACCCAGTCATGTTCATTGCGGAGTTTGGATTTGCATTGTGGCTGCTCATCAAGGGCGCCAAGGACAAGGAGCGGGCTTCAGTCTAGGGCCGGAGGCGCAAGATGATCCACAAATCAGTGTCTGTGGCCGCCGCCGCCGCTGGAATGGCTCATCTTGGGCGCGCTCATGTGTCCTCCCCCGAAGCTTTGGTGCCCACCTCCGAAGCTTTTAGGGGCCTTGTAGGAGTAACTAGGCGCGCGCTGGCTGAACGACCTGGACTGCCCACCGCCGAAAAGATGGAATCCGCCCGAGTGATCGTTCCGCGCCGTTGAACTCCCATAGTTCTCATAGGAGCGATTCGAAAACCCACGCGAGATATTCGACTGCGGTGCGCGATATGAATTGGACGGGTTTGAATACGCGAAGCCGGGGCGAGTAGTGTACGTTTGCGGCGCGGAATAGCTGTTCCGGGAGTAGCCATTCCCAGGGTAGGTGTTTGTTGCCTGCCCGGTATAGCCGTACCGGTAGCCCGGAGTGCTATAGGTCTGCGGCCTGCTGGAATAGCCGGGATTCGAATACGCCGGCGCCCGATTCGGGTAGGTCTGCGGACGGTAGCCGTAGTTCTGTTGCGGCGCCGCATGAGAGTAGGCCTGCGCAGGGCGGTCATAATTCTGTTGCGAAGGCAGTGCAGGACGCGCGGTGCCGTAGCCCGGCTGCTGCGACCCGCGGT
>JBEKAJ010000171.1:0-7655 GCA_050018295.1 Occallatibacter sp. | reverse complement strand
CAGGCGACAAGAAGCACTGCCACCCCCATCGTGACCAGCACGGCAAGTACGCTTCCATTCACCGCAATCCAATGTGCCAGGGTCTGCATCTTCGGTCACCATTCAGGGTTACGATCCGGTCATCCGGGAGGAGTTCGGATCTGCAAAAATGCTACCCAACCTGAATATTAGACGAAAATACGCCCTTTTGGGTCAGTCACTAGCGCTTTCGGGGTATCGGTGCCCCGATTCGGGAATAGAACGAGATTGCAAAATAGCAAAGAAACGGCGAAAATGGTAACGCGCAAAAAAAATGGCTGCTCACCCCACAGCGGTTCCACAATTGCTGTATTCGGGACCGCAACCGCCCAGTGGCTTTTTCACCAAGAAAAAGCCACCTTGCAAGAAGTTGGAAAGGTCACGTGAATTGTGGAACCGCTCTAATCCGGACCCCTCTCCCATTCCCGAAGAGTGGCCAGCGGAGCTTGCAAATCTTCGCTTTGCAGCCAAAGAGGCCCGCGATGCCGCCGATCCCGCTCCAGCCGACGAATCTGCTCAGGGGCCACTTCTCAACTGGCTCTTCGTCGACCTGAACTCTTACTTTGCCTCCGTCGAGCAACAGGTCAGGCCGGAGCTGCGTGGCCGGCCGGTAGGCGTGGTGCCCATGATGGCCGACACAACCTGCTGCATCGCCGCCAGCTACGAGGCCAAGGCCTTCGGCGTGCGCACCGGGACCATCGTCGCTGATGCCAAGCGCATGTGCCCCGAGATCGTGCTCGTTGAAGGCCGCCACGAAATCTACACCGAATACCACCATCGAGTCGTCGAGGCCGTGGAGAGTTGCGTGCCGGTTACCGCCGTTTGCTCCATCGACGAGATGGCCTGCCGCCTCATCGGCCGCGAGCGGTCGCTCCTGAATGCCATCGATCTGGGCATGCGGGTGAAACGGACAATCCGCGAGCGCGTGGGCAAATGCCTGCGCAGTTCCGTCGGACTCGCCACCAACCGTTACCTAGCCAAAATAGCCAGCGACATGGAGAAACCCGACGGCCTTGTTGCGCTGCCGCTCGACATTCTGCCCGAGGCGCTCCATCAACTCACGCTGCGCGATCTGCCCGGCATCGGTGCGCGCACTGAGAAGCGCCTGAACGAAAAAGGCATTCGCACCATGGACGATCTGCTGGCGCTTGGCCGCGAAAAGACCGGCGAAATCTGGGGATCGGTGTGGGGCGAGCGGCTCTTTCACTGGCTGCAAGGCGAAGACTTCGATCGCTCGGAGCTCGAACACCAGAAATCCATCAGCCACTCGCATGTGCTGGCGCCCGAGATGCGCACCGCGGAGAAGGCCTGGGCCGTCGCCCACAAGCTGCTGCACAAAGCGGCCATGCGCCTGCGCGCGGCGGATCTGTGGGCCAGCCACATCGGCCTGGCGATTGGTTTTGCCGTGCCTCGGGGCGAGAACACGCCCGTCTCGCGCTTCGGAGTGCCTGCGCGCGGCTGGCGCAGCGAGATCAAGCTGAGCGAGTGCCAGGACAACCAGACGCTCATCGCCGCTCTGCGCCGTCTTTGGGAGTCGCGCCCGAGCGGCGCGCAATACGAGCACCCCTACTTCGTCGGCGTGCAACTCAACAATCTGGTTCCCGATCGCCTACACACGCTCGCGCTTTTTGACGGCCTCGAAGAAGAACAGAGCCGCACGCGCCTGCTCGCTACCATGGATCAGATCAACGACAAGTACGGAATGAGCACCCTCGCCCCTGCCGCAATGCTCACTGCGTACAAGGCCGCACCGACACGGATCGCCTTCCACAGCATTCCGGATCTGTTCTAGGTCTCTGACCGCATGGCCTTGTACTGAACCTGGGTGCCCCAGGTCCCGATTTTGGGACCTGGGAAAGCACGAATCTACCTGCTGCCCTTCGCTGCATCCAGCGCCTTCGGATTCAGCTTCCCGATCCGCCCGTGCGAACCGACGACAAACGGCAGCGACAGCGCATTCCAGTTGCGGTCGGCGTCGGACGCTTCGTGCAGCTCGGCGTCGGGACGAAGCGCGCGCCAGTTCTTCCCATCGTCCGTCGAAATGTCCGTCCCGTTCGGTCCAACGGTGATCCAGGCCTTCGCGTCGGCGTCGTAGGCCACCGCGGAGCGAAAGCCGTGCGGCGGGGTTTGGGCCAAGCTGAACTTATTCGAGCCGCCGGTAAACGCCGCAGTGTCTTGCTGTCTATCGATTGCCTGGTAATCACCGCCCACAATGACCATGTCGGCCTTTTGGCAAGACGGCACTTTCCAATGGAAGCCACCTATCTTTGTGGGTCCAGGCGGCGTGAATGAACCCGGCTGTATCGCCAGGCTGAATACTCCCGCGGACGACGAACCGCGACTGAATGGGATTCCAATATCGCAAAAATCTTCGGCTTCATAGCGGCCCGGAAGCGTAAAACCGACGCTGTACTGAATCAGGCGCCTACCGACCGCCATCCAGTACGTGCTAGCCGGGTCGAGCCTCGCCAGAATGGAGTTGCTTGCTGCGAAGGCCGCTTCACCGGGTAGCGCGAAGATGGATGATGCGCTTGGAAACACTTTTTCTTTGGAGCAAGTAATCCCCGCATAGAAATTGGCAAGATAAAAGCTCGACTCCGTAGTTGTGTCCGCTTGATTCGATTTGTGTACGGAAGGATCACCCAAGATTGTTCCTAAGATGACCTTCGAGCCCACGTCGCAGACGTCGCCGGACTCGGCTTTAACGGTCCGTGCGACAACCGCGTCCCAAAACCCATCCTTGTCGGGATTCGTAAACACCAGCTTCCACGAATGGCAGCCGTCCGTCGTTTTGTAGAGCCGCGACAAATCGCCTTTGCCGCTCGACATCACAATCGCCGTGTTCGCATCGAACGCCTGGATACCGCGAAAGTCGAGATGCTCTGCGCCGGGTGGAATCGCGCAATTTTGCCACAGATAGCCGCCGTCTTCCGTGCGCAGCACCGTCCCGTTCGTGCCCGATGCCCATGCCACCCCTCCGCCCACGTTGTCGATGCCGCGCAGATCGGCCGTCGTGCCAGAGTTCTCGATCTCCCACTGAGCCCGCGCCGGGCCGCACGCAGCCATCAATAGAAATGCGAGCGACATGTACGCGAACAACCGGGCCATCCGTGTCATACCGAACAGTCTACGCCGCAGGGAGTCCCCTCAATCGAGCCCCGCCTCTTGCCTTCCAACCCTCATACCTGAACTTTTTCTCGCCTGCCGCGTAACTCTCTGCATCCCATCCCGCGCATTTCTGCGGATTAGAAGGTAGCAGCGAGTTTTATGGCCGAAGATTGGCAGCCCGACTTCGAACAACTCGTCGACGAGCACCAGTCCATGGTCTTTTCGCTTGCGCTGCGCATGACCGGCGACCGCGGCCTGGCCGAGGAAATCGCGCAGGATGTTTTCATGGAGCTCGACCGCAATATGGCGAAGATCGAAAGTCCGCAGCACGCGATTTTTTGGCTGCGACGCGTAACGATGAACCGGTCCACCGATGCGCTGCGCCGGCGCAGAGCGCGCGGAATCGATCAGTGGGTCGAGATCGACGAATCGCACGGCGTGCGGGAACTGGAACGCGGTTCGCCCCTCGCCGACCGTATTGAAGCTTTGCTCGCTACCCTGCCGGAAGCGCAACGGGCGGCGCTCATCCTCCGCTATCAGGAGGACCTGACGCCGGAGGAGATTGCTGCCACGCTCGGCGCGCCCGTGGCCACGGTGAAGAGCCAACTGCAGCGCGGCCTGAAGCTGCTGAGGGCCAAGGCCGAGAGCCAGTTGAAGGAGTACATCCGTGCAGTTTGAGCAAATCGACGAGTTCGAACGCGAGCTCCACGAGAGCCTTGAGCGCCATCCCGCGCCGCTCGACCTGAAGGGCAAGGTGATGGAGCAGCGCCGGCAGAATCGCGCGCAGCTTCACTTCAGTCGCGCGTCCGCGCGGCAGCGTATGCGCATGATCTGGTTCGAGCGCATCGCGGCCTCGCTCGTTGTGGCAAGCGTCGCTGGCAGCGCTGTGGTCGGGCATTACGCCATCGAGCGCCGCAAGGGAGAAGAGGCAAAGCAGCAGGTATTCACAGCTCTGCGCATCACCAATCATGCCTTCCAGGTGATGAATAAGCAGTTGCAGGAACGAGACAAGAATTCGCAGTAAAGGCGACTCGCAGCAAGAAGGAGAATCGAAAATGAAACATCGCATTGTCGCATTCATACTGGGAGCCGCCGCGCTGGTTGCGCCGGCATTGGCCCAACCATCGCCGTCGCCGCTTCCGTTGCCCTCGCCCGTGGAAAAGGAGTTGGCCGCGCGCGCCGCCAACGTCACCGAAGTGACGCTGGGCAAGGGCATGCTCGACTTCGCCGCGAAGTTCATGGACAGCAACGACAAGGATCAGGCCGCGGCAAAGCAGTTGATCGAAGGGCTCGACGGCATCTACGTGCGCAGCTACGAGTTCGACAAGGAAGGCCAGTACTCGATGGGCGAAATCGACAAGCTGCGCCAGGCCTTCGCGACGCCCGAGTGGTCGCCGATGGTGCACGAACACGAAAGCAAGAGCGGCGAGAGCACCGAAGTAATGATGAAGATGGTGAACGGTGAGCCGCACGGGATTTTTGTGCTGGCGGCCGAGCCGAAGGAGCTCACCATCGTGCTGATTCTGGGCCCCATCCGCATGGACCAACTGAGCGAGTTGAAGGGTATCGGCGGGCTGGGCGGCGTGATGGGTCCGGCCGGCCCGCTGGGTCCGACTGGTCCACTGGGCGGCGTACAGCATGCGCCGCACGGCGACGGCAAGGACAAGGGGAAGACCGCAAAGGGAGGCGACCAATGAACCGGCATTTTTGGATTCCGCTCGGCTGCGCGGCGCTCTATATCGCTGTGATCGTTCCCTGGGTTGCTCTGGCGGCAGGCGGCGGGGGCGGCTTTGACGGCGTGGTCAACTCGATCGAGAGCCGCTATCACCAGCACGCCATGCGCATTCCGCTCATGGGCCTTGCCAGCGTAGTGGCGGGCGTGGCCACGCGCGGCGGCGTGGACGGCGTGCACGTTGCCGAGTTCGAGCATTTCTCCGCGCCGGTTGACGGCGAGGAACTAGACCGGCTGGTCGAGGAGAAGCTGGGCCAGGGATGGGAGCGGATGATCCGCGAGACCAGTCGCCATGGTGGCGAGCAAACGTTGATCTTCTCGCACCCCGAAGGCAACCGCATGGGACTCTTCGTGGTCGATCTCGATGGCCAAGAAATGGACGTGGTGCAAGTCTCCGTCGATGCCAACCGGCTGAATGAGACCATCCTCAAGTACAAGCATCGCGACGGAGACGAAAACGCGTCAGATTGATACGAGCGGACAACTCTGGACGCCGGCAAAACGAGCGGGCGAATCCTGGTTCCGCTTTAGAACTGCGTCACGCTCAACACATTTCCATCGGGATCTTTGAACCAGGCAACACGGGCCCCGCCCGGTGCGGTCCAGATTCCCTTCGGATCGCCTTCGTTGATCCCCGGGTAGCGCTGAAACTCGACTCCCGATGCCGTCAACCGCTCCACCGTGTCCTCAATCGACTTCACACCCCACCCCAACACCGTGAATGGCGCAGGATTGTGTTCGCGCACTACTGTTACTCGCAACATGGTTCCATTAGCGTCGAAGACCAGCGCGAACGGCTGCTCATCCTCCACCAGCCGAAGTCCGAGTACGCCTTTGTAGAAGGCTCGCGCCTTGACCGGATCTTTGGTGGCTACAAAGGCCACCAGTTTGCTTCGCCCCAAAATCGAACCCTGCGTCATCCTGCACCTCCACGGGGACTTTCCATTGGACCTTCTATCTTGCTTCAGTCCGCGTCATCAGATCGACAAACTCCTTTTGGAAGCGCGGCAAATCGAGGTCGAGCTGCGCGTGGACGATGCGAACACCGATCGCCGGCTTCATCGGTTCCGGCCAGGCGAGCGTATCGCCGTAGCTGGGGCCGTGACTCAGATCCACATCCATGTAGACGTCCACGCCTTTGGTGATGATCGAGGGATCGATCCACGCGCATGCTTCGAGTTCGTCCCACATCAATGTGCGCCGCTGGCTCCACGCGGCAATGTAGCGCGCGGCCGGCGCCTGCGACTTCGCGATTGCATCCAGCATCTCCTGCGTGAACGACGCCTTCACCGAAATGTCGACGGTCGTCACGTCGATGCGCGGCCAGCCGGCGTGCAACACGATGTGCGCAGCTTCGGGATCGAACCAGAAGTTGAACTCGTGGCGTGGGTCCGCGGACTCGGGATCGTTGGTGTGCGGATTGAGGCTTCCGCCCATGACCACAATTCCTTTCGTGAGGGCCGCGAACTCCGGATCGATCGAGACGGCCAGCGCGATGTTCGTCAGTGGCCCGGCCGCGTAAATCGTCACCTCGTGCGGATGCGCGCGCACCTCCCGAATGAGAAACTGCGCGGCATCTTCGTCGAGCGGCTTCGTTGTTGGTTGCCCTTCCGGCATCGGCGGAATCTCGTACGGACCGTGCGGTTCAAACTTCGCGCCCGCTGCGGCTGCCGCGGCGTCGCCCGTCATCGCCGGAATTCGTCCCCAGGCGCCTAGGTACGTCACTTTTCCGTCAATCGCCTCTTCCAGACGCGTTTCTTCCTGTGTCCGAACCAGCGGGAACACCGCGCCGCGAACCACGGGAACATCGGCGTGGCCGGTCAGCTCCAGCATGCGCAGCGTGTGCAGTGTCTCTTCGTCGCGCCACGCGTCGCCGGTCACCATGGTGATGCCCAGCACCTGCACATCTGGCGCCTGCAACAGCGCCAGCATCGCCATCTGATCCGATCCACCCGGCCCTGCGCCGTCCTGATCAACGAGGACGAGCCGCTTTTGTGCGGGGCACATCGTGACGCAAGCCAGCGCAACGAGCGTTAGAAATTGCTTCTTCATAATTTGGATTGTGGCACAGCTGCGTGGCCCATTCACTCGGCCAGGCGCGCGAACCGCCGTTTTGATCCCTGACCCCTGAAACCTGATCCCTGTTTTACCGCCGCCCAAACCCTCGCGGCTTGAACTGCGGCGCGACGGGCAGGTTCGTCTTGCCCTCGGGATAGACCACAAGAAAGCGGCTTGACCCCTCGCCCACGCTGGCCGTCTCCACGCCCTGCAAAGCCCGGCAGGCCAAATGCAGCATGCGCCGTTCGCGGCTGTTCATCGGCGGAAAGCTGTAGGGAACTCCCGTCTGGCGCACTTTCTCCGCGGCGGCTTCGGCGGCCAGTCGCAGCTCCTCGGCGCGCAGGGCTTTGAAGTTGGCGGCGTCGAAGCTCACCATGTCGTGCTCGTGGTGGTCCAGGCGCAGCATCTGGGCGGCCAGGGTTTCCAGGGCCCGCAGCAGCTCGCCGTTGTGCTGGATCACCAGAGGCACATCGGGCCCGGCCAATTCAACGCAGATCTGCCGCGCTGCTGGGCCTTCCCCTTCGCGCGCTCCATCGGCCGCCGTGATGCGGTACTTAAGGCGCATTCCACCCAACTTGTTCAGGGTATTCAGGAATCCGGCAATTTTCTGGGCAGCTTGCTGCAGGTCGTCAATCGGCATAACAGACAAGTATCGCAGAGCGGGGCCGACGGTGGAAGGCAATTTGCCAAAACCCTTCGACTACGCCGCAAGGCCCGGCTGCGCTGCTCCGGTTTCTTT
>JBEKAJ010000170.1:0-7666 GCA_050018295.1 Occallatibacter sp. | reverse complement strand
TCTTCCACGTCCAGCTCGTACCCGCCCGGCGCGCGCTTGTCCGCGCGCACCTTCCCCGTGACAATAACCGACGACTCCTGGGTCAGGCCCTTCAGCTTTTCAAAGACTTCCGGGGTTACGCTTTTAACGTGAGCGACTCCCTGGATCGACCCGGTTCCATCGCGGAAGATCGGAAAGAGCAGCTTGCCGCTCTCGCGCGAGTTGTAAAGCCACCCTCGCAAGGTGACGGACTGACCCTCACGCCGCCCTATCTCGGCAATGGTGGCCACTGGCGGAGTGTTTCTGCTGGTCTCGGGAGCGGAAGTAGTTTCTTCTGACATTCTTTTCAGGCTTTCTGGGCGGCTTGTTCCATCGCGCCGGACTTTCCAGTCTAACGCGCATCGCGCCGCAGCGTGGCTCGCCGCCATTCTCGCACAGTTGTTTCGTGCTACCGGAAACTGTTTTGATCTGGACAACAAATGCCCCAAAAGCGCATCCTACTTCTATAGGAGCGGCGATGATGGATCGGCCTGAGGCAAATGGCGAAGAGATGCACAAAACCCTGGCGGATGCCGACACCGCCGAGCGCTTTATTACCGAGAAGCACCTGGGCGAACGCATCAGGCGCCTGCGGCTCAAGAAGTCGATGGGCCTCGTGGACCTCGGCAAGCACACTGGGCTTTCGGCGAGTTTCCTCTCGCAGTTGGAGACGGGCCGCGTGGTGCCCACGCTGCGCAACCTGGCTCGCATCGCGATGGTCTTCTCAAAGGACCTTTCGTATTTCTTTGAAACCGAGCCGTCGCCGATTTTCCGCGTGCACCGCAAAAAGGACCGCGTGCGCATGCCGCAAACCGGAGTGGAGCCGCCCACCTATTCGTTTGAGAGCCTCGGGTACATGGTGGCCGACCGGCACATGGACCCTTACTTCGCTGAATTCGTCCCTTTGCCCGAGCATGTGGAGCCCAGATCGCACATGCACGCGGGCTTCGAATTCCTGTATGTGCTTGCAGGTGAATTGGCGTTGCGGCACGGGGAGCAGGAGGCCAGGCTCGGCCCCGGCGATGCCGTCTACTTCGACGCGGGCACCCCGCACTCCTATCGCTGTGCAGGCGGCAAGCCCGCAGAAGCCATCATCGTGACCATGCTTCAGGCGCCGGCAGACCATCCGCAGTCGCTGCGCCCGCCAGTTGTCGCGGCGCCAGTTCGACCGCCTGCCCCGCCCTCCCCACCCTCGAGAGCGAATGCCGGAGACGGCCGCTAGGCTGCGGCGGAACTACTGTTCCGCCACCAGCTTGCCGCTGATGTCGCGCACCTCGACGGGTCCCAGACCCGCATCCTTTAAGCCAGGTTCGATTTTGGCGCGGTCGCCCGCGGTCACAATCACAAGCTGATCGGGGTGCAGGTACTCGTTGGTTACTCGCGCAATGTCGGCCTCGGTCACCGCCTCGTATTTCATGGGCAGCTTCGCGTAGTAGTCCAGCGGACGATCGTAAAGAAAGATGCCGTCAATGGCTTGCACGATGGCAGATGTGGTTTCGAAGCGGCCAGGCAGCGAACTCACGGTCGCCTCCTTCGCCGCGGCCAGCTCTTCCGGGGTCGAAGGTTTCGCGGCAAACTTGTTGATCTCCGCCATCAGCTCCTTCGCCGCCGGCGCCGTCACATCGGTCCGCACCAGGCCGCCCGCCCGGAACAGGCCGCCATCGCGATACTGTGTGAAGTTCGAGTTGGCGCCGTATGTGTAGCCATGCACCTCGCGCAAATTCATGTTGATGCGGCTGGCAAAGCTTCCACCCAGCGTGTAGTTCATCACCGTAAGAATCTCGCTGTCGGGCGAATTCGCTGGAACGCCGATGCCAAAGGCCAACAGCGCGCTTTGCGGCGCGCCGGGCTTGTCCACAATCACCACGTGCGCCTGCTGCGGCGCGGGCGCCGGCGGAATTGCGGCCGCCGCTTCAGTCTTCCCCGACCACTTGCCAAAGTACTGGCGTGCGAAGCTCTCGGCCTGTGCGCGAGTCACGTCGCCGGCCAGGACCAGCGCCGAGTCGCGCGGTCCATAGTGGCTGGCATAAAAAGCAGTCATATCCGAAGGCGCGATCGAAGCTACGGTGTCCGCCGTTCCAGTTGCGCTGCGGCCGTATGGCGCATCGCCGAAGACCAGCTTCGGCCCAACGCGCATCGCCATGTTCTGCACGTTGTCGGTCTCCTGCGCGATACGCACCAGCCTCTGCTTGCGCCGCCGGTCAACATCCTCGCTGCGAAAGCCCGGATGCTCCGCCACGTCGGCGAGCAGATTCAGCCCTTCCGCAGTATGGCTGGTCAGCATGTCCATCGAGATGGTGCCGGAATCCATTGCGGCGCCGGACTGCACGTGCGCTCCGATCCGCTCTTCGTCCGTCGCCAGTTGCGCCAGGTCGCGCGATACTGTTCCATCGCTCATCACCTCCGCGGTAAGCGTCGCCAGGCCGCTCTTCATGTCCGGATCGTTTGCGCTGCCGGCGCGCGAAACAACTTCCGCGCTCAGCACCGGCAGGGCGTGATTCTCCACCAGCAACACCGTCAGCCCGTTCGCCAGCGTGAACTCCTGCGGCGCGGGCAGGTGCGGAACAGCCGCCGGGCCCGCATCGGGCTTGTTCTTCCGCCACTCCTGGGCCGCTTCGAACTCCGCCGTATACGGATTCTCGAGTTTCACATCGGCGTCGGTGTCCGCGGGGCTGCGCGGCACGTCGTCCAGCACCTTTTTGCCCGGAACGCAGTACACCACGATCGCCGTATCCTTGCTCAAATACTTCACCGCCGCGGCCTTCGCGCTCGCACTCGTCACCGCTTCCGTCATGGCCACGTCTTTGGGCAAAAAGCCGGGATCGCCGGTGTATTGGTTGTAGCGATCGAGCGTGTCAGCGATGCCGCCGAATCCACCCAGCCGTTCGAGGCCGGTGATCTTGGCGGTCAGATCAAGCGCCTTCGCTGAGGCCACCTCGTCGGCAGTCGGTCCATCCTGTTTCAGTTTGTCCAGTTCCTTCCAGAACGCGGCTTCCAAATCTTCCAGCTTCACTCCGGGCTTGGCAGTCATGGTGCATTCGGTAATTCCGGTCAGCTTCTCCACCATCGAGTTGCAGGTTACGTTCTGCGCGGTCTGCGCCTTGTACACCATGGCTTCGTCCAGCCTGCTGGCCTTGGCGCCGCCCAGCGCGAACGTTGCAGCATTCACGCTGTAGGAATCAGGCGTGAAGGCGGGCGGTGTCAGCCATGCAACAGTCAGTTGCGGCAACTGCACCGTATCTGTCACCGTCGCACGGCGCTGCGAAGTAATCTGCGGCGTTACAGCCATCACTGGAGCCACGGCCGGGCCCTTGGGAATAGGCCCAAAATATTTCATCAGCATCGCCTTCAGCTTTACCGGGTCGAAATCCCCCGCGACCGCGATCGATGCGTTGTTGGGCGTGTAAAACTGCTGATGAAAGTCGCGCACATCGGCAATCCGCGCCGACTCGATATCTGCGTGGCTGCCGATGACCGCGCCGTAATACGGATGGCCCTTGGGAAACAGCAGATGAAACATTGCTTCCTCGGCCACGTAATAGGGCCGCCCCTCTCCCTGCCGCCGTTCGTTCCGCACCACGTCTTTCTGGTTCGTCAGCAGTTCCCGGTTCAGGCCCTCCATCAGGAAGCCCATCCGGTCGCTCTCCAGCCACAGCGCCAGCTCCAGTTGGTTGCTGGGCATGGTCTCAAAGTAGTTGGTGCGGTCAAAGTCCGTTGTGCCGTTGATACTTGTTCCTCCGGCCCCTTGCACAATCCGGATGTGCGACTTTTCTCCCACGTGCTCCGAGCCCTCGAACATCATGTGCTCGAACAGGTGCGCAAATCCCGTGCGCCCCGGACGCTCGTTCAACGGGCCCACGTGATACCAAAGGTCCACGGACACCAGCGGTAGCCGGTGATCCTCGTGCGTGATGACCGTCAGGCCGTTGGGCAGCGTGTACTTCGCATACTTGATCACGGGTAGCTTGTGCGAAGCTGCTGCAGGTGTCGCACTCCGGGCGGGCGCGGCCAACCCCGCGCAGACAAGAATCAAGACCATAACAAGAGACAGACGATGGCGAAGGATACACTTCACGAGAGTTCTCCCTTAACCGGATAGTCAGAAAATACGAGCTCAGACAGGATAATACTTTGCGCGAGCGGAGTGGTTTGGAACTGACTAACTACTTGCCTGGACTTTGCCGCTCGCCGTAGGTGGGGTACGGAGCAGGCTCGGTGCTGGTGGGCATCGCGGCCAGCGTCTTCAAATCCGCCTGCACCGTCTCCCATTCACGGCGGTGCCGCTTGGTCGTGATCGGCGCGTCGGGGTCGGAATAATACGCCTGCACATCGCTCTTAATCCCCGGCGGAATCGGTTGACTCGGGTTGCGGGTCAGGCGGTGCAGAAGCTCCGCATAGGTTTGGTCGGTAAGCAGATACCCGCCGGGCTTGACCACCTGCCCGGTGTCGAGGTCGCGATTGGGCAGAGGATGCTGCGTATCCCGTGGACCCAACGGATCTGTCGAAGCCGCTAGGCTCGCAGGCCGCGCCTGCCCCGCTTCCGTTGGCGTAAAGAAGGCCAGACGATCGCGCAGCACCGAAGTGGCTGACACCAGGCTGTGCATGTAGTCGGCCTCGGCCGCACGGCTTGGGCCCTTCACCGCGACCATCGCCAGCGGGCCAACCTTGGGCAGCACCCAGAGCACGCCGGCGATGAGATGCGTCTCGAAGCCGGCACTCTTGCGATAGGCGGCCCAATCATACAGCGTCGCCGCCTCTGCTGACTCCCTCTCAATCTCTTTCGCATCGGCCGTATCCGGCTCTGCCACCTCATGGCCACGCCTCATCAGCGTGACGGCGTATGCCACGCGCGGAATGAACTTTCGCGTCGCGAACTGGTACTCGCCGACGTTGAATTTATGCCGCGCGCCGGCAGCGAAATCGTCGGTGACTCCATACGTCTCATAGAACGCCAGCGCAAGCTGGTGCGTTGGAACCCTGAACCCGATATGGCGCAAATAGCCGAGCGGCGCTACACGATGCTTCGCAATCTGATCGACGTCAAAAGCAAACTCCACTTGCACATGCTGGTGCCGGCCCTCGGCATAGTTCACGCTTGGTCCGTAGCGGGCCGCCAGCTTGGGAAACTGGAGCGCGACGGCGCGGTTGGTCGCCTGCGAGTGCCCAATGGTATCGCCAATGTAGTGTGATTCCGCACCCACGGCAAAGGCCAGCTCGTTGGCGTTGTGCGCGTTTCGGAAGAGCGCCAGCACAAAGTCGCCGGTGCGCACATAATGCGTCAGGTCAGAGAAAAACGAGTCGCCGAAGGGGTAGTACCCCAGGTCCTGAATCACGCACCCGCCATATGCGAAGGAGCGCGCGCGGTCCAGTTCGGCCGGCGTGAGATTGGGATAGCGGCTCTTCAGCAACGGAACAATCGAGTCGTTCCAAGTGAGGTCGATAAGCTGCTCATGCGTGAGCAGGGAATACGCAGCCGCGTGCCGAGGACCGCACATCGGCAGCAGCAACAGAAGCAGCGCGACGTTTCGAAGTCGGTTGAAACGCATCGTCATCGGGCCGCAGGGGAGCCGCTCCGGGAATTTGGGGGGTGGAAGCCGGGATCCCGCATTCATTGTATGCGGACTTCACACACCCCGAGAAACAATGCGACGCAGCTTAAGTCGTGTCCACAGACCCTTTCGCCGGGGTGAACGGTGGCGCAAAGTGCCGGAGATTTGCAACAGTTAAGGTGCAATCTCTTGAATCAGATTTTATGATTACCAAGCAGACCGGAACAAACCAGCACAACTCCCGAACTCGCACCTTTCGACGGGCTCTTTCGGCCGGTTGGTCGCTTCGACCCATCACGCTCAGTCTGTGCACCCGGAACCACCCCACATCCGCAGCCCGCACTCGCCCCGGAAAGCCTGCTCAGCCGCTCCACCCATTGCGCTGAATCGCACCGTAAGCAGTGCACAGCAATTGTGAGCGCCCCGCAAGCGCAGGTATCATGATCCTTCATGGGATCTCCGCCGCCAATTCAGCTCGCGACCCTGGGCATGTGGGACACCTTGCTCCTCATGGTCCTGGCTTTGGTGGTTTTCGGCCCACGGCGCCTGCCCAAGATCGGCCGCCAGCTCGGCAAGCTGATGTACGAGTTCCGCAAGGCCTCCAACGACTTCAAATTCCAGATGGAAGAGGAGTTACGCAACGCCGAGGAAGCCGACCGCCGCAAGAAAGAAGAGGAGGAGCGCCAACGGGCCTTAGCTGCGGCCCCGACGCCAGCGCAACTGGAGCAGACAGCCTCGCAAACTCCTGATTCCGGCACACCCACCGCTGCGGAAGAGTCCAACCCTGAAGGGGCAACCGACCCCTATGTGGATGCCGAAACCACGGGCTCACAGGAGGTCGCGGCGCCAGCAGAGCCATCCATACTGAACATTCAGCCGCCCTCCACCGGCGAGACGATTGCCGCCGAGCCTCCTGGCAAAGCGACTGAAACCGCAGCACCTGAAGCCGAACGATCGGAGCCGGCTGCACACCATGGCTGATCAACTCATCGTTGACCCGCAGGAAGCCATCGAACGGGCGCGCAAAGCCGTCACAGAGCGCGCCGAGCTCCCCGGCATGAGCCTCATGGAGCACCTCGAGGAGCTGCGCAAGCGCATCGTCCACTCCGCCTTGTATCTCGGTATCGGCTTCATCGTCGCATATGCCTTCCACGAGCGTCTCTATGGCTTCGTGCAGGCCCCGCTCACCAAGCTCGGCATCAAGCTCAACTACACCCATCCCATGGATCCGCTCAACCTTTATCTTCAGGTCTCGCTCATCGGCGGAGCCATCATCGCCTCGCCCTTCATTCTTTATCAGGTGTGGCTCTTCATCGCCCCCGGCCTCTACCAGAAAGAAAAGCGCTTCGTCATTCCCTTTATGACCGCGACGGTCGGCCTATTTCTCGCCGGCGCGGCCTTCGGCTACTTCTACGTTCTCCCCGGCGCCCTCAAGATCCTCATCATTAACTTCGGCAGCAAGTTCAACCCCATGGTCACCATCGAGGAATACACGGGCTTCTTCCTCTCCATCATTCTCGGCCTCGGCGTCAGCTTCGAGCTGCCCATCCTCATCTTCTTCCTCGCACTTTTCGGCATCGTCAGCCCGAAGTTTCTCTGGAAGAACATTCGCTACGCCATTCTGGCCGTCTTTCTGGTGGCCGCCATCATCTGCCCCAGCCCCGATCCCGGCACCATGTGCATTTACGCAGTTCCCATGCTGGCTCTTTACCTCGTCGGCATCGGCGTCGCCTGGTGGGTCCACCCCGCGCGCAGAAAGAAAAAGGAGGCTGCGGGATGATCTCCTTTTCGCCTCGGTCAAAATTCTCTCAACGGCTTGTCATCCTGAGCGAGTGCGCAGTCAGGCGGACGAGTCGAAAGCCTGCCCTGAGCGGAGATTGCGGAAGCAATCGAAGTCGAATGGGGATCTGCGGTTGTTCTTTTAAGGCTGCAGCACGGGCCGCGATCTTTTTTGCATCCGTCGCTCTCATCGCTCCCCTCGCCGTGTCCGCGCAGCACTTCGACGGCGCCGGCGCCTACGAGTACGCGCGCGAGTTCGCCGCCATCGGCCCGCGCTGGCCCACCGGCCCCGGCCACGTCAAAGCCGAGGAGTTTATCCG
>JBEKAJ010000169.1:0-7770 GCA_050018295.1 Occallatibacter sp. | reverse complement strand
AGGGGTAACGGTGGGGCAGGAAATCCATGATTTCCTGGATGGTCAACGTCATTCTGCGGCTCCTCGGAGCGGTTGTGTTGAGTGATTAACGCTCGTTCGGATTATAAATATTCATCCAGCCTGCGAATGAATCGTTTGTGGGCAATCGCTCCCGCGCGGCTACTTCTTGATCTTCCGTGCCACGGCATCGGGATCCCAGAAATCGGCTTGCAGGTTCTGGTTGAAGCTTACGCGGTCCACGAAATACTGCCGAAAGGGATCGCCGTTCTTGAGGCGGGTGATGGTGAAAGGAGTAGGAAAGCCTTCGATGGTGTGATAGTCGTCGTACTCTTCGGTGTCGGTGTTTTTGTCGTGGTATACGGGGTCGCGCCACTGAAAGCTGCGCTGCAGCGGGAGATGTGTCTGCACGTCCATGAGAATGGTGATGGCTTCGTTCTGCGGAGAGATGAGCGTGACTTGCTCGCCCAGGTGCCGCTCAGACATGCGCTGGCCTTCGTAAAGCAGAATCGTGTTCGGGTCCTTCATCCAGACCTTCACGGCCGTCTCAATCGAGTGGTCGCGGCGGCGCAGGTAGTCGTCAACGATGTCCTTGTCGAGCGGCTTTTTGCCGCGGTAAGTCACCTCCCAGCCCTGCCGGCCGACATAGAACTGCACGACGTCGCGGTGGCTGGTGTATTCGATCCGGTCATGGTTGGGCCACTGATGAAACTCGAAGTACTCCGTAGTGCCGGGGTCGGGGTTGCCCTGGAAAAACGCGGCAATGTGCCCATGCCGCTCCATGTTGGTGATGTTCAGCCACAGCTCGCCGCCGAGCGCCTGCACCATGGCGTCGAGCGCAGCGCGCGCCTGCGCCGCATTCTTCGCGGCCTCGGGATCGCCTGCCTGCGTACGCGCTGCCTGCGGCGCCAACAGCAAGAACATGGCCAGGGCAACCGGCAAAAACTTCCGCATGAATCCTCCGTACTCGAGTGTCTGCATAGAATGACGCAGATGAGGCGCTCTGGGCGCTGGAAGGCCAAGAAAAAAGGCGTTAGGCCCAAGCTAATGCATTGCGGAAGGGGCTGTCGAGGCAAGCTGCTGCCTCAGGCCGCCCGGAGGACCCGTGCGGGCAGGAAGATGATGGCTTTCACCAGCTCAAGCGCGCCGCCCACGGCGATGCCTGCCAGGCGAAACGGCAGCAAGAGCAACCAGACGATGGGAAAAAGGACCAGAGCCAGCAGTGCCAGCGGCCAGCACAACACCAGAAGAATGCACCAAAGAAGAAACTTGACCATGGTTTTCAGCGCCTCGTGCAGGATACTTCAACCATTGTTACGCAACTGCCGCGGCATGAGTTCCAGATCGGATCAGCGGGCCTTCTTATGACGCATGCGGGCGGGGCGCGAGGCCGCTGACGCCTTCGGGGGTTTGGATGAGGCCTTCGCCCTGGCAGCAAGAACTTTCTTCCGCTCGCGAATCACCTTCACGCGCTCCTTTTCCGGCAGAGCCAGAACGGCTTTGGTGCGTGCGGAGAGCTTATCGAAGATCAACGCATGCGCCCGTTTCAGCTCGTCCTCAATTTCCCGCGGCCGGAGCGCAGTCCATCGCTCCACTGTCACCCAATGAGCCTTGGCAAGGTAGGGCGATGCACTAATTCCTTCGCGCTCAAGCAGCTCATGAAATCGCTCAGCCCCGCAGTGGAACCAAAAGACACCGATGCCTGTGCCATCGAGATCGGTCATGGCGAACATTTTTCCGCCGATGTCGCGATCGCCAACCCAATACACGAGGTGATGGCCCCAGTTCAGCGTTTCCGTGACATGCGGCAGCGCCAGGCAGATTTCGCGAATGCGCTCGTTGTCCATGGCAACAGTGTAGGACGCCGCGGGCGATCCGCGCGGCGACGCTCATTGTCCGTGCAGCAAGCCGTCGAAGCCCGGCCCCTGGAACTTTGCCTCGAAGTCTCTGAACCGCCGTTCCAGTTCCCATTGCGCGGAGGCTTTCTGGCTGCCATCGAGGAATTGCTTGCAATTGTCCGATGGATCGCCGCCGCCCAGGGTCTCGCCTTTGCACGCACTAACCGCCGCGCTAAAGTCATCCGGCTTTGACCAAAGGCTCGCGCCGGGCAGGAAATCGTGTTCCATTCCCGTGCGCGCCAGTTGCTTCAGGTCGCGGTAGGTGAGCCCGTAATCGATCGCCGCCCGCACATACTCGTGCGTCAGGTCGATGCGGCTCACTCCCTCGTCGTCAGTGGACAGCGCCACCGGCACATGCGCGGAGCGATATACAGGAAACGGATGCGCGTCCCCCTCGACGCCCAGGATTCCCTCATTCGAGCTCAGGTTGATTTCAACCATGATGTGGCGGGCGGCCAGCTCAGTGAGCAGGTCGCGCGGCCGGTCCTCGTACATGACGTCGACGCCGTGCCCGATGCGCTCCGCATCGCCGAGTTCGACTGCCTGGCGGATGTGGAAGCGCAGGCCCTCCGGCGGCACGATGCCCGGTGCAAGCTCTCCCGCGTGCAGCGAGATGTGGACCTTTGGATACACCGTGTGCAGGGAACCTACTATCTTCATCTGAAGCGTGTAGTCGCGCATAGTGACGAAGTCGTCCTCTGGCCGCACCAGGTTGATGCCCACCCACGTGTCGTCCTTCCCATCCATGCTGGCCTCGACCGTCTCAAACCCCAGCAGAATCTGCGCAAACACCTGCTCCGGCGTAAAGTCCCGTAGAACAGTCCAGATATACCGGACCTCGACCTGGCAGGCCGACGCGGCCTGCGCGGTTCCGCAGTGTTCTAATTGCTTCCTCTCCGCTTCGGCCGCGCGCGCCGTCTCACGGTCCGCAGCCACCTCGTCGCGCAGGCCGTGGTCCAGGAGTTGCTGGCGGAACTGCGCGAATGCCTGCGGGTCAGCCTGCGCCAACCCCGGGCTCCAGCCGATTCGGCTCGCAATCTCCAGTGCATGGCTGAAGGGCGGCGTTACCATCAGCTCAAGGTATTGCTGGTTCTGTTCCGCTGCACGCGTTGCGACCTCGTCGACCAACTCGCCCGTGTGGTCCTTGAGCGCGCCCAAACGGTCAAACACCGCGAAGAATTGGTCATGCTCGCTCCAGGCTGGCGTGGGCACAAAGCTGCGCACAGAGAGCGCATCGATCAGCTTGTCATAGAGCAGTTGGCTCTGCCGGTCGATGTTGCCGGATAGCGTCGTTGCCGGGATCAGGTTTCCGCGGCAGGGCGGCTTGGCAAAGCTCAGCGCGATCTTGTCGACGCACAATCCGTCTTCGCCTGCGTCACGGATGAACGTCTCAGCATAGACCGCGCCCGAGAGGTGAACGTGCAGGTCGGCGCCTTTGGGAAAATCGGTGAGAAACGCGCGCAGCGTCTCCGGGCCCTGGTGCAGGTTGGCCTCGTAGATCAGCGCGGTCCGCGCCTCGGCCCTGGTGGGCACGCCCTGCCCGGTGGGTTCTTGGCCGTACCCGGACAGCGCGGCCAGAGCTGCGCTTCCGGCAACTTGCAAGAGACGAAGAGAGAGCCGGCTCCGCATGATTGCTCTCCAGTGTAGTCCACTGCCCCAGCTTGGTTCGGCCAAACTGGAATTGGTATACTGTTCAGGTTGTTGCAGCGAACTGTTCGTGGACTACGCCTACCTTCTCCGGCATTACCGGGAATCCGCGCAGGAATTGCAACGAAGTCTCGACTGAGGCCAGGTAGCTCAGTGGTAGAGCGCGGCCCTGAAAAGGCCGGCGTCGGCGGTTCAATCCCGTCCCTGGCCACCATTCCTTTTATCCCATTGTCCTCATCATCAAGGGCAGCGCTCTGACTTTTGCGCGTAGCTCAGCGGTAGAGCGCGGCCCTGAAATAGCCGACCGGTCGGCGGGGCAATTCTCTCAAGGCCCGTCCCTGGCCACCATTCCTTTTATCCCATTGTCTTCATCATCAAAGGCCGGACTCGTGCCGTTGAGTGCAGCGAGGTCGGGTTGCTCGCGGCGCTGAAAAAGCCGACTGGTCGCGGGGCAATTCCGTTCGGGGCCCGTCCCTGGCCACCATTCCTACGAAAATCAAGGACCTTTTCAAGCGCGGCTATTCCGTGCCGCAGTGCGAATCGCCAGCCATCGCCACTTTTCAAGCTCGCGTACAATGAACCTATCCAGCCCGGGAGGCTGAATCCCTTTTGGCCGCGACTCTAACCCCTTTGTTTGCCTTCGCCGGCCCGCTCGGGGGAGTGCTGCGTTCGGCCGGGGCATTTCTGGCCTTCGCCCCGGAAAGCGCCTTCCATCACTACCTGAGAATGCAGTACGCCGACAAGACCTTCAAAGGGCTCTATCACTGGAATCTCTTTGACGCGGCGATGCTTCTGCCCTACTTCGCGGTGATGATTGTTCTTTCCCTCTACGGGGTCCACCGCTACACCATGGCGTACCAGTACTTCAAGTACCGCAAGAATTACAACCCAAATCCTCCACGGCACTTTGACGAGCTGCCGCTGGTCACAGTCCAACTGCCGATCTTCAATGAGCAGTTCGTCATCGACCGCCTGATCGAGGCCATCTGTGCAATGGAGTATCCGCGCGAGAAGCTCGATATCCAGGTGCTCGACGACTCGACCGACGAAACCTGCGAGGTGGCCTCAGCGATCGTGGAGCGTTACGCCGCGCTTGGGCACAACATCGTCTATATCCACCGCACCAACCGCCATGGCTTCAAGGCCGGGGCGCTCGACGCCGGACTTAAAGTGGCGAAGGGCGAGTTCATCGCGATCTTCGACGCCGACTTCGTTCCACCGCCCGACTGGCTGATGAAGGTGATCCATCACTTTGCCGAACCCGAGATCGGAATGGTGCAGACCCGCTGGACGCACCTGAACCGTGACTACAGCATCCTGACCCAGATCGAGGCGATTCTCCTCGACGGACACTTCGTTCTCGAGCATGGCGCGCGCGCCCGCTCCGGAGAGTTCTTCAACTTTAACGGCACGGCCGGCATGTGGCGGAGACAGGCCATCTACGACGGCGGCGGGTGGCAGCACGATACGCTGACCGAGGACACCGACCTCAGCTATCGCTCGCAGATGGCCGGCTGGAAGTTCAAATACCTGCCCGACGTCGAGTGTCCCTCCGAGCTGCCCATCGAAATGACGGCCTTCAAGACCCAGCAGGCGCGCTGGGCCAAGGGGCTCATCCAGACCAGCATCAAGATTTTGCCCAGGGTCTTTCGCTCCGACGCGCCGATCCGCATTAAGATTGAGGCCGTGTACCACCTGACTGCCAACCTCAGCTACCCGCTGATGGTCATCATGTCGGCGCTGCTGATTCCCGCGATGATCTGCCGCTTCTACCAGGGCTGGTTCCAGATGCTGCTGATCGATGTGCCCCTCTTCACCGCCTCAAGCTTTTCCATCGCCGTGTTCTACGTGATGAGCGAGCGCGAAATCTTCCCCAAAACCTGGAAGAAGACGTTTTACTATCTCCCCTTTCTCATGGCATTGGGCATCGGCCTCACCGTGACCAACACCAAGGCTGTGATGGAGGCGCTGCTGGGCATCAAGAGCGCGTTCGTGCGCACGCCGAAGTACCGCGTGGCGCGGAAGGGAGAAAAATCGCAGGCTGCCAAGTACCGCAAGCGCCTGAAGCTCGCGCCATGGATCGAGCTGCTGCTGGGCTGCTACTTCGCCGCGGCCATCTATTACACCTTCACGAACAACAATTTCTTTACTGCGCCGTTCCTCATCCTCTTCGTCGTCGGCTACTGGTATACCGGCCTGATGAGCCTTCTGCAGGGCCGTTTCGAGCGCTGGCGTACCGGCGTCGACACCGACGAATCCAGCCCCAAGCCGTTCCCGGTGGGAGTGTGAAACTCTCATCTTACGTGCGCAAGCAGGATGGACCGTTCGAGGGAAGGTTACCTGCGCTCGGAGCATCGGCACGGCGGCATAGGCCCTGTGCTACATTGGCGCCATGATGTTGAAGAACCTGGCGCTTGCCGTGGCGCTTCTTCCTTTGGCGTTCGCGCCCGCAACTGCAACTGCGCAGGCAGGCAGTCCTTCGTCCCCCGTTTCGGGCGCGACCACTCCCGCCGCTTCACCTACGAGCGAGCCCGGCGCCGTCAATCCCGTCTCGCGCACTGACTGCCAGGGAGGTGGGTGCGATGCTCCGCCGCCGCACATCACCATTGCCACACCGGCGCCAGCGCCCGCGCCGTGGCCATTGCAGGAGCGCATCAGTTGGGCGGCCAACCTGATTCTTGTCCTGATCGCCTACATGGGAGTCATGCTTGCCCTCTCAGCGCTGCGCAAGATTGAGCGGCAGACGCGCTTGAGCGAAACCGCAGCGCAGGCGGCCGCCGATAGCGCAAAAGCAGCGCTGATGTATGCCGAAGCCCAGGCGCAGGCCCAGCGGCCCTGGCTCGTCGTGACCGCGGAGCCCGAGCCCGGCCCCAACGGCAGGTTTACGATCGTTGCGACAAATCGAGGGCGCAGTCCTACGAGGATCGTTACACTTGTCGATGAGATTGCGACCGCACGGGATGAGGACTACCTGCCGGCAAATCCGGCTTTCAAGAGCGCGCCAAAGCCTCCGCGCGTTCCCATCATTTTGTTGCCGGGAGAAGCGACGGGACTGAACACATTCGGCCGCGAGGATGTGAAATCGGTTTGCGCGACGCCTGAGGACCTGCGTCGTTTAGAGGCGTGGGAGACCAGGATTTATCTCTACGGCGAGGTCACCTATGTGGACTTGCGCGCACCGGCCGAGAAGGAACCGTATGTGACCGGGTGGTGCTGCTGGTACATCCACGGCCATCAGAAAAGCGGCATGGTCATGTCCGGCACGCCAGAGTACAACCAGCACACCTAGTGCGGCGGCCGTCGCGCTCGGGGGCAAGGTTAAGATTCGGCTCGAGGCTGCTTAGCGTTCTTATCTCCCCGTGCCGCCCACGGTCATCTTGTCCAGCTTGATTGTCGGCATGCCCACGCCCACAGGCACGCTCTGGCCGTCCTTGCCGCAGGTGCCGATGCCTTCGTCGAGCTTGAGGTCGTTGCCCACCATCGAGACGTACTTCAGCGCCTCCGGGCCGTTGCCGATCAGCGTGGCGTCGCGCACTGGCGCGGTCACCTTGCCGTCTTCAATCAGGTACGCCTCCGACGCCGAGAAGACGAACTTTCCGTTGGTGATGTCCACCTGCCCGCCGCCGAAATTCACCGCGTAGAGGCCGCGCTTCACGCTGCGAAGAATGTCCTCGGGCGCGTCATCGCCAGCCAGCATGTAGGTGTTGGTCATGCGTGGCATGGGAATCGACTGGTAGCTTTCGCGCCGTCCCGATCCCGTGTTGGCCATGCCCATGAGCCGCGCCGAGAGCTTGTCTGACAGATAGCCCTTGAGCACGCCGCCCTCGATCAGCACAGTTTCCTGCGTTGCCGATCCTTCGTCATCAACATTCAGCGAGCCGCGGCGGCCGGCCATTTTGCCGTTGTCCACGACGGTCACTTTCGGACTCGCCACGGGCTGACCGATGAGGCCTGCGAACGCCGAAGTCTTCTTGCGGTTGAAGTCGGCCTCGAGTCCGTGGCCCACCGCTTCGTGAAGGAGGATTCCCGGCCAGCCGGGACCGAGCACGACTTCCATCTCGCCCGCCGGCGCCGGCACTGCGCCCAGTTGCAAAATCGCGCCTCGCGCGGCCTCGCGCGCCAGACTCTCCGGGCTTTTGCTCCCGTCAAATTGGTCAAGCCCGGCTCGCCCTCCGCCGCCCGCCGCACCCTTGGTGGTGACCGCGCCATCCTTCGCGATGACCCAGAC
>JBEKAJ010000168.1:0-7848 GCA_050018295.1 Occallatibacter sp. | reverse complement strand
GAGGAGAACACGATTACCAAGAACCAGCATCTGGAAGGGAAGATCACCCGCATCGTTTACGTGGCGCCTGCGGGACGCACGGTGCTGGAGGTCTTTCGCAACTATCAAGCCGCGCTCAAGAACGGCGGATTCGAAACGCTCTTTACGTGCGGCCCGCAGGGTTGCGGGAGCACGGTTGCAAATGCGTACGCCAACAGCGGCGACAACGCCGATTACTGGGGGCCCGAGCACGGGATTCACTACATTTCGGCGAAGCTCGCGCGGCCGGAGGGCGACGTTTATGTGAGTTTGCTGATCGACAATCAGGGCCCGGATTCCCGAGCCAATGCTGAGCTTTACGTCATCGAAGTAAAGCCTATGGAGTCGGGTCTCATCACGGTAAACGCAGCGTCGCTGGCCAACGACATCAACCGTACCGGCCACGCTTCGGTTTATGGCATCTACTTCGACACCGGCAAGGCAGATGTCAAGCCTGAGTCCGCCGCGACACTGAGCGAGATCGCCAAGCTGATTCAAGGCGATCCCACGCTGAAACTTTATGTCGTCGGACACACCGACAATCAGGGCGCGCTTGACCTGAACATGGACCTTTCGCTCCGGCGCGCACAGGCGGTGCTCGCCGCGCTCACGACAAAGTACGCGGTGCCGGCCGGCAGGCTGAAAGCTTACGGTTGTGGCCCCTACGCTCCCGTGGCGTCGAATGACACTGAGGACGGCCGCGCCAAAAACCGCCGCGTCGAGCTGGTGAAGCAGTAAGACATAGCACCACCTACTTAGGGCTGTTGTGGACCCGCTGCGGCCGCACGTAAGCGCGGCATAAGGTGATTTTCATATTCATTGGCCCAGAAACTCGAGGTAGGCATTCGACTTCGCGGGATGGCAGGTCAGTAGGCGGCCGTGTTCGGCGCCCGACCGCAAGGCGAGCGCGCCGGGGGACAAAGGCAGGGACTGAGGGAGCGGTTCCTTCGTGCGAAGTTGAGGCTGGTGCTTTCCCATCCTTCGCCAGAACCAGGCGAAGGATGGGGCGCCTGTTGAGTAGTGGTGGGGCTAGCGGCGGAAAACGGCGCACGACCGCGAGGGGAAAGGCAGGAAGTATGGAGTAGAAAAGCGGCTCTCAGCCGTCACACGAGCTTGGCTCGTCTGGCGGTTCGTGCTTTGCTGGGTGGAGGGTCGAGGAGCTTGGGCCGCGATGTATTCTCCTCGGGCAGCTTGTCGTGCAATACCGCGTTGAGTAACGACTTGTGAACCCGGATGCCGCCGTTGTAATCGATGTAGCCGAGCTTCCTGAAGCGATTCATGAAAAAGCTGACACGTGATCGAGTTGCACCGATCATCTCCGCAAGAGCCGTTTGCGTTACCGATGGGATTTTTGCCTCCGGCTTACCCGGTTCACCATATTCCGCCATCATCAAGAGCGTCCGCGCCAAACGTCTCTCGCTGGAGTTGAATAGCTGATCGATGAGGTCAGCCTGGGTTCTGATGCCCCGAATCACGATGAACTTCAAGAAGAAGGTGGAGAACTTATGTTCCGCCTGGAGGACGCGGAGGATTTCCGCCGTCGCGATCTTGAGTATCGTACAGGCGGTAATGGCTGAGGCCGTGACCGTTCGCCGCGTTCCCGCTCCGGCAATCGACTCTTCGCCAAAAAAATCTCCGGGGGCGAGCAGCGTAACCGTCGCTTCTTTGCCGCTGTTGGAAGTGACGCTGAGCTTGGCTCGGCCAGCCTGAAGGTAAAACACAGAATTGGCTGGGTCTCCCTGGGAAAAGACAATCTGCTTTGGTGCGTAACTGCCGATATGCCGGCTTGGCCCTTCGGCCGCAAGAAAAGCAGCAGTGTCAAAGGGCCCCCGGATTACTTTACCCATCTAGACGGCCTCTTCCTGGGCGTGGTCTGGCGCGGATCATCTTCATCAGCGCTGCGTGGTCGCGGATCATTTTCATCAGCGCTGTGTTGGGGGCGGTGACGGGGGCATCATTCCGTTCCAGAGTGCGCACTCGTTCTTCACACCAACGGTAGCACTGCAACCGGTAATTGTCTGTTCTATTTAGGACACTCGATGCATTGATTGGACAGGCCCTGAGAACCGGCCTTTAAAGGGTTGATCGAGTGGGCGGGCCGGGGATGAGCGGAGCGAGCGGTGTTAATGGAGCGAGCGGAGTTGGCGGGGTTCGGCGCGCGACCGCAAGGAGAGCGCGCCGAACCAAGGCCGAATCGTGGATTAGCGGTGGTCGCCGCCGTGGTCATTACCGTGACCTTGTTCGCCGCCGCCGTGATATCCGGGGAGGGCGTGTTCATTGCCGGCGTCATGATCGCCGGGGCCTGTGTGGCCTCGCCCATCGCGAGCCTCGTTGCCGTGGAAGTGGTTGAAGGGCTCTTCGCCGCGCCCAGGAAGCGGTCCTCTGTAGCCGTGGTGGGGATCAAAGCGGTTGTCGACATGGCCGTAAAAGTGGCCCGGGCCGCGGAACCAATGACCAGCGCCGATAAACACCCCGTTCACAAACCAATCGGGCCCGTAGTAGCCGTAGGGTGCGCAGTTGTATGGAGCGTAGTCGAAGTATCCGTAGGGGCAGACAGGCTCCGCTCCGAAGGTGATGGAGATCTGGGCTGGCACTACGCGCGCAGAGCAAAACAGGGCGGTTGCGAGAACTGCGAAAGCGAGGGAGTTAACTTTGGACATGATCTCTCCTTGGTTGGTTTTGCGTAGGAAAGTGCCGGGGAGTTGCTTCTCCGGGGCAGAGTTCAAAGCCTGCGATTGAGCGTCAAGATCATAGCAGGGATGGGAAACGAGAAGCTGTCCTGTATTGAACGGTTTTTGGCTTGGTGGCCGGGAGGTGTTCGGCGCGCGACCGCAAGGAGAGCGCGCCGGGGAAATGAGCAGGGGCCGAGGGACCAAGGGACCAAGGGAACAGGAAGACAGGACGCGGGGGTTGGTGTGCACAAAAAGTAAACAAGTGGCGAAAAGATTGTTGCGGTTCGCTTTTTATTCGCTATAATGCGCGCATGGCCATCACACGAAGACAGAAGGAAGTTCTGGATTTTCTTGAGGCGTTTGTAAGCCGGAATGGCTATTCGCCTTCGTTTGAAGAGATTGCGCGGGGCATGGGGCTGAAGAGCCTGGCCACGGTGCACAAGCACATTACCAACCTGGAAAAGAAGGGGATGCTGGACCGGGTGCACAACCGGAGCCGGTCGATCGACGTGCTGCCGCCGGGGACGCGGACGCGGTCGAGCTTGAAGCTGCAACTTGCTGGGCGGATTGCGGCGGGATCGCCGGTGGAAGCGATGGAGAACCCGGAGACGATTTCGCTGGCCGACGTGGTGGGCAACCGCGACGTGTTTGCGCTGGAGGTGCGGGGCGACTCGATGCGCGACGAGCACATTATTAATGGGGACTACGTGCTCGTGGAGCGGACGAAGACTGCGCGGCAGGGAGAGATTGTGGTGGCGCTGGTGCACGGCGCGGAGACGACGCTGAAGCGGTTCTACCCGGAGGGGAATGTGGTGCGCTTGCAGCCGGCAAACCTGGAGATGGAGCCGATTTACGTTCCGGCGGCGCAGGTGGCGATTCAGGGGCGCGTGCTGGGAGTGCTGCGGAAGTACAGGTGAGGCAGGGAACAAGGGACTAAGGGGACGAGCGAACAAGGGAGTAGGAAGTCGGTTAGCGAGTCAGCGAGTTAGCAAGTCGGCAAGGCGGCGAGCACGCCAGAGAGCGCCGTTAAGGGCGACGGTTTCGGTTGTTTCGACATGCATTTGGGGTGCGGCGGCGCTGAGGCCGGTGAAGAATGCTTCGCGAACCATGGGCATTTTGTCGATGACGCTGCCGGTCCAGGCTACGGGAATTTCGCTGTTGATGGCGTGTTTGCGGCGGAGCTTGGAGCGTACCAAAAGAACATTTGCCACGAGATCGGCCGCGGCCTGACGGAGAACGCCGACGGCGACCGGGTCGCCGGCTTCGGCGAGTTCGTTGATGGCGGGGGCGAGCGCGGCGAAATCGGGTGCGGGCGTGCCGTCGCCGACGTTGATCAGCTCATCCATCGTGGGCGTGCTCCAGATCTCTGCGACTTTTTTCAGGACTTCAGTAGGCTCTTCGCGATCGTAGGCGTTGAGCGCGCGGCGGATGGCGTGCAAGCCGATCCAGTAGCCGGAGCCTTCGTCGCCGAGGCGCGAACTCCAGCCGCCGGCGGACTCGAAGCCGCCGTCGGGGGCACGGCCAATGGTGTTGGTTCCGGTGCCGGCGATCTGAAGGATTCCCGGGCCTCCGCGAAAGGCGGCGTCGAGGGCGATGATGTGATCGCCGACGACCTCGGAGCGCGCGACGGCGAAATCGTTGAAGACAGCAGTGATCCACTCGGTGATGCCGGGCATGGTGGCGCTGGCGACGCCACAGGAGGCAGCGCGAACGGTGCTGACGCCAGCCTGCGCGTAGACATCCTTGAGCAGAGCGCGCAGATTTTCTTCGGCGGCCTGAGCTCCGACGCGCAAGCGCTTGATGGAGCCGCTCTCAGCGAAGGCGAGGACGCGATCGCCGTCGACGATGGAAGCGCGCGTCCGTGTTCCGCCGCCGTCGATTCCGAGAACTACGCTCATTTCTTCCCTTCTCCTTGTTCTTATTGGAGCGCGACGCCACCATCGCGCAGCGTTCTCGAAAGAATGTTCAGGCTGCCGTCGGATTTGGGCGCGTGAAGGCCGAGCATGTGCGCCAGCCATGGATAGAGATTGACGTTTTCAAAGGGCGCGACAGTTTTTCCGGCGACGACGTCGGGGCCTGCGGCGAAGAAGATGGCCTTCATCTCGGGAATGAGGTGAGGATCGAATCCGTGCATGCCGATGGCGGGCGGCCGAGATTCCTGGCCTGCCGCCGGAGCATGAGCGCGGATGGCAAAGGGTCCGGTGGCGACAATGACCGGGTCGCCTTCGCGCGGATTCTGGTTGAAGTTGAGGTTGGCGGGGACGTTCTTGAGGCGATAGACGACAAACTGCGATGAGGCGTGCTTGAGCTGGTCGTAGACGTGCGCGCGATCGTCTTCGGTCTTGCCGTAGAGGAGCGAGCCGACGGCATCGAAGCCGGCCAGGTCGGCGAACTGGTCGAGGTTGATCCAATCGCCTTCGGACTTGATCATGCCGTGATCGCTGACGACGACCAGATCGATGGGCAGGCCGGTGACCTTGAGCGCGGATTCAAGCTTGCCGACGATCGCGTCCATCCTGAGCTCGGCAGCGCGGTTCTGAGGCGCATCGGGACCGAATTCGTGGCCCTCGTGGTCGGGCTCGGAGTAGTAGATGGCGATGAAGTGCGGGCGTTCGGCGGGAGGGAGGCGGAGCAAAGCGACGGTATCGTCGATGCGCGCCTGCTGGGACTCGGGCGTGGGCTCGCTTTTGGAGTCGTAGTGCGCGTACCAGGTGGGCTGGAAGCCGGCAATCTTCGCTTCTGAGCCGACCCAGAGGAAGCTTGCAGTGCGCATCCCCTGGCTCTCGGCGAGACTCCAAAGGGGAACGCCTTTGTACCAGGAGCCGTCGGTGACGGCCTGCGGATCTGTGTATGCGAAGTGGGCTCCGCGTGCGGGATCGAGAAAGCTGTTGGCGACGAGGCCGTGGTGCTCGGGATAAAGACCGGTGACGATGGTGAAGTGGTTGGGAAAGGTGAGGGAGGGATAGCTGGGCAACATTCCTTCCGGCGCCGAGACGCCGCGCCTGGCGAGCGCGAGAAGATGCGTGGCGTTATCGCGCTTGGCGTAGTCCCAGCGGAAGCCGTCGAGCGAGACGAGAACGACGTAGTGCTGGCTCTGCGCCCATGGCGAGTTGTGGCCGTTGTCAACGTGGGTAAGGGGCAGCGCGGGATTGAGTGCGGTTCCCTGCTCCGCGGAGATGTGTGAGGCGAGGGCCAGCCCGAGAGCCAGCACAAGAAAGACAGGCAGGCGCCGACCGAGGGATCGAGGTCGCATGGAAAATACCTCCGAATCAGGTTAACGCACAGAGAGAGGTGCGCTTGTGTGTTTCGATTCGTCAGCCGAAGATACGCGCCCAGGCCGTCCAGACCAGACCCACTGCGAGGATGGCAAGCTTTTGCCACAACGGGACAGAGGCGCGGCGCGTGAAGACATCGTAGTTGGCGCGTTTGATGCGCTTCAACAGCGCGTGGTAGATGGAGACCAGCACCCAGAGAGCGGGGCGGCTCACGGGCTCGATCAACGGCAACAGACGGCGTGCCCGGCTGTAGTAGTGTTCGGCGAGGCGCGCAACGGCGGCAAAAAGCTCGCGCTCGGCGGGAGTGGGCGGCGCGGCAGGCGGGCGATGAAGCAGCGCATCGAGCGAAATGCCGTGATGCTCGAGATTCTTGAGCGGAAGATAGACGCGGTTGCGCGCGGCGTCTTCGGCGACGTCGCGCAGAATGTTGGTGAGCTGGAAGGCGATTCCGGTTTCTTCGGCGAGCTTTTCGGCGCGCAGGTCGCAGTAACCGAATATGCGGATGCAGACCAGGCCGACGACCGACGCGACGAGGTAGCAGTAGCGGTAAAGATCTTCGAAGGTCGCGTAGGTTTCCGGCGCACCGTCCGCGGCGTGGTCCAGATCGAGAGTGACGCCTGCGACGAGCTCATCGAGCAGCGCGAGCGGAATGGCGAAGCGCGCGGTTGCATCGCGCGCAGCAAGGAAGACGGGGTCCTGGGTGGGCGCGCCCTTTGCGGCATCGCACCAGGCGGCGAGCCACGTATCGAGAAGGCGGCGGCGCTCGTCGCGCGGAATGGATTCGTCGTCGGCGAGGTCATCGGCCTGGCGCATGAATGCGTAGGTAGCGCAGATGGCGTTGCGGCGATGGCGCGGAAGAGCAAGGAATGCGTAATAGAAATTCTTGGCTTCGCGCTTCGCGATTGTGCGGCAGGCCGCGTAGGCGCGTGCCAGGGCGAGGTCGAACGATGGAGCTTGCTGGGTCAAGCAACCTTTCCTGTCGATCATGGGCCAGTTTAGAGAAGTATTCCCTCGGGGGCTAAAGCCCACGATCATTTTGCTCAATTTATGTACGGGCTAAAGCCCGTACCCTTCAAACTGACCCACTACTTTCCTACTGATTGCGGGCGGAGGCGCAAAAACGGCAGCGCCTTGCCGGCGAGAGCGCGAGCGGCGAGCGAGAGCTTGGTCAGCTTTGAGATGGCCGGCCGCCCGCTGAGTACATCGTAATCGCGGCGCTCAATGGCGCGCAGAATCTCGAGGCCGCCGCGGCTGAAGAGATCAAGGTCGAGGGCGAGGTCACGGTTGACTCTGCCGATGAGCGGCAGGCCCTGCTCGAAGAGAGAGCGAGCGAAACCGACTTCGTGACGCATGAGGGCGCGAAACTCAGGAGTGGCGACGCCTTGAGCGATGGTTTCGTCGTTGACCCCGAAGCGGCGAATGTCGTTTTGCGGAATGTAGACGCGGCCCTTGGCGAAGTCGACGCGAACGTCCTGCCAGAAGTTGGCCAGTTGCAGCGCGGAACAGGTTGCGTCCGAGAGCTTGAAGTTCTCGTCGATTTTCTCGGGACGCACTTCGCCGCAGGCGTAGAGCACCAGACGGCCGACGGGATTGGCGGAGTAGCGGCAGTAGCCGAGGACGTCGTCCATGGTGGCGTAGCGGGTGACGGTCTGGTCCTGACGGAAGGCGACGAGCAAGTCCGCGAACGGCTCTTTGGGGATGGAGCAGGCGCGGATAGTTTCGGCGAGCGCGACGAAGACCGGATGACGCGAGCGGCCCTCGTAGCAGGCGTCGAGTTGGCGGCCCCACAAATCAAGGAGAGCCAAAGCAGCGGAGCGGTCGGGCACTTCGTCGCCGAGATCGTCGGAGATGCGGCAGTACGCGTAGATGGAATAAAAGTGCGG
>JBEKAJ010000167.1:0-7871 GCA_050018295.1 Occallatibacter sp. | reverse complement strand
CTTGGTGGTTCAAGTCTACGGTTCAGCGAATGACGCGGGATGTCTATCGAGTGACGGCCAGAAATCATGTCCGCCCCGGCACCTCTGTCAAGGGCATGTTGGTAACATTGAACCTCGTTACCTTTGCTGACTCAATGACACTTTCGCGCTATTCGTCGGCGCTCATGCGCCATTACGCTCTGCCGCGCCTCAGCACTTCCAGTGTTAGGACCTGCACCCCGTCCGCCCCATAAGGCCTCGTTCCTTGACGCCTGACCCCTGTTCTTCTGGTCCCTAATCCCTGTTCTTACGCCCACCCCTCTATACCCCCCGGAGGTATCAAAACGGCCCTTTTCAAAGTCTAAGTTGTTCAGAATCAGTAGGCTTCCGTCCCCAAATACCCAAAATCCCGTCGCAAAGCGTCGCCAAAAGTCACCAGAACGCGCCCTTTTGTCGGCAAATCAGCCCTTTTTGGCCCGTCCACAGGGAGCGCAGCGCGCCATTCGCGGTTCGCTGCTCACGGTTCCCTGATTCCTGTCGCCTGTTCCTCGCTGTTCCTACTTCCTGCGCTCGCCGAAAACAACGGCGGTGAAGCGGAAGATGTCGGTGTTCTCGTCCTTCCAGCAGTCCCGCTCCATGCCGGCTTTCACGCATGTCTGCTCCAGAAACGTTTGCCGGTCCCACTTCTGCTCCACGGGAACCTGCGGCAGCAAAAGCCCTTCCGAGCCGCCTTTCTTCATCAGCAGCCCGTCGCGGCCGACCTTGATCTGTTCAATGTCCGTCACGCGGCGCAGCGGCGACAGCACCGAAATCTCGTATTCGAGCTTTGGCAGCTCTTCGGCCGTGACCGGCGGGAAGCGCGGATCGCGCGACGCGGCCAGCGCGGCTGTGTCGCGCACTGTGATCGAAAGCGGCTTCACGGGCGAGGTATAGCCGATGCAACCACGCAGCGCGCCGCCCTCAGTCAGCGTGACAAATGCTCCATACTCGCGGCCGAGAGTTTCGCTGGCGCTCGAAACCGGCGCATACGGCTCATTCTTCTGGATCATGGACTCGACGGACTTCCGCGCCACGGCGAGCAGTTCGGCTTTCTCCTGATCTGTCAGCAAAAACGGCGTCGCCGCGTCGGCCGCGTGCGCCGTCTTCACGAAGAGATCGGCGCTGTATCCCACCACGCGCGAGTGGTCCGCGGTAACGTCGCCTGAATTCGCGTACCTGAGCACTTCGGCCTTGTTCGCGCCCATGCGCTCGGCGTAGATCATCGCCGCCACAATGGGTGCGCCGCCGCATGCCTCCCACACACGCGTCTCGAAGTTGCGCGACATGCTCAGGTAGTCCCACGCCTCGAGCGCGTGCAGAGTCTTGTGGTCGATGCTCTCGGCTTCATCGTAGCGGTGGAAGTGGGAGAGGTCGCTGCTGGCCAGAACCAGCGTGTCATGGTCATCGCGGAGCATCCGGGCCAGGGCCACGCCCAGCGCGCGGCTGCTCGCGTAGCTCTGGTCGCCCATGACGATCGGCACCAGCTCGAATTTGCCCAGCACTCTCTGCAGCCAGGGAAGCTCCACCTCCACCGAATGCTCCGGCGCGCCGGCGGTTGCCTGGTGGCCCTTGTCCGAGAGCTCGATGGTCGAGCTCATCTTTACCAGCCGCCGCGCAAACTCCTTGTCCACGGGGATCGTTCCCAGCGGCGTCGTGTAGGCGTCGCCATCGTAGACCGAGGTGAAGTCGAAGCCTACGTAGTGCGAGGGCGCGATGACCACCACGCGCGAGTACTTGTGGCCCTTGAGCGCCGCGTAGGTCCATGCGGCCACCGGGCCCGAATATGGATAGCCCGCATGGGGCGCCACCGCAGCCAGAATCTCTCCATCCACCGGCGGCGACGCGGCCTTGGCCAGCATGTCGTCGATCATCTTCGCCAGCTCCTGCGGATCGGCGGGATAGAACGCCCCAGCAACCGCCGCGGGCCGGACCTTTTGCTGTCCGTCTGCGCCTCCCGCTGCGCGAACACGCAGGAAGGGTGCGGTGACCAGGAGTGGGATGCATTGTGTCATCATCCAAGCCATCGAATAACTCCTTGCGACCTTCATGGGTCAGGACCTCCCGGCCATCATCAAGCGTGCCAGATGCCGGGGATTTTGTGCCGGCAGAACGGGCAAGTCGAGTCCTTGCGGATGAGCACCTGGCTCGCCGTGAAGCCGACGCGCTCAACGAGCATCTTGCGGCACTGCGGGCAGTAGGTGTTCTGCGCGAGGTGTCCGGGTACGTTGCCGATGTAAACGTAGTGCAGCCCCTCAGCGGCGGCGATGGCTTTCGCCCGCTCCAGGGTCGCCACCGGCGTGATGGGCAGATTCTTCATCCGGTATTCGGGATGAAACTGTGTGAAGTGGAGGGGAACATCGGGGCCGAGATTGGCCTTGACCCACTGCGCCAACCCGCGGAACTCTTCGTCATCGTCGTTGAGCGTGGGTGCCACCAGGTAGACGATCTCGGTCCACTTGCCCATCTTGCGCAGCGTCACGAGCGTCTCCAACACCGGCTTCAGTTGCCCGGTGACGACCTTCGCGTAGTAGGACTCGGTGAAGGCCTTCAGGTCGATTTTGACCGCGTCCATCCTGCCGTAGGCCTCCACCAGCGCGTCGTGCTGCATATAGCCGTTGGAGACCACGATGCTGCGCACTCCCGCCGCGTGACCGGCATCGGCCGTGTCCATCACATACTCGGCGAAGACCACCGGCTCGCCGTAGGTGTAGGCAATCGTTGGGCAATTGTACTGGCGCGCCATTTCGGCCACCTGATGCGGAGGAAGATATTCGGACGGGATTTCCTCGGGCCGCGACTGCGAGATCTCCCAGTTCTGGCAAAACTTGCAGTTCACGTTGCAGCCGGCGGTTGCGATGGAGAAGGCCGTTGTGCCGGGCAGGTAATGGAAGAGCGGCTTCTTCTCGATCGGATCGATATGCGCGGCGCAGACGCGCGAGTGGACCAGCGTGTAGAGGGCCCCGTCGCGATTTTCGCGCACGCCACAGTGCCCGCGATCGTTGTCGCCCACGATGCATTCCCTCGGGCACAGCCTGCAGCGGATTTTCCGATTCGGCATCTTCTCGTAGAAGCGCGCCTCAGAGGTGAACTGCGTGTCGTTCTGCGCTTCCGCGCCAAAGGAGGCCGGAACAGCCACGGCAGGCGCGCCTGCTTCTCCTGTGCCGGGAGCCAGGGAGCTGGTGCAGCGCTCTTTGAAAACGTCCCGCCGGCTCTGGCCGCGAATCTCCGTCATAAAAAGGCTCGGGCGCATGGATTCCTCAAGCGAGGATCGATCCGGGGAGGGTGAACACTTCGGCAGGTCGCGGCAAAGCGGCTCAAACGACTGAAGTTGGCTCCAGGGCGGATCCTCAGCGACCGTGGACACACCGCCATTTCTTATGCTGAACGCCATCCGCAGGGTATTGCAGTGACGGGTAGCACGGAGGGCGATGCGAGGGTCTCAGGTTATCCAGCGGCTCGTGTACGCGGAAGGAATCGAACTTGAGCCGTTTTGCTTGCCGTCGGTGCCCGCAGGCGAAATCCTGACCTTGAACGCAGTGAAAGGGAAGGACCTTTAAGCTGATTTGCTTCTGAATAGGACTGGTGGACGCGGAAGGAATCGAACCTTCAACCTGTCGGTTAAGAGCCGAATGCTCTGCCAGTTGAGCTACGCGTCCCTGGGGTTCAAAAAGCCGCGCCGTTGACGATCCTGCGCGACTTCAGGCGGAGGCGAAAATGCCTTCCGCACCTCAAAAAATATACCACAGACGCGGCTCGCACCCAAGCGCGGCGCAGGCTTCAAATCGCTACAGCGGCCCCGCAGTTACTGCGTCCTGAAGCCACTGGCTCCCAGTGGATTTTTCGTTAAGAAAAATCCACCTTGCAACGAGGCCGGAAACGGCTACATCAACTGCGGAGCCGCGCTAGCTCTTCAGCGCCACGCGAATGTGCAGTTCTCTCAACTGCTGTTCTGTCACAGCAGTCGGCGCTTCGGCCATCAAATCAATGGCCTTGGCCGTCTTGGGGAATGTAATCACCTCACGCAAATTGCTGGCGCCGGCCAGCAGCATCACAATGCGATCAAGGCCCAGCGCGATGCCGCCGTGCGGCGGCGTGCCGTATTCCAGCGCGTCCAGAAAGAAGCCGAACCGCGCCCGCGCCTCTTCATCGCTGATCCCCAGCGACGCAAAAATCTGCTGCTGCACGTCCTTGCGGTGAATTCGAATCGATCCGGACCCAAGCTCGAGCCCATTCATCGCCAAGTCATAACAATTAGCCCGCACGCTGGCCGGATCGCTCTTGAGGTTCGCCATATCGGCTTCGATTGGCGCCGTGAACGGATGATGCGCGGGCATCCACTTGGCCGAAGCCAGGTCGTACTCGAACATCGGAAAGTCGGTGAGCCACATCGGATGGAAGGCTTGGCTGCCATCAATCAATTCACTCGCCGCGTTTCGTGCTGCCGCGGTTTGCACCACCTCATCGGTGACGCGAAAAGCCCCGTGCCGGTCAGCATACTTCTTCGCCAGCTCGGCGCGGAAGTTGCCGGCTGCCGCATAAACGTTGATCTCGCGCTCCGAAAGCCGACCCTGAAACTTAGTGTCGCTCGCCTTGATGTGGTGCGCCGGATCGCCCGCGACCACAATCACGAAGTCCGCATCCGCCGCGCCCGCCAGCTCGCGCACCTTTGCGGCCGCCTCGGGGAAGCTCTTCGCCAGCCGCTTGAAATCGTCAATGAATTTCGCGCCCTTCTTCTGGTCGAAGAGCGGGTGATTGTCTTCGCGTTCCTTGCGGCTCAGCTCGCCCACGTTGGGAATCCGCAGCGCCACCACGGGCAGTGCGGGATCGATCTGCAGCGTAGCCAGCGCGGCGTCGGTAAACGCCGGCCGCACGTCGGTGAGTCCGGACAGCCGCAGGTCAGGCTTGTCGGTGCCGTACTGGCGCATGGATTCATCGTATGAAATGCGCGGAAAGGGAATTGGCAAATCGATGCCGGCCGCGGCAAAGCCCGCTTTCATAAACTGCTCCACCACGCCGAAGACCGTATCCTGCTGCGGGAAGCTCATCTCGAGGTCGACCTGCGTGAATTCAAGCTGGCGGTCGGCGCGAAGATCCTCGTCGCGGAAGCAGCGGGCGATCTGGAAGTAGCGGTCGAAGCCCGAAATCATGAGGATCTGCTTAAAGATCTGCGGCGACTGCGGCAGCGCGTAGAATTCGCCGGGATGCACGCGGCTGGGCACCAGAAAATCGCGCGCGCCCTCGGGCGTGGACTTGGTCAGGATGGGCGTTTCGATCTCGAGGAAGCCCTGCTTGCTCAGACTCTCGCGAATGGCCAGCGTGATCTCGTGCCGCAGGCGGAAGTTGTGCTGCATTTCGGGCCGGCGCAGATCGATGTAACGGTACTTGAGCCGCACTTCCTCGTTCTGGATTGCTTCTTCCGACGGCGAAAATGGCGCCAGGCGCGTGTCGTTTAGAACGCGAATCTCTGTAGCCTCAATCTCGATCTCGCCGGTTGGCATTTTAGAGTTGATCGCGTCCTGATCACGCAGCCGCACTTTGCCCGCGGCAGCCACCACGTACTCGGGCCGCACCTGTTCGCCCTTCGCGTGGCCATCGGGAATCAGGTCGTGGTCCAGCACCACCTGCGCAATTCCTGTGCGGTCGCGCAGGTCGAGGAAGATCAGGTTGCCGTGGTCGCGGCGCCGGTTCACCCAACCCATCAGCACCACTTGCTTGCCCGCGTCGGCAGCGCGCAGCGTGCCGCACATGTGGGTTCGTTCGAGATTCCCTAAAAAGTCGAGCACTAATTGGTCTCCACAGATACGAGTAATTCTTCAATTGTCGCGGTTTTTGTTCCCTTGTATTCGCCAGAGAAGAATTCAGCGGTTTGTATCACAAGCCTCCTCGCGCCGCAGGACCATGTGATTGTTCGGCGTTCCACTACGGGAGTCCGCGTCGAGTCGGTGTCAAAGGAGCATACGTTCCCACCTTCCTCACCAAGCTGCGCCAAAGCTCCATGAAGGGTCTGGACGAAGGTAAACTCGTCTTCGCCGCTGACCGTCCAGTCCTTGACGACCAGGACCAGCTTTCCGCCCGAAAAGGAAACCTGCCCGTATTTCTCGGACCGGTCGCCTTTCGACTCAACGAACCAGTCATCGCCTGTCGCAAGCCTCTGGAGCGTGCAGCAATCGGCCAGGCTGGCGAGCACAGCTTCCCGGCTTTGGCCCAGCCGCAATTCGGCTGCTGCCAGCCAAATTGACTCCGCAGGCCTAGGCGATGCCTGGCCCCATGCAGCCGACGCAATGGATGCGAACATGCAAAGCGCCAAAAAATTGGTTTTCATACCGGCACCTGCTTGCCTTTCGTCAAGGCGATGAACCGTCTACCAAGAATTTCCCGCCTCTTTTCATCTGAAAGGCCGATATCCTCTTTGTCCAAAGAAATGTAATCCAAAATCTTCGGTGGCTCGCCAGAAATAACCCGCCAGTGATAGTCATAAAGCCCATGCCCTGGCCTCGGAATGTTTTCGACTGTCCAGTCGGTCGTCAGTGCAGCTACCAGCTGGAGCCACTGCGTAAACACATTGATCTGGCGTTCAATCGACTCCTGTGCCGAGCTCGTCTCCGGTTGGCTTCTGAGACCGCCGTAGGGAATCTTCTTCTGAACGCGCATCATGAAATTCTTCACTGTCAGAATACTGGCCGCGAGCTCATCCTCGCCCAAAAGGACTATGGAACGCGCTAGCTTGTCACCAAATTCAAATGACTTGCTCAAGCGAAACGCACCGTCGCCGAGCTCCACTCGCAATCCGCTGTTCCGCAGATCACGCGCCAGCGCCAGCGCCGAGGGGTTTTGGGCCTTGCCGACCGGTGCAATGAAGACGTCCGATTTCGTCTCAACGGTGATCGTCTCGAGCACGGTACTTTTCTGTGCCTGCAGCGTCAGCACCAGCCGGTCGAGGCCGATCGCGAAGCCGATGCCCGGCGCCTTCGGTCCGCCGATGGCCTCGCTTAGCCCGTCGTAGCGCCCGCCACCGAGCAGCGCGTTCTGCGCACCTAACCCGCCGTGCGTGAACTCAAACGTCGTCCGCGTGTAGTAGTCCAGCCCGCGCACCAGCCTCTGATTCAGTTTGTAGGGCACGCCGGCCGCATCCAGAGCCGCGGTCACCTGGGCAAAGTGATCCTTTGAATCCTGCCCAAGCGAATCGCCGATCTTCGGCAGCTTCTCGATAATCGGCTGATCCTCAGGCACCTTGCAGTCAAGCACGCGCAAGGGATTGGTTACGGCGCGCCGCTGGCAGTCACCGCACATCTTCGCCGCCACATCGACCAACGCCGCGCGCAGCACGTCGTTGTATTTCGCACGGTCGGCCGCCGATCCCACAGAATTCAGCTCGAGCGTCCAGCCCTCGATCTTCAACTCCTGTAGCAGTGTCGCCAGCATCTCCAGCACTTCGGCGTCGCGCAATGCCGATTCGCTGCCTGACGACGGCGGCCCAATCACTTCCGCGCCAATCTGCCAGAACTGCCGGTAGCGGCCCTTCTGCGGTCGTTCTCTGCGGAACTGCGGTCCAATGTAGTAGAGCTTCTGCAACTGCCCGCTCTCACCCAGCCCGTGCTCGATGTAGGCTCGCACCACGCCTGCAGTATTCTCCGGCCGCAACGTCAGCGACTGCGCAGAATCGAAGAATCTGCCTGCGAGGGGTTCAACAATGACATCCTTTTTATCAATCCATGCGCCTAGATCGCCCTCCATAGGGATTACAAGCCGCAATCGGACAGCGAAGTGTTGGATTTGGCTCTCTGGGTCGGACTTGGCAAGCTCGCGAGCTCTCGTCAGGCGGTCAATCGCATCCGCTGAGACGCCGGGACGAA
>JBEKAJ010000166.1:0-7898 GCA_050018295.1 Occallatibacter sp. | reverse complement strand
GGGCTGGCGGCCCTCGGCGATGGGCAGATCGACAGCTTCAGCTCCGGCAAACTCGACGTTGGCACGAGTGGTGTCAAAGTGCGTGTTGTTGGGAACGATGTCACCTTTCTTACATGTGACGCCAAAGAGGATGCGTTCAGCCGCGCGGCCCTGGTGGGTGGGGATGACGTGCTTGTAGCCGAAGATGTCCTGAATGGAATTCCGGAAGCGATCGAAGCTGCGGCTGCCAGCGTAGCTTTCATCGCCCTCCATGATGGCGGCCCATTGATGGGTCGACATCGCGCCTGTGCCTGAGTCGGTAAGCAGATCGATAAGGACATCGTCAGCGGGCAGGAGGAACAGGTTGTAGTGCGCGGCCTTGAGAAGCTGCTCGCGCTCGGTGCGGGTGGTCCAGTGTATGGGCTCAACACTTTTGATGCGGAACGGCTCGATGATGGTTTTGGCGATCATGTTGGTTCTCTCGAAGTCCGTGCGCATTATTGCGCGGGAGCCATCGAAGTTGCAAAGTTAAAAAGTGAAAGCGACAGAGGCATCCCTGCGCGCCCATCTAAGGCAGCTTCGATTCAGAACATCGACTTGATCGGGGGCTCTCCAGCAGATTCTCCTGTCTTTCTCTAATCAAATGAAGTTGGCCAATCAGGATGCCGGTGATGGTCGAACAGGTGTGAAATTTGCTTTGGCGTCACGCGGGAAAGCGAAAGTGGTGGCAGGTGGTCTTCGGGGTAAAAGGAGACGTCCTCTGTTTCCACACTTGTTTGCGCTGCTCCGCCAACGAGTTCGCACAGAAAGAATAGTTTGTACACGTGATAAGGCATTGGCGGATGCCCGTGAAGATCACGGTCATACACGGCGGCAAGTTTTCTGGCGGTTACGGTGTAACCGGACTCTTCCTTCACTTCTCGAACAGCGGCAACGCTAGGACTCTCGCCTATGTCTGCCCAGCCGCCCGGCAATGTCCACCCTCCGTTGCTTCGCTCCTTGACAAGCAGCAGCTGATCCCCGACGAACACTGCTGCGCGTACGTCGATCTTTGGCGTGGCGTATCCAAGCTCGCCTGAAAATGAGTCAATCAGGGCTGCTGGGACGCTTGAAGCACTCGCAGCCAACATTTCGGAAGCGATTTGCCGCAGGCTTTTGTAGCGTTCCGTGTCGTAGGGATCCTTTGTATAGGCGATTCCAGTCTGAGCAAGCGCTTGTAGCTTCCTCGCCCAATTCAGCAGTTGCGTTGTGTTTAGGCGCCCCTTATTGTCGGAACTAACCATGGCTTTCAAATCCTCCAGTTCAGGTTCTTCTAGCTGGTGCGGATGGTTCCGGTTCTTTGATCGCAGCTTCCTACCGCACGCGGAGCACGATGATGGTTTCGTCGTCGAAGCGTTCTTTGCTGCCCTGAAAGCGGGAGACATCGTCGAGGATGGCGTCGGCGATCTCCGAGGCGGGTAGATCACGGCTGGAGCAGAGGAGGCCGACGAGGCGGTCTTCGCCGTACATCTCTTCCTTTTCGTTTTCGGCGTCGAGAATTCCGTCGGAGACAAAGACGATAGCATCTCCGGGCTGGGTGGCGACGCTGAACTCCTCGTAAGTGACATCAGGGAACATGCCCAGAGGAAAGCCCTCGGCTTTGACAGGGACGGGCTGGCCGCCGCGGCAGAAGACGGGCTGGACGGCGCCGGAGTTGGCGACCTGGAGGGTCTGGTTCTCGTCGTTCCAGAGGCAGAAGAGCATGGTGACGTACTGCGAGTCGAGCTTGCGCTCCTGAAGGGCGTCGTTGAGGAGAGCGAGCATGGCGGCGGGGTCAGGCTGCTGCGCGGTGGCGGCGTGCATGATGCCGCTGACAAGCGCGGCGAAGAGCGCGGCGGGCGCGGCCTTGCCGCTGACGTCGCCAAGAACGATGGCGGTGCAGTTGGGGCCGTAGTCGAGGAAGTCGTAGAGGTCGCCGCCGATAGTGCGTGCGGGGAGAAAGCGGACGGCCATATCGGCGTGGGGATGCAAGGGCGCCTCGGCGGGAAGCAGGCGGAGCTGCACCTCGCGGGCCATGGCGATGTCTTTCTCAAGCTGGCGCTCCTGGCGGTGGACGGCCTGATAGAGGCGCGCATTCTCGATGGCGATGGCGATCTGCGAGGCCAGGGTGGTCAACATGCGCTCGTGCTCTTCGTTAAAGAAGTTGGGGCGGGTGTGTTCGAGATCGAGCACGCCGATGACGCGGCCCTTGTAGAAGAGCGGGACGATGAGCTCCGAGCGGGTCTCGGAGTTCATGGGCAGATAACGCGGATCTTCGTTGACGTCGGGGACGTTGATGGGGCGCCACTCGCGGACTGCGGCGCCGACGAGGCCGCTCGAGATGGGAACGCGGCGGATGGGCGCGTGGACGTAGCCGAAGCGCCAGGCGTAGCGGGTGACGAGCGTGTCGCCTTTTTCGTCGAGCAGCATGATGGTGAACATCTGGTAGTCGATGAGGCGGCGGAGGAGCTGGCCAACGCGCTCGAGGAGAGGATTGAGTTCGAGGATGGAGGCCAGCTCGACGGCGATTTCGTTGAGGACTTCGAGGGTCTGCGCCTGGCGGGAGACGCGGGCGTAGAGGCGGGCGTTCTCAATGGACTGTGCGATACGCGAGGCGGTCATTGTGAGCACGTGCAGATGCTCGGGACGGAAGAAGTTCGCCTGCTCGCTTTCGAGATCCATGACGCCGATGAGGCGGTTCTTGGCGATGAGCGGAACGGCCAGTTCGGAGCGCACATCGGGATAAGCGGCGATGTAGAAGTCGGCAGTGGAGACGTCGTTGAGGAGGATGGGCTGGCGCGTGAGGGCAACCTGGCCGACGACACCCTTGCTGACAGGAACGCGAGTGCGCTCGACCTGGGGAGTGTGGCCGATCTGGAAGCGCATGCGCAGCTCGTGCGTGTGGTCGTTTAGGAGAAAAATGGCGAAGATGCGGTAGGGGATGAGGGAGCGAACGAGCTCGGAGGTGCGGGCAAGGAGGGTTTGGAGGTCGAGGGTGGTGTTGAGCGCGTCAGTGAGGCGCATGAGGTAGGCGACATCGGCGGGCTCGATGCGGGCGTTGATGGGGTCGAGCGCGTCAGAGCCCTCGGCAGGGCGATAGTCGCCCTCGAAGTCATGTACTGGCGGAGATGGAGGAGTGTCAGGCATTTGGGGTCGAAGGAATGATAGCGCAAAGGCAGGGACCAAGGGACCGAGGGACCAAGGGAGCACGATCGGAGATTCTTACTCGGCGCCGTGTTCGCGAAGGATGGCGACGGAGGCGGAGGAGCCGATGCGGTTAGCGCCGGCTTCAAGCAGCGCGCGGACCTGGGCGACAGTGCGGATGCGGCCGGCAGCCTTGACGCCGCAGCGTGCGCCGACCACGCCGCGCATGAGGGCGACATCGGCAGGAGTAGCGCCTCCCGAGGCAAAGCCGGTCGCGGTGTTGATGAAATCGGCGCCGGCCTGAATGGCGATCTCCGATGCGCGCAGCTTTTCTTCCATGGTGAGCAGGCAGGTTTCGAGATTGACCTTGAGCACAGCGCCTTGATGATGAGCCACATTAGCGACGGCATGAATCGCATGGTGGACGGCATGATGGTTGCCGCTCTTCATCAGGCCGATGGGAAGGACCATCCCAAGCTCGCGAGCACCGAGGCGGATGAGGGCGGAGGCCTCCTGACGCAGAGTGGAGACCAGGGATGCGCCGAGGGGAAATCCGATGGCTGCACCCACGGGAACGTCCGTGCCAGCCAGCAGCTTGACCGCAGTGGCCGTCCAAACGGGATTGACCACGACGCAGGCGAAACGGTAGCGAGCGGCTTCGGCGCAAAGGGCTTCCACTTGATGGCGCGTGGCGTCGGGCTTGAGGAGAGAGTGATCAATGACGGCGGCGAGAGACTGCCAGTCCGCGAGAGCTTTGGCGGTAAACGCGGCGGAGTCGAAGGTCCCGTTATCAAAATCGAGATCGGCGTTCTGGATGGCGATGGAAGCAGTCATGGGGGATGCTCCTTGTCAATCACGGACACGGCCGGCTGGGCGGCTGGGCCGCTGATCCGTGGTCTCCGGGAGATGAGTATACGGCGACCAAGAGGCCGGGACCAAATGAAACCGATGTAAATCAAGCGGCAGGCCGATCCGACGGTGTAAACGAGCGGGTGACGCGCGCGAACGATGGTGGCATAGAACCGGAATTGCGCGGGCTAGAGCCTGTTATTAACTTCCGCGTGGGTGGCGTTGCGAACGAAAATCGGGCCAGACGCAGCGGAGGCCGAAGGCTTTGGCGGGTCCAAGGTCGAGGCCGACAACAAAGTCTGGCCCGATATTCGCCGCAACCTGGAAGGCTGAGGCCAGTTTTCCCCATTTCTTTGTCGCTTGTCGCTCGAAGATTCCCGATATTCGTCGCTCTTCGCTTCTCGAACTGAGAAAAACTGGCTCCCAGCGCCGCCCGCGGTGAAGTTAATAACAGGCTCTAGGCGGGCTGGCCGGGCGCCATGATGCAGATGTCGGGCAGATTGCGGTAGCGCTCGCCATAGTCCATTCCGTAGCCGATGACGAAGAGGTTCGGGATGGAGAAACCGACGTAATCGGCGTCAATTTTTTCGATGCGCCGGGACGGCTTATCGAGCAGCGTCGCGATGCGTAGGGATTTGGGATGTTGCTGCGCGAAGAGCTTCCGCAGATAGGCCAGCGTCAGGCCAGTGTCGAGAATGTCCTCGACGATGAGGACGTTCTTGCCCTCGATGGGCTGATCGAGGTCCTTGATGACTTTGACGGCGCCGGAGGAGCGCTGGCCGTTGCCGTAGCTGGAGACGGCGACGAAGTCGAAGGTGGCGTCGGCCTGGATGGCGCGGGAAAGATCGACGAGAAAGAAGGCAGCGCCCTTGAGCACGCCGATCATGACCAGCTTTTCGCCGTTGAGGTCACGGGTGATCTGCGCGCCCATCTCGGCAACGCGTTCGGCGATCTGCTCGCGGGAATAAAGAACGTCAAGGCCCTGGTAAGTCATAGTTGCCATGCACACAGTATCGCGCGATTTCAATTGAGACCGCCTGTGAAAATCAGGGGTGGAAAGGCGAAAGACAGCGGAGTTAGCGGGGCTGGCGGGGCTAGCGGAGTTAGAAAAGCGCGAAAGCAGCGGAGCCGGGCGCCGGATAGCGAACGGAGAAGAGCGCATGTCTATACTTAAAGAGAGATGATTCCTTATCTGCACATTGGATCGTTCAACCTGCCCACTTTCGGGCTGATGCTCTGGGTGGCGGCTGTGACGGGCGCTATCGTGGCCGAGCGCGCATTCAAGCGGGCGCGCATCAACGCCGATGCTGTGGGGATGGTGGCGGTTGCCCTCGTGGTGGGCATCATCGGCTCCAAGATCTGGCACGTTTTGGACACGCCGGCGGAGTTCCGGGCAATTGGCTGGAGAGTTTTGTGGGATAACGCGGGATTCGCATGGTATGGCGGCTTGACCTTTGGTATTTTGGCGCTGGTGCTGCAGGGCTGGCGAGCGAAGATCGGAGCCGTGCGCACGCTGGATTTGGCTGCTCCCGCGGCGGCGATCGGCTACGGTGTGGGGCGCATCGGGTGTTTTCTCTCAGGGGACGGCTGCTACGGGATCGCGATCCAGCCTGTACACATCTTCGGGCTTACGTTTCACGCCTGGGGAATGGCCTTTCCGAATGGGATCGAGCCAGTTCTGGTTCCGGTCTACCCGACGCCGCTCTACGAACTCGGAGCAGGGCTCGCGATCGGCTCGTGGCTGTGGTGGCGGCTGGGCAAGCCTCACGCGACGGGCGCCATTTTGGGCCAGTACCTGGCGCTGACTGGCATGGCTCGCTTTTTGGTTGAATTCATCCGGCGCAACCCTAAGGTTCTTTGGAGTTTATCGAATGCGCAACTGGCCAGCGCCGGAGCCGTGGTTGTAGGTATCGCGCTGACCTGGTGGGCAGCGACGCGGCCTGCACGAGTGACGGAGAAGGCTGCGACGCCGGTGGAGAAGCCGGCATAGCGCGGGTTCACGAGCTAGTGTTGCCGCCAATGCGCCGAGACCGAAGCAGTTTGATCCGGGAATACAGCCACCACCAGAAGAACCCACCGTCCTCGCTCGCCGGTTGAAGAGAAGCTCGTCCCCGCGCTGCGAAGTGATTTGGATCACAGCCAGGTACCGACCCACGTCCCAAAAGTGATCTTTGACACCTGTGATGACGCTCACAGCCACGTGTACTTTTTAGTAAGTAACGTCGCTCACATTGGCCGGTGGATTCCCGGATTTCATCAAGCCTTCTAAGAGTTTGGGATCCGCCGGCCTTGCAGTTTGAGCGAGGTAGGCATGGGCGAGTCTATTTGGCAGTCAATGCAGCAGAAGGGCTACAACCGCAGAGAGTTTCTGCAATTCTGCACGGCAGCCGCGGCGGCGGCAGGGCTGGGACAAACCGGAGTGGCGCAGGTTGTATCGGCCTTTGAGAAGAAGGAAAAACCAGCCGTGGTGTGGATGCACTTTCAGGAGTGCACCTGCTGCAGCGAGTCGTTTATCCGGTCGTCGCACCCCATTGTGGCGGACGCGCTGCTGGACGTGCTCTCGCTGAACTACACGGAGACGCTGATGGCAGCGTCGGGGTTCCAGGCGGAGAAGAGCCTGAGCGACACCATCGCAAACAACAAGGGCAAATACATCGTGCTGGTGGAGGGTGCCGTGCCCACGAAGGACGACGGCGTTTACTGCATGGTGGGCGGCAAGACGGCAGAACAGATTCTGCAAACGGTGGCGGCGGATGCGGCGGCGATTGTGGCGTGGGGCAGCTGCGCGTCGAATGGCTGCGTGCAGGCGGCGAAGCCGAATCCGACTGGAGCCACCCCGATTTACAAGTTGGTGAGCAAGCCGGTGATCAATGTGCCGGGCTGCCCGCCGATTGCGGACGTGATGATGGGCGTGGTGACGCACCTGCTGGTGCTGGGACAGATTCCGGCGCTGGACAGCCAGGGCCGGCCAAAGGAGTTTTATGGACGGCGCGTGCACGACACGTGTTATCGGCGGCCCGCATACGACGCCGGGCTGTTTGTGGAGTCGTGGGACGACGAGAACGCGCGCAAGGGATATTGCCTGTACAAGATGGGCTGCAAAGGCCCAGTGACCTACAACGCCTGCTCGGTGACGAGGTGGAACGAGGGCACGAGCTATCCCATCCAGTCAGGGCATGGCTGCATCGGTTGCAGCGAAGCGGGGTTCTGGGACAATGGCCCGTTCTATCAGCACCTGGCATCGTTCCCCGGATTCGGCATCGAAAGCACAGCCGACACCATTGGCACCGCGGTCGGAGTTGCCACGCTGGCTGGCGTGGCGGCCCACGCAGTGGTGACCAACATACGCAAGCGCAACGTGATTGCGGAAGTGCACGCTGAAGATCAGAAGGAGAAGTAAACAGTTATGGCAACTCGTGTCGTCGTCGATCCCGTAACTCGCATTGAAGGCCACCTGCGCATCGAGGCGGTGGTGGAAAACGGCTTCATCACCGACGCATACAGCGCGGGCACCATGGTCCGTGGCCTGGAGAAGATCCTTATCGGCCGAGACCCGCGCGATGCCTGGGCCATCACGGAGCGCGTATGCGGCGTGTGCACGACAGTGCACGCGCTGGCCAGCGTGCGCTCGGTTGAAGACGCGCTGGGCGTCAGCGTGCCGCCGACGGCGGAGCTGATCCGCAACATCATGCTGACCACGCAATACGTGCAGGATCACGTGATCCACTTCTATCACCTGCACGCGCTGGACTGGGTGGACATCGTGAACGCGCTCAAGGCCGATCCGAAGAAGGCGGCGGAGCTGGCGCAGTCGTTTTCGCATTGGGACAAGAACACTCCGGCATACTTTACCGCGGTGCAGGACAAGATCAAGGCTTTTGCGGCGAGCGGGCTGGGCATCTTCGCCA
>JBEKAJ010000165.1:0-7925 GCA_050018295.1 Occallatibacter sp. | reverse complement strand
GACGGCAACGGCAAGATGAAAGACGTGCTCGGCGGCAAAGGCGCCGGCCTGGCCGAGATGACGAATGCGGGTTTGCCCGTGCCTCCCGGATTCACGATCCAGACCGAGGCCTGCCGCGAGTATATGCGCGGCAAACTGAGCCCGCAGATCGAGACCGAGATGCTCGACGCGCTGGAGAAGCTGGAAAAGTTGCAAGGCCAGAAGCTCGGCACGGGCGAAAATCCGCTGCTGGTCTCGGTCCGCTCGGGCGCCAAGTTCTCCATGCCCGGCATGATGGACACCATTCTGAACCTGGGCCTGAACGATCAGGCCGTGGAAGCGCTGGCCAAGCGCAGCAATAATCCCCGCTTTGCTTATGACTCCTACCGCCGCTTGATCCAGATGTTCGGCGACGTGGTCCTCGACGTTCCCAAGAAGAAGTTCGAGCACATCTTCGACGGCGTGAAGGCCGCGAAGAAGGTCAAGTACGATTACGACCTCCAGCCCGATGCGCTGCAAAAGATCATCGCCGAGTATAAAAAGCTGGTGAAGAAGGAGACGGGCAAAGACTTTCCGCAGGACCCGCTGGTGCAGTTGGTCGCGGCCCGCGACGCCGTCTTCAGGAGCTGGCAAAACGATCGCGCCAAGACCTATCGGCGCATCAACCACATCGACGACTGGCTCGGCACCGCGGTCAACGTGCAGGCCATGGTCTTCGGTAACCTGGGAGAGAACTCCGGCACGGGCGTCGGCTTCACGCGCAATCCCGCCACCGGCGAGCACGTTTTCTTTGGCGAGTATCTGATGAACGCGCAGGGCGAGGACGTGGTTTCCGGCGTCCGCACTCCGCTCCCCATCAGCGAGCTCGAAAAGGCCAACCCGAAGGTCTACGACCAGTTGAAAGACATTACGCGGCGCATGGAAAAGCACTACCGCGACATGCAGGACTTCGAGTTCACCATCCAGGATGGCAAGCTTTACATGCTGCAAACGCGCAACGGCAAGCGTACCGGCCTCGCTGCGGTCCGCGTGGCCATCGACATGGTGCGCGAGGGCCTCATCACGCAGGAGGAAGCGATCTTCCGCGTCGAGCCCAACCAGCTTTACGACTTCCTGGTCCCGCGTCTCGTCGAAAAGGGCGAGAAGATTGAAGTGCTCGCCACTGGACTGCCCGCCTCGCCCGGCGCGGCTGTCGGCCAGATCGTCTTCACCGCCGAAGAAGCGGTCAAGCAGCACAACAGCGGCGCTTACAAGTCCGTCATTCTCGTCCGCGGCGAGACCACCCCTGAGGACATCGCCGGCATGGAAGTGGCTGACGGCATCCTGACCTCACGCGGCGGCATGACCTCGCACGCCGCTGTCGTCACCCGCGGCATGGGCAAGTGCTGCGTGGCCGGCGCCGGCGACTGCACTGTCGACGAAGCCAAAAAGGAGCTCCGTGTGAAGGGCCACACCTATAAGCAAGGCGACTGGCTTTCGCTGGACGGAACTACCGGCCGCGTCATCGCCGGCCAGCTCAAGACCCTTCCCGCTCAGCCCGACGATCCAGATCTCGTCAAGTTCATGGCTTGGGTCGATCCTGTTCGCCGCTTGCGCGTCCGCGCCAATGCCGACATTCCGCGCGACGCCAAAAACGCTCGTGCGTTCGGCGCCGAGGGCATCGGCCTCTGCCGCACCGAGCACATGTTCTTTGCGGAAGATCGCATCGAGCACATGCGCACCATGATTCTGGCCGAGAACGAAAAGGACCGCCGCGCAGCTCTCAAGAAACTGCTGCCCATGCAGCGCGCCGACTTCATCGGTCTCTTCAAGGCGATGGGGTCGCTGCCGGTCACCATCCGCCTGCTCGATCCGCCGCTGCACGAGTTTCTTCCGAAACGTGAAGACCTGCTGGTCGAAATCCAGCACCTTGAAGACACCAAGCCGCGCTCGCCCAAGCTCAAGGAGCTGCGCCCGCTGCTGGCTCGCGTTGAAGAGCTGCACGAGCAGAACCCGATGCTCGGGTTGCGTGGATGCCGCCTCGGCATCACGTTCCCTGAGATCACGGAGATGCAGGCTCGCGCGATTATTGAGGCAGCGGTGTCGGTAAAGTCAAAGGGCGGGGAGCCCCTTCCCGAGATCATGATCCCGCTCATTGGCTCCATTGAAGAGATGCGCAACCAGGCGGCAATCGTTCGCCGCGTGGCCGACGAAGTGTTCAAGGAGAAGGGCGCGAAGGTCGACTACATGGTGGGCACCATGATCGAGCTGCCGCGCGCTGCGCTGACTGCCGATCAGATCGCCGAAGAGGCTGAGTTCTTCTCGTTCGGCACCAACGACCTGACGCAGACCACCTTCGGAATCTCGCGCGACGACATCAACAACTTCCTGCCGGCCTATCTCAAGCTCGGTATCTTCAAGCAGGACCCCTTCGCCACTCTCGATCAGGCCGGCGTGGGGCAACTGGTGAAGATGGCCGTGGCCAAGGGCCGCAACACGCGGTCGAACCTCAAGGTCGGCATCTGCGGCGAACATGGCGGCGATCCTGAGTCCGTCAAGTTCTGCCACAAAATCGACCTCAACTACGTCTCCTGCTCGCCCTTCCGTCTGCTCACGGCGCGGCTGGCAGCGGCGCAGGCCGCGCTCGAAGAAAAGCTCGGCGTCCAGGGCGGCAGCAAGTAAACTCAGCCCTCTCCCAATCAGCAAGGGCGTTCGCCGCGCGGCGGGCGCCCTTGCTGTCTTTGCGCACAACCTGGCCTGCTTGGTGTCCTTTTTTTCCGGATGCGTGGAAATTGTCTTTCGTCCCCTCTTGACAAACCATAACCAGATGGTTATGGTTTTCCTGTGGCATCATCGAACCCCAATCCCGTCTTCCGCGCTCTCGCCGATCCCACGCGCCGCGCCATCTTCCAGCAATTGTCCCGCCACGGCGAGCAGACCGTCCACGGCCTTACTCGCCACGCCGGCGTTTCCCAGCCCGCCGTCTCCAAGCACCTGACCGTATTGAAGCGGGCAAAGCTGGTGCGTCATCGCCGCGACGGGCGCGAAACGCACTATCGCGCACAGCCCGAGGCGCTGGCGCCGATGGTCGACTGGCTCAACATCTACGGCGCATTCTGGCGCGAGAGGTTCGATCGCCTTGACGATCTTTTGGGGAGGATGGATCCATGAGCAACCCCGATGCTTCTCGCGCCCTTGTCGTCGAAAGGGTATTTCCCCATCCGCCGCAGAAGCTGTGGCGCGCGCTCACGGATGGTTCCCTCCTCGCGCAATGGCTGTTGATCAACGATTTCGAGCCGGTCGTCGGGCGCAGGTTCCAGTTCCGCCGCGAGCCCATGCCGCATTGGAATGGAGTCATTGACTGCGAAGTGTTCGTCGTCGAGCCATTCAAAGAGCTCTCTTATAGCTGGGTCGCTTTGGGGCTTGAAACCGTGGTGCGCTGGACCCTGACCCCCGCAGAAGGCGGCACTCATGTGCGCATGGAGCAGTCCGGCTTCGGTCCCGGCAGGGAAGCCAACTATAAGGGCGCGAAATATGGCTGGCAGAGTTTCTTTAATGCCCTCGAGGGTACGCTCGCAGATCTCGAGTGAAAGCCAAATGCAACAAAAACGACGCGGTCCCATCCGCGAAACCGACTTAGGAGAATCGCAATGAAAATCAAACTCACGAGCGTGTACGTTGACGACCAGGAGAAGGCACTGCGTTTCTACACTGAAGTGCTGGGCTTCGTGAAGAAAGCCGACTTCAGCCAGGGACCATATCGCTGGCTCACCGTGGCCTCGCCCGAAGATCCCGATGGCACGGAACTGCAACTTGCGCTCAACAACAACCCCGCGTCCAAAACCTATCAGCAGGCCTTGTTCCAGCAAAGCCTGCCCGCCGCCATGTTCTTCACCGACGACGTGCAGGCCGATTACGAGCGCATGAAAGCGCATGGTGCCGAGTTCACCAAGCCGCCCACCGACGTGACTGCTTCAAAGATCGCCACGGTAAACGACACCTGCGGCAATCTTCTTCAGCTCACGCAGTTGATGAAGTGGTAGCGCCGGCCAACTGGGCCACCCACGTCCGCACTTTCTCGCGCTCTCGGTCTTTTGTACCGCCAGCGTCTCGCCGGCTGTCGTGCGGGCGTCCTCGCCCGCGCATAAACATCACAATCACGTTCGTCAGGATGGATTCGCCGGGTGCCCCCGGTCCCTCGCATTTGGGGACCGGGGATCTTGCGCCGACCAAGAAAAGGGGTGCCCCATCCTAAAACCTCGACGCGAAGCGGAGAGTTTTAGGGTGGGATCGCACGATCGTTGGAACCGCTTCCACCCTCCCGAAGGGAAGGAAGCAGCTAGCCCGGGGCGTTCGCCCTGGGACAAAGTGCTCCGAACCCTCCATAGCCGCGTAGGGTCGACAGAACTTTATCGGTAGAGCCGATGCCGGAAACCCGATGTCAACCCCCGCCGGCGCCTCTAACGCCCTTATCTCTCTGATTTCACACGAAATATATTTCCGCGCAAGTTTGCCGATCATTTCGGCACTTCGGCGCAGAATGGCTCCAGAGATCGAAAAAAGGCGGGTTTCTCCCCCCGAAATCTCGGGCTTCTAACTCCTTTGGGTAGAAGATTTTAGGGCAACAAGTCCTTTGGAATGAATGGGCTAGCGGAAGTATTGGGAGGTACAAGTGCCTGAAAAGAAACCGCTTAACCCCAAAACGGGTGGGGGGCCCAGGGGGAGGGTACTGAAAGGTAAACAGGCTGCGCTGACTTGCTGACTCGCTAACTTGCTGACTTGCTGCCTTCAAAGTGCGCTTCAATCTCTTCCAGCGTCTTCCCCTTTGTCTCCGGCAGGAAGAATGCGGCCACGAGGAAGTAGACGACCGTGAAGCCGGCGAAGAGGAAGAACATCGACGAGTAGCCGTGCTTGCTCACGAACGGGAGAAAGATCGCGGCCAGCGTGGTCGAAACCAGTTGGTTGATCACGAGCGCGATGCTCATTCCGTTCGAGCGGATGCGCGTGGGCATCAGCTCGCTGAGCGCCAGCCACACTACCACGCCCGGCCCCAAAGCAAAGAACGCCATGAACACGTAAAGTCCGAGCGCCACAAGCCAGCCGTGCCCAGCCTCGGGCACGCGCCCGACGAGCGCCTTTTGAATCACGAGCGGCGCGGTCTGTGCGGCTGCAAGATCGGCAAACGGATTCCGGAACAGCGCTTCGATTTTGTTTCGAGGCACGCAGCTTGCGCGCGTGATTTCGATGGGCGATGCCGCCGTATCGTCCGAGCGGACAAAACTCGTTGCCGCGGTAAAGCCGCCGTAGGAATAGATGATGGCCAGCGAAGCGCGACTGCTCTCGATCCCGCGGCCCGTACCGCCCTGCGCCGCAAGCAGCCGGCCCGCCGTAGCCGGATCGAAGCGCAGCGCCAGATCCTGCTTGGGCGAAACCAGCGCCTGCACCGCGTCGCGGCAATCCACGCTCAGCTTTTCCGTGGTTCTGAAAAGCAAGGCCACACAAACGAGTGCGACGATCACGCCGCTTGTGCCCATGACGAGAAGAAATTTTCTGCCCTTGCGGTCGACCAGCACAATGCCGATCATGGTCGCGAGAAAATTCACAACCGTGAAGATCACATAGCCCCAATGCGAGGCGAGATCGCTCAGCCCGCTTTGCAGCAGAATCCCCGTGTTGTACCCGATGATCGAGTTCACGCCAGTTGCCGTGTTGCAGAACAGAATCACGCAGGCCAGCAGAAAGGGGATCGCGTATTTGCGCCGCAACAGCGAATCGTGAACTTGTTGTCCGGCTCTCGCGCGCGTCGCATGCGCCGTGGCCACCATCTCGTCAAGTTCCAGCGTGGCCTGTTCTGAGCTGCGCGAACGCAGCAGCGCTGCATACGCGCGCTCCTTTCGCCCCCTTCGGAAAAGCCACCGCGGCGACTCCGTGACGAACAAACTGCCCAGCAGAAACACGGCGCCGGGCGGCAGCGAAACCCAAAAGATGCTTCGCCATGCACGGTCCTTGAAGCGGAAGAGCGCCGCGGCGTCGCCCAGCTTCGCCACGGCATCCACGCGATAGCTGAAGTACATGCCCATCAGCGCCGCGGCCACGATGCCGAGCGTCAGCATCCACTGGAAGATGGCCGTGCCTTTGCCGCGGTTCGATGCCGCGAGGCACTCGGCCAGGTAAAGCGGAACCACCACGCCGATCAGCCCGCCGCTCGCGCCCTGCAGCAGCCGTCCGATAAGCAACGGCCCGTAGCCGGGCGAGAGCGCAATCACGGGAATGCTCACAACGAATGCGCACCCGCTCAAAATCATCAGCGGCTTGCGGCCCATCCAGTCAGCAAGCAGGCCGGAAAACATCGTGGAGAATACGCTGCCCAGCAGCACTGCGGCCACGATGAACGAGAGCTGCGACGCGGTCAGGCCTGAGGTGGCTTGCAGATACGGCACCGCGCCGCCGATGATGCCCACATCGATGCCATAAAGCAGCCCGCCCAGGCCCGCAACGAGCAGCAAGAACGCGTTGTAGCGACGAATCGCGGCGGAGGAAGTCGCATGCGTGAATCCGGCGGAGTTCACGGCAATGTCTTCCTCTCGGTCATCCGCATTCGGCTTTCTCGCTCCGTCTCACGGCAGGCAGAAACGCGCGATGCACCAGTCTACAGCGGTTCTCTAGTTGCTGTAAGGCGAACCCACAACGGCCAAGTGGCCTCTTCCTTAACCGGGGTCCGCGCAGACAGGTCTTTGTCTGCGGGGTGGAAGTAAAAGCCACCTTGCACAGCGGTCAAGTTCCTGTATATGAACTGGAGAACCGCTCTACAATGGTCGCATCGCATGCAATGGCTCGAGGCTTCGAGCCGAAGGCGGTCTTGAGTTGCAGAGCTTCATTCGATTTGGTTCACTCTCTTTGCCGTGGGCAGCTCTCATTGTCGTCTTTGCCGGCGCAACGAACGGCGTCGCGCAGACGAAACTTGGCCTTCTTCCCGCGCCGCGCGAGGCGCAATTGGGGCAAACCACTGATCTGCCGGACAAGATTCTCGTCACCGTCCCCGGCCACGATGCGGAAGACGAATTCGCCGCACACGATCTCGAGGACGCGCTGAAGCGCATGTCACCCGCTGCCAATGAATCCCACGCCGCGCAACCGCCGTATCGCATCACGCTTCTCCGCAATAGCTCCGACACGGCGAAGGCCGGCCTCGCGGGCAACAGCCTCGCCTTCGATTCAGTCATGGAATCGGAAGGCTACGTTCTGGTCATCGGTCCGCACGAGGCGGCAATCATTGGCGCAACCGGCTCGGGCGTCTATTACGGCGTGCAGACCTTCAAGCAGTTGCTGCCCTTGCCCGGAGCGCCGCGCGTGATTCCCACGGGCACAGTGCGCGATTGGCCAGCCATGCAATATCGCGGCATCAGCGACGATCTTTCGCGCGGCCCATTTCCGACTCTCGACTTCCAGAAGCACCAGATTCGCGTGCTGGCCTCGTTCAAGATCAATATCTACTCGCCTTACTTCGAGAACACGCTTTTCTTTCCCGACCATCCGCTGGCGGCGCCTGCGGGAGCTTCGCTCACGCCGGCACAAGCCGCGGAACTGGTCGCCTACGCCCGCCAATATCACGTCACCATCGTGCCGGATCAGGAGTCCTTCGGCCATCTGCACCACGTGCTCAAGTGGGAGATCGATCAGGATAAGGCCGAGACTCCTCACGGCTACATGCTTGCGCCGGGCCAGGACGGCACGCTGCCCCTCATCAAAGATTGGTTTACGGAAATCGCGCAGGAGTTTCCGTCGCCCTTCATCCACATTGGCGCCGACGAGACCTTCGACCTGGGCCAGGGCCGAACGCACGATGCGGTCGCGCAGCAAGGCTACGGGCCGGTCTATGTTGCCTTCGTCAAGCAGATTCACGATGCGCTGGCGCCGCTGAATCGCCGCCTGCTTTTCTGGGGCGACATTGGCGACGCCAATCCTGA
>JBEKAJ010000164.1:0-8034 GCA_050018295.1 Occallatibacter sp. | reverse complement strand
TGCTCAACGTCTCGCAGATCCCTCCAAGTGATTGCCTGGAAAGGCCCTAGGAGTGCTTGCCGGGGCCAGGATTGTAAGCGACCTTGAAGCTGAGGGTGATCGAGCCGGTGCAGGCTCCCACCTATGCGGGATAGCAAGCTCAGTCGCGAGTCGGTTAGACTCTGGACGGAACCTGCGGGAGAAGCATGGGCACACCAGCGATCGATTACTACGAGTTTCTCCAGATCAGCCCCAACGCGGATGCTGAAACCGTCCATCGTGTCTATCGATTTCTGGCTGCGCGCTTCCACCCGGACAACAGCGAGACAGGTCATGAAGAGAACTTCCGCCTGCTCAAGGCTGCGTATGACGTTTTGTCGGATCAGCGGCGGCGGGCGGAATACGATGCGACCCGGGTAAAGGCCCAGGCGCCCCCGCAACCGCTGGCCACGACCATCGATTTCATGGATGCCCTCGAGGGCGAGTTGAACCGGCGGCTGGCAGTATTGGCGGTTCTTTACTACCGGCGGCGGACTAACCCGAACTTTCCCGAGGTTCCGCTTGTCGAGATCGAAGAGCGGATGGGATTCCCTCGCGACTACCTGGACTTTACGTTGTGGTATCTGCAGAGGAAGGGATACGTAACCAAGGCGGACAACGCGCAGTACACGCTCTCGGTGGATGGCGTGGACTTTGTGGAGACCCAGCGAGCGAGTATTCCGACTCTGCACAAATTGCTGACCAGCGGTTCCGGGTCGAGCGTGGAAGATCTGGCACGAGCGCAACACAGCGAGGCGCCCGTTGCCGCACCCGAAGCTACCGTTGCTGCACCCGCACCAAGGCCGGCCGCGAAACATCAACCATTGAGCGCTCCCGGACCGATTGTGCTGCCTTCGTCGATGAGCCAATCGGAGGACAGGCGCTTGCACAGGCCAGAACGTCGCGTCGGCAAACCCGATCTCCGCGACAAGAAAGTGGAACGGCGGTTTCACTTAAGGGACCGGCGGGAGAATCCGGCAGGCCAGCAAGCATCCGACAAGCCGCTACTCGCGAGCGGCGATTCCTAAGGCCTTCATCTTGCGGTAAAGGTGACTGCGCTCCAGGCCCAGCAACTCGGCGGCGTGGCTCATGTTGTTGTGGGCCTCTTCAATCTTCTTGAGAATATATTCGCGCTCGTACGCATCGCGAGCCTGCTGCAGGCTGGAGAACTCCTCAGTCGAGCGTAAACCGGCTTTGTGCGTAAGCGGAGGCAGATGCTTGCGCTCGATGCGCAGAACGCGAGGATTGAGAATAAGAACGCGCTCGATGACGTTCTTGAGCTCACGCACGTTGCCGGGCCAGTGGTACTGCGCCAGCGCATCCAGAGCCTCCTCGGCGATCTCGACGCGCGGGCGGCCATATTGACGGCCAAATTCGAGCAGAAACTCGCGCGCCAGGAGCGGAATATCCTGCTTGCGCTCGCGTAGCGGGGGCACGAAGAACGGAACTACGTTGAGGCGGTAGAAGAGATCCTCGCGGAAGTTGCCTTTGGCGATCTCTTCCTCGAGATCCTTGTTGGTGGAAGCGATGACGCGCACGTCGACGCACAGGGATTGCGTACCGCCCACAGGCGTGAACATTTGATCATCGAGGGCGCTGAGAACTTTGGCCTGCGTCTTGAGACTCATGTCGCCTACTTCGTCGAGGTAAAGCGTTCCGCCGTCGGCGCGTTCGAGGGTGCCACGGCGTTCGGTGGGGCCGCTTTGAGAGCCAGGGCTGAAGCCCTGGCCTACCGCGCCGTGACGATAGCCGAAGAGCTCGGCCTCGATATGCGCCTCAGGGATAGCGGCGCAGTTGAGCTCAACAAAGACAGCGTCGCGGCGCAGGCTTTCAGCGTGGATGGAACGCGCGATGAGCTCCTTGCCAGTGCCCGACTCGCCGTAGATGAGCACGCGGCCATTGGTGGGAGCCATGAGCTTGATTTGCTGGCGAAGGGCCTTGAGCGGCACGCTTTCGCCGGTGAGCACAGCGGCGGCGCTGAACTGGCGCTTGAACTCCTCATTCTGAGTGCGCAGACGGCGAGCGTCGACGGCATTTTTGAGGACGATGAGGGTGCGCTCAAGCGAGAGCGGCTTTTCAAGAAAGTCGTAGGCGCCCAGCTTGGTGGCCTTCACAGCCGCTTCGATAGTGCCGTGGCCGCTGATGATGACAACTTCAGGCCGCATCTCGGGCGTGAGATCGCGGATCTCTGCAAGCAGGTCAAGGCCGTCACGGCCGGGGAGCCAGATGTCGAGCAGCACCACGTCGTAGGGCGTGTCACGCAGCAGCACCATGGCTTCGACGGCATCGGCTGCGCAGGCAACGCCGTAGCCTTCTTCGCGCAAAATCTCTTCGAGTGAACTCCGTATCTCCGCTTCGTCATCTACTACGAGAATGTGATTCATGAAGCGACGCCCTTCACTGGTTCCGCTTCCGCTGCGCCAGGCCCATTCGCCGCGACCGGTTCCACCAATGGCAGGCGCAGCAGAAAACGCGCACCCTTGGGGACGTTGGCCTCAGCGCTGATGGAGCCACCGTGTTCCTGGACGATTTTGGCGGCGATGGAAAGGCCCAGGCCCGTGCCGCGACGCTTGGTTGAGTAGTAGGGCAGGAACAGGCGCTCACGAATTTCGTCGCTCAATCCGGATCCGGTGTCGGAGACAGTGACTTCAGCCGCAGCGCCGTCTTCGCTCAGTGTGGTGCGCAGGCCGAGGACGCGCAGCAGGCTGCCATGCATGGCTTCAGCGGCGTTGTCGATGAGGTTGGCCAGGGCGCGGCGGATGGCCTCAGGATCGGCGAGGACCGGCGGCAAACCGGACTCGAGATTGCGCTGCACCGTGATGCCTTCGAGCCTGCCGCCGAAGAGAGCGAGAGCTTCTTCGACGATCTGGTTCATGTCGCAAGGGCGGGGCTGCGGCGCGGGGAACTGCGCCAAGGCGGAGAACTGGTCCACCAGCATGCGCAGGGTAGCAACGCAGCCGAGAATAACCTCAGTGCATTTGCGGATAATACTGGGCGAGTCGGGCTGGCCGCGATCGAGATGCCTGCCAATGCGTTCGGCGCTGAGAGCGATGGGTGTAAGCGGGTTCTTGATTTCATGGGCCACCTGCTGGGCGACTTCCTTCCAGGCGAGCTGGCGCTGCGCGCGCAGGAAATCAGTGGTGTCTTCGACCACAAGAACCGATCCGGCCTGCCCGCGGCCGAGATCGAGGCGCGCGCTGGTGATGGCAAGATGGAGCGTGCGCCCGTGCGCGTGATACTCCAGCTCAGTCGATGCCGCGCCCATGCGGTTGGCGCGGCGGATCACTCTGGCGAGCTCATCGGCACAATCGGCAGGCAGCAACGATGTGATGCTCTCGCCGGCCAATGGAGCATCCAGGCGAAGTCCCATCAACGCGGCAAAGGCGCGGTTGGCCTTAAGCACCACGCCGGCTGCGTCAAGCGTGACGACGCCCGAGGGAATGGTATCGACAATGGTCTCCAACTCGCGGCGGCGCTCCTCGACGGCTAGATTGGCTGCGGTGAGCTGTGCCTGAGCGGTTTGAGCTAATTGACGGCTCGTCTCCAGGTCCGAGGCCATGTGATTAAAGGAGCGCACAAGGTCGCCCATCTCTCCAGTGGCCACGTCGGTCACGCGTTGCTCATACTTGCCCGCGGAGATGGCATCCATGGCGTCGGCCAGCGCTTCGACGGGGCGGGTGATCTGCTTGGAGAGGAAGACCGCGAGCCAGACGCTGGAAAAGAAGACGAAGACAGTGACCAGCAAGAGCGTGAGGGACAAGGTGGTGCGAATCACGCGGCGGGAGCGGTAGAGCTGCAAATACTCGTCGGCGCCGGAACGAATGCGGGCGATGGTTGCGTTCAGACCGTTGGGCATGGGCAGGACCGCAATCACAATCTTGCCGGAAGGTGTGACGGCCATGCCGAGCGCGTTTTCCTGGCCCGCGACATCGACGACAGGATTGTCATTGCGTTGCGCGGCGAGGAGGAGACCGGCCGAGAGCGGCCCGCGAAGCGGAGTTTCTTTCCAGTCGGAGTCAGGCGCCGACTCGCGCAGAAAGATCGGACTCGATTCGGGCGGAGCCTGGAAGCTCGCGAACATCCGCTTATTGCTGTCGTAAACCAGAAGAAAACCGCCCTGCAAGGTGAGGCGGCGCGAACTCATCACCTGCACGAGCGCCTGTGAGTCGCGGTCGGCAGCACCGCTTTCGGCCACGGATTGTGCTTCACTTCGCGCATTGCTTGCCACGTATTCCACGAGTTCCTGCACCACACTGGTGGAGTCGTTGCGCAATTGCAAAGCATCCGGCGAAAACCACCGTTCCAGCGAGCGGCTCAGCAGGAAATAGCTGAACAGGAACATGAGCGCCGCGGGCAAGAAGGTGATGATGACGGCGCCGATCACCATGCGAGAGCGCAGGCGCGCGCCCACGCCGCTGCTTCCTTGCCCTACGTAGACTTTGAGGACGGTGCGAAAAAGAAGGACAAGCAGCAAGAGCAATAGCAGGAAGAGCAGAACTTCAAGGGCCGTAAGGGCGATGGTCTCGGCGTACGTTTCCGGATTGAGGAAATTGACATTGGAGGTGTTGAACCATGTCAGCGTTCCCAACAAGACAAAGATCAAAACCGCTCCGCCGGTAAGCAGAGCGATCGACCTGCGCCGCGAATCGGCGAGGAAACGCATGGGGCGATTATAGAAGGAACGGGGAGTAGGAAGTTTGGAGTAGGGGAAGAGGGAGCGCAATTCAGCTGTCTTCTACGTCTACCTCCAAATAAGGAATTTCAGCCAACCTTCCCAGATATCCGACCAGGCATGGGCAACGACGTTGACGCGGAGATTCCTGCGCCAAGCCGCAAGTACGCCATAAAGAATGCCAAGCACACAGATGACGGTGACAGCCTTCCATCCCTGATAGGCGTGAAAGAGGCCGAAGATTACGCCCTGGGCGATGACGGCCGCAGCGAGGTTTCCGCTGAGGGCGTGCAACTGCCGTTGAAGATAGCCGCGGAACACCATCTCTTCGCAAACGCCGGCGGTGATGCAGGTGGCAATCCAGACGAAGACTTCGGCCAGGCTCTGCGGCAGGAGGCTGTCGACGGATTTTGCACCGCTGGGCCCGAGGAGCCGGGCGACACCGTAGGCCACGCCCTCCCAGACGATCCAAAAGGGCAGGGCGATAGCAAGATCGGTGGCAACACTCTTCCACGAGTTCCAACGCCCGCCAAACAACGACCAAATGGTGCCGCCACGTTGGTGCACACCCGCCCAGCAGTAGTAGAACAGGGCCCAGTCCATGAAGATGGCGACGAGGTACACGCGGATGGCAATGCCGTGGCCTGCAAGCTGACCGGCTGGCGCGCTTCCAGGGTTGCTGCGTTGCGCCAGAAAGCCGAGGGCGACGACGCCGGCGCCAATCAGCAGAAGACCCACCAAGTGAAGCCATGAGGCAACTGGTTCCGGACCTCTGCGTACTTGTCCGACTCTCGGTTCCGCCGTGTCATTTGCCTGCATGCCGTCTAGCCTTTCCGGTTGAGATTCGATGTTTCCCACGCTCAACGCCTGCGCGCAAAGCAGTCAAAGTTTCCTGAGCCCAGTGCAGGTGCGCCTCTAGCTCAAGCTGCCCGAAGCGCGCTGCCATCTTCCAATAAGGCGCGTCGGGATAACTCCCCATCTGCACAATTTCCTCGCGCTGCGCGCGCTTCAATCTCTCAAGGACCGCGGTCTCCCGCTCGGCCATGCGCTCCACATACGCATTGAGCGTCATCGGCTGAGCCTGCGCGCCGAAAAACAGCTTCAGAAGCAGTTCGTTGCGCGGAACTTCGGGCTGCGGCTCGACGGCGAGCCACTTCGCCAACCGCATTCGGCCTTTGGGAGTGATGGAGTAGATTTGCCTGTCCGGCTTGCCCTTTTGCTTCTCAGTTTTCGCCGTCACGAGTCCGCCGGCGGCGAGTTTTTTCAGGTTGGGATAGATCTGGCCATAGCTTTCGTTCCAGAAGTGGCCGATGGAAGCGCGGATGGTCTGGCCCAGGTCGTAGCCGGACATGGGTTCGATGGTGAGCAGGCCAAGAAGCACTTCCATACCGGAGCTCGAGCGGCGCGCCATAATTCTATTAGATATATGCCTATTAGAGTGTCATGTCAACAGAAATCCTTGTGCCTCTGGCCGCTTCATCAAACCTGTGAGCAGTCGAGCGGGCTCAGGATCAGGTTGGTGATGTTGCTGACAATGGAGTCGAAGGCGTAGCGCGGGTTGGAGGAGAGTTTTTTCCAGGCTGGATCGTTGCGGAAGACATCCCATTTGGCGTCGAGCTCGGCCAAATCGGCAAAGCTGAGCATGTAAGTAAGGTTCGGCATGCGCGAGCCAATGAGTGTGTCGCCGAAGAACACGGGATGGAAGCCGGCGTTCGAGAAGATCTCGAATTCGCCGGAGTGGAACATCTCCACTTTGCGGACGTGTTCACCGCTGCTGGGGCTCTCGTAGGTGCGGAGCTGGAAGATGCGTTTGGCTTTGCTGGCAGCAGCGGCAGGCGGGGTAAGCTTCGGCCAGCCTTCGAAGGCGGCGAGGAGTGAGATCTCCGCGCGCTGAAAAGCGGGCGCCACAGAGGTCCCATTCCAGAAAGGGTCGGCGGCCTTCAGGAATTCCGCATCCTCGGGCAGGCGCAGATCCAGTTCGGCGAGAGGCTCGACGGCCGGGCCGGGAATGAGCAGGTAATACGCGGGCGTTTCAGGACCGATATCGAGCTTGAATGCTCCGACCGGTCCCAGCCCCAGGCGGGCCAATGCGGGAATCAAAGCGCTGGAGAAGTAGCTCTCAGTGATCCTTAACTGTTTACCGCTCAATAGGTTATAACGGCGCAACTGGTAGAACTCGCGGCGTGGGCTCGCGGAGGCCCCGGTAGCGGAGGCCCCGGCAGCCGAGACATGAACAACTGTCTCGCCTGCGGCGGCTAGAGTTGAGGCGGCAATGGATGCGGCGAGAAAATGGCGGCGTTTCACGGATCCTCCGAGGGCGATTGTAAGCGAGTCAGGCGGCAAATGGGGACGGTCCGGCGACGGGCAAGCGCATCCCATTCAGCCGTTTCCGGTTCTCGCTTGGCGCGAGGAAGCCGCAAACGAGCCGCAACTATCCCGGCGCGGCGGTGTTTGAAGGTCGAGAAGCTCTGCGGAGTTTCGAGGGTTTTCGGCACTCCCGCCGAAACCTGTGCCGCCGTTCCGAAAGGACGGCGGCATTTTTTTGCAACGGCGATTTGAGGGGCGCCGGAGCTAAACGGAAGGGGGTCTGCGACGGCTTTTTCGGGGTTCAAAACGCTCGGGCCGGACGGCGATCAGGCTTTTCGGAATGTCGCGGCAAGCGCAGTGAATCTGATGCTCGCTGTGCCATTGGATTCTCTGTTCCAATGTCGCCTTCGGTGGCATCTTGTTCCGGTCGTGCCAGAGTTTGTTCATGGATTCGGCTCACCAACGAAACTAGCGGGCGATAAGGAACATGACCCAACTGAAGACGATGACTGAGCCGACGAAGAGCACAAAGCAGTAGGCGCCGTAGCGAAACATCCGGGGCGGCGTGTCGCGCATGGTGATTCCGAAGACGGTGGAAGCGAAGAGCGCGAAGAGCAGGACCGCAGCGAAGTGGGAGGGATGGAGCACTAAGACTTCCTCCCTGTTCGCAGATTGTGCGCGTCAACGGCGGCGATGATGTTCAGCAGCCCTGCGACAACGATGAATTTAGTGCCGTAGTCGGCGACGGTGGTCTGCACCGGCGTTCCGCCCCAACCGGCTGCGCGGCTCAGGAAGTAGAGGAGGCCGCCGCCGAGGTCGCCGGCCACACCGAGCATGTCGAGAATGTCCTGCGCGCTGGTGTAGAGCTTTCCCTGCATGGCGAGGCCGAGCGCGAACATAGCGATGATGGAGACGGCGAGCAGAGTGCCGCGGATCCATTTGCCGAGGAGAAAATGGCCTGCGCCGGGGACGAGCCACCCGGCGATGAGGGGAAGGTAGACGAATCCTTTTGATGAGGTTTTCGCCGCTGCAGGCTT
>JBEKAJ010000163.1:0-8035 GCA_050018295.1 Occallatibacter sp. | reverse complement strand
CAGTGGACTTTGGCTCGTGACTCCCAGTGTTGCCCTGGCATGCGCGGCGCTGGTTCTTGGTTACGAGATGCCGGATTTGCGGCAGCGCTTCGGCGCACAGGCTTCGTCTCCCTGCTGGGCGGGGCGCGCATTTGCGAGGCCGTCGATGCTCTGCCGGGTGCGGATTTCAATCACGGTTCTGCTGCCCTGGCTGGCCGCATACGGAATGATCTGGTTGCTGGGAAGGCCCGTCAGTGCGGTTGCAACATATTTTCCCATGGAGCGGAACTTTCCGGTCATCGAGTGGACCGAGCTGATTTATGCGAGCACGTACCTGGCTGTCCTGCTGACGCCCTTCCTGGTGCAAACCGAGGATGGGCTGCGCCGGTTCGCGGTACGGGGCCTGACCGCGATGGCGCTCATCTTTCCGCTCTATCTGCTGTTGCCAATCTTCGTTCCGCCGCGCTCGTTCCAGCCGGCAACCGCGATTGGCAACCTGTTGCTTTGGGAGCGCACTCCTTATTCCGGAGCCGGGGCGTTCCCATCCTTTCACATTGTGTGGGCGCTTATCGCCGCTTCGGTTTTGGGGCGTGGGCGCGTCTGGCAACGGATCTTCTGGTGGACATGGGCTGCTCTGGTGGCGGTCAGCTGCGTCACAACAGGCATGCACTCGGTTCTCGACGTGCTAGCTGGAGTTGCCGCCTTTGTGCTGGTTGTCGAGATGGGCAGGGTCTGGACGGCCATCCTCCGGTGCGCGGAATGGATTGCAGACTCATGGCAGGAGCGGCGTTTCGGCCCCGTGAGAATCATCAACCACGGTGGGTACGCGGCCGTGGCTACGTTTGTTGGACTCGTGCTGATTGACGCGTTGCTCCCGGCTGGATGTGAACTGGTGACAGCGAGCATCTTTCTTTGCGCGATTGTTGGAGCAGCGCTTTGGGCGCAATGGGTAGAGGGTTCGCCGATTCTGCTGCGGCCGCTGGGATTCTACGGAGGGATGATTGGGGCCATTCTCGGGGTAATTCCGGCAGCGTTCCTCGGCATAAGCCCGTGGAAGGCTCTTGCTGCAATTTGTGTGGCCGCTCCGTGGATTCAGGGGATCGGACGGCTGCGCTGCCTAGTGCAAGGCTGCTGCCACGGCCGAGCTGTAGAAATAGTGGAGGGAATTGTCTACTCCCATCCGCGTTCCCGCGTCTGCCGGCTCACCCAGCTTAAGGGCGTCAGGGTGCATGCCACGCCGGTGTATTCGATCTTGTGGAATGTGTTAACTGGCCTGATGGAGCTACGGCTTGTAACGATGCACTGCTCATCGACATTGATTGCGGGAATCTATTTGCTGTTATCGGGATCTGGACGATTTGTTGAAGAAGCTTATCGGGGCGAACCGCAGACAAAGATTGTGTGCGGCCTTCGGTTTTATCAATGGACGGCAATCCTCAGCGTTGTATCCGGCGCAGTGGTGACGACGATCGGCACAGGCGCGACTGCGCAAGGATTCCAGTTCCGCTTCTCCACGGTGCTTCTTGCGACAGGATGCGGAATGATTGCGTGGTTTGTTACCGGCATCGACTTTCCCGAGTCGTCGCGACGATTTGCCCGCCTAACTTAAGTGGATCCAATGGACGCGATTGCGGTATGAGTGAGCTCGTGCCCTGGCGCGAAACGAAAAGCAACTGCGGATTCCTCGTTCGGTGCGCGACCGCAAGGATTGCGATCACCCCAAGAAGCAAAATCGGCTTCTTGGGGACCCCGATTGCGCGCCGGCGGCGGGTTGGGTTCGTGTTATCCCATGTCCCAGAATCGGGACATGGGGCACCCAGGGGTTTGCGGCGGGCGCGGGCCGTAAAGAAGCAACCGCAGATCCTTCGGCTCGCTGGGCTCGCTCAGGATGACAGCGCGAAGAGATGGGTTCATGGTATCCCACCCTGGACGCAGAGAGCGCGTCCAGGATGGGCACCCGGCTGCTGAAAAGCCCCCGAGTCTGCCAGAGAATGCTTACTGCGTACCAGAAAGCTCAGCTTTCTCTCTGTGTGTTGGAAGAGAATAGGAACTCAAGCCGGTCGAGGAGATCAATCTTTCCCTGGCACCAGAATCTTCTTACCGCCGAGGTTTCCCATGTCCTCTCCCGAATCGACAGATGTTCGGTCGCCTGCCGAGAACTGCGCCCGAATCAAGAAGCTTGGCTACATCGTGGGCAAACACGTGGATCTGTATGGCGAACACGTTGAACTGGTTTCAGATCCATTTGAGGAGGGCGACTGCGTAGCCGTCCGCGCCGTCAGCGGAAATAATCCAACCGAACGGACAATCGAGCTTCCCGTAACTCTTCTGTCCGGTTGGGAGGACCTGTTTGAAGAACCTGCAGATCCCACTGCCTCGGAGCTCCCGGCAAAGCCTCCACTTCCTGCGTCCGCGGGATAGAGACGGAGGAACTCCTAATTGAAAACAGTGAGAAGCACGACCGCGTTGGCGCGCGGGTGCGAGGGGTTGCGCGCCGGGTTGGGGCGGAACGGGCGTGTGAAGGTGAAACGTAGTTCGCTAACGGTGCGGGTGTGGACACCCGCACGACAGCCGGCCTGGAGTCCGGCGCCACATGAAGACGCGAGAAGTCTCTGTTGAACCAATGAGTTAGCTGAGAAAAGGAGAAGTCTGCGGGGACGCGGAAGAATTTTCTTGACATCGAGTACTCTGTAACATAGAGTACTCTTCACATGGAGAAAGTGGCCAAGGGACCAAGGGAACAAGAAAGCAGTGGACAGTGAAGAGAGAGGGACGATGACGGCGAGTGGACAAAAGACGGAGACGGCGCTGGAAGTCGATCGGCTGGTGAAGCGGTTCGGCGATTTGACGGCGGTGGACGGGGTGAGCCTGACGGTGCGCGCGGGCGAGTGCCTGGGACTGCTCGGGCCGAACGGGGCGGGAAAGAGCACGCTGATCCGGAGCATGGTGGGGCGCGTGATCGAAGACAGCGGGCGGGTGATGGTGATGGGGCAGGCGGCGGGATCGACGGAGGCGCGGATGGCGCTGGGGTGGGTTCCGCAGGAACTTTCGATTTACCCGCGGATCAGCTGCAAGGAAAATCTGGGGGCGTTTGGGCGGTACTACGGGCTGAAGGGGCAGGCGCTGAAGGACGCAATTGCGTGGTGCCTGCACTGGGCGGCGCTCGAGGACAAGCAGGGCGACGTGGCGAAGACGCTGAGCGGCGGGATGAAACGGCGGCTGAACATGGCGGCGGGGATGATGCACCGGCCGAAGGTGGTGCTTTTCGACGAACCGACGGTGGGCGTGGATCCGCAGTCGCGAAACCGGATCTTCGAGATGATCGAGGCGCTGCGCGATGCGGGTACGGCGATTGTGTACACGACGCACTACATGGAAGAGGCGGAGCGGCTGTGCGACCGGATCGCGATTATCGACCACGGGCGGATTATCGCGGAAGGCACGAAGGAAGAGCTGGTGGAGGGGACGTTTGGAAGACGGAGCCAGGTGCTGGCGCGGCTTGCAGGAGACAAGGATGCGATTGAGGCGTGGGCCAAGCGCCACGGCGGGCGAGTGACGGAAGAGACTGTGGAGTTCACGATCGAGCAGGCGGGGGAGATTGCTCCGCTGCTGGACGATGCGACGAAGGCGGGGCTCGAGCTGGTGGACGTGTCGCTGAGGCGACCGAATCTGGAGTCGGTATTTCTGCACCTGACAGGAAGGGAGCTACGAGATTGATCTGGAATGTTGCAAGGACGGCATTGATTGCGCTTAAGCGGGACCGCGGGGCGATGGTGTTAAGTTTCGTTTTGCCGCTGGCGTTTTTCTCGATCTTCGCAGTGATTTTCGGGGGAGAACACGATTCGACTCCGCGCGTCACGTTAATCGTTGTTGACCAAGATAAGAGCGAAGGCTCGGAAAACCTGATCCGGGCGCTGGAGCAGGATGGCTCGCTCTGGGTACATCGCAGTCCGGTGACAAAAAAGGGGGCGCCATCTGGTCCTCAGTACACGCCGGCGACGGCAGAGGCGGCGGTGAAGGCGGGCGACGCGCCGGTGGCGTTGATTATTCCTGAGGGATTCGGGCAGCACCCAATTGCGTTTGGGCGCGACGAAAGCGGGAGCACGCTGCAGCTGCTGAACGACCAGAGCGACGCGATCGCTCCGCAGATTGTGGTGGGGCTGCTGCAGAAGGCGGCGATCACATCGATGCCGTCGGCGATGGCGGACGAAGGGATGAAGTACGCGGACAAGTACGTGGGCGGGTTTACGCCGGCGCAGAAGGCGAAGATGGACGAGGATCTGGATTTGCTGCGCAAAGAAGAGGCGAGCGGAAAGATCGGGACAGGGAGCGGATCAAATTCGGCGACCGCGGGGATTGTGGCGGTGAACGAGCGCGCAGTGGTCGGCGAGAACAAAAAGAGCCCGATGATTTCGTTTTACGCGGCGGCGATCGGGGTGATGTTTCTGATGTTCACGGCGAGCGGGTCAGCCGGCGCGCTGCTGGACGAGGCCGAGAGCGGGACGCTGGAGCGGGTGCTGAGCACGCGGGTGACGATGACGAAACTGATGGCGGGAAAGCTGGTATTCAACACCGGGCTCGCGTTTGTGCAACTGGTAGCGATGTTCCTGTGGGGATGGGCGGTGTTCAAGCTGGACTTCTTCAGCCACCTGCCGGGGTTCGCGGTGATGGGATTGTGCACGGCGTTTGCGGTGGCGGCGTTCGGGATGCTGCTCGCGAGCCTATGCCACACGCGAGCGCAACTAGGCGCGCTGTCGACGCTGGTGATTCTGATTATGTCGTCGGTGGGCGGGAGCATGTTTCCGCGGTTCCTGATGCCGGAGGCGATGCAGAAGGCGGGACTGCTGACGATCAACGCGTGGGCGATCGACGGGTTCACGAAGGTGTTCTGGCGGGATTTGCCGGTGACGGAGTTGTGGCCGCAGGTGGCGGTGTTGTTGGGGGTTGGAGTGGTGCTGTTCGCGATTGCGCGGAGAGTGGCGCGGCGGTGGGAGTACGCGTGAAGCAGCGGAGCTAGCGGGGTTAGCGGAGTTGGCGGGGTTAGGCAACCGAAATTGAGTGGCGGAAGGAATGGTATGAATGCAGACAACCTAGAACTGACGGAGCGGTTGAAGTTGATTGAAAGCATGCTCGCCGAGGGACGGCGCAGGCAAGAGGGTTGGGGCTGGACCTTTGTCTTGTGGGGCGTGGCTTACTACATTGCCTTCTTCTGGTCATGGCTGGGGCGCTTTGCCTACGCCTGGCCAATGACGATGTTGGCCGCCGCGGTGCTGACGGGGTTAGTTTTTCGGCGCAGGCGTGGTCGCAACCCGGAGACAACAATGGGCCGCGCGATCGGCTCGATTTGGACGGCGATGGGCGTGTCGATGTTCATCGTGCTCTGCGCCATGGGCTTCAGCGGCCGCTTCTTCAATGGGCACGCCATGATCGCAGTCTTTGCGGGAATGGTGGGGTTGGCGAATGCGGCTTGCAGCATGACGCTCCGCTGGAAGGCACAATTCTTCTGCGCGTTGCTCTGGTGGGCGGCGGCGGTTGTGGTCTGCTACTGCAGTGACGCCGTGCTGTTGCCCGTCTTCCTGGTGGCTGTTTTCTTCGGGCAGATAGTTTTTGGCGGGGTAATGATGATTGCCGAGATGCGCCGGCGCAAGCAGAGCGGGGCGGTCAATGCCTGAGATGCCGGAGTTGAATCCCGTGATTCATGGGAAGCTGCGGCTGGCGCTGCTCTCGCTGCTCTCGGGAGTGGATGAGGCGGAGTTTACGTGGCTGCGAGAGAAGACGGGGGCGACGGACGGGAACCTGGGCGCACAACTGATGAAGCTGGAAGAGGCCGGGTATGTGGCAATGAAGAAGCGATTTGTGCTGCGGAAGCCGCAGACGCTCTACCGGATGACGGAGAAGGGGCGCGCGGCGCTGAGCGAATACGTGGATGCGCTGAGGCAGTTGCTGGGAGCGGGAATTGGCGGATAGTGATTAGTGGTCAGTGATCAGGACTAGACGTGAAGTGATTCGCGGACGCTGGACATGATGGCGAGGTAATAGGCGAGATTGTGGATGGAGTTGAGCGTGGCGGAGAGGGGTTCGCCGGCGTTCATTAGATGGCGCAGATAGGCGCGGCTGTAGCGGCGACAGACGGGGCAGGAACAGGCTGGATCGGGCGGGGACTGATCTTCTGAATACTGTTTGTTCTTGATGTTGAGGCGGCCCTCGCTGGTGAAAAGCAGAGCGTGGCGGGCGGCGCGGGTCGGGAGAACGCAATCCATCATGTCGACACCCATGCGAGCGTACTGCTCGATTTCGTCGGGATAGCCGACGCCCATGACGTAGCGCGGCTTGTCTTTGGGCAGCAGCGGCAGAACTTCAGAGATCATTTCCAGGGTGAGCTCGCGAGGCTCGCCGACGCTGAGACCGCCGATGGCGTAGCCGTCGAAGTCCATTTCAACGAGGCGCTCGGCGCATTGACGGCGGAGATCGTGATACATGCCGCCCTGAACGATACCGAAGAGTGATTGGGTCTGAGACTCAGGTGAGAGGGGCTCGGATGGCGTCTCTGGCCTCCCAGGTCTCAAAGTCGAGACCTGGGGCACCCCGCGCCAGAAGACCTCGTCGCAGTGGGCGCGGAAGTGATCGAGCGAGCGGCGCGCCCAGGCCAGGGTGAGGCGGAGGCTTTCTTCGGCGCGATCGCGACTGGCGGGGTATTCGGTGCACTCGTCGAAGGCCATGATGATGTTGGCGCCGAGGGCGATTTGGACGTCGATGGAATGCTCGGGGGTAAAGAAATGCGAGCTGCCATCGAGGTGAGAGCGGAATTGGACGCCGTCGGCGGTGACTTTGCGGAGCGAGTTGAGGGAGAAGACCTGGAAACCGCCGGAGTCGGTGAGGATGGCGCGCGGCCAACTGATGAAGCGATGCAGGCCGCCCATGCGGCGGATGGCTTCGTGGCCGGGGCGGAGATAGAGATGGTAGGTGTTGCCGAGGATGATTTCGACGCCGAGGGATTCGAGCGTGTCCTGCGGGACGGCTTTGACGGAGCCGGCGGTGCCGACAGGCATAAAGACAGGGGTTTCGACGGTTTGATGGGGCAGGAGAAGACGGCCGCGGCGGCCGCCGGAGGCGGTTGCGGTGATGAGTTGGTAGAGCCGGGGCACTAGATGATTCTAGCGGGCAGGAGACGGAGAGCCAGTTCGCGGGTCGCCGTTCACAGTTCTCAGATGCAGTGTTGCCGTTCCGCGATTGACGTCGCCGAGCTCTTCATTCTCCTCTCCCTCGATCAGGTCCAGCATACGCTGAAGTTCATAGCTTTCTTTCGACGCGATATCCCAATGACGAGCGAGCGCCGCCCTTTCCTGGGTCGTCAGCGTTGGGGTGTGGAACTCCCTCTCAAGGAATTCACATACGTACCGGCGTATCGCTACTTGCGCCTTTAGGTTTTGGACCCTGAGCTTACGGATGATGAATTCCAAGGTAGGACCTCAGCGATCTGGCGCGAAACCTCTCGGAGACGAGGGGTCTTCGTGCGTTTATGGTGCTTGATTGCGATCGATTACGCGGCTTCCCGACAGGATTGCCGTTGCCGGCAAACGCTCCGGGCGCTGATCCTGGGCGATCCACTTGCGCTCAACGTGAGACTCAAAGCGGAAGCCTCCGGCCAGATTGAAACACTTTTGTTTAGGCATCGCTCCGCAAACTGGGCAGTCGAAATCGAGCGAAGAAAAATTGTCCATTTGGGCTTTTTTACCGCTTTTCGGCCCGCGAGGATGGTCAATTCTGAACACTTTGCGGCGTAAAACACTCTTAGGGCACGACTCCAAGCGGGCGAATCTATCTCAGAAAAACGGGGAGACGGTCAAAACTGACCATCTTTCATGGCCTGAGCTTTGTAGCGTTGTTGCAAGCACCAGTTCCCTCAGCGAATCCGCACGGCGACAATTCAAGCTGGCCCCTCCAAACCATCTGCACTTAGTCCCTCCCCTCAATTGCTGGTAAGAGTCGGGAGGAATCCCGACTCGTGTCTGCGAGGGGAAGTGTGCGGGTCTGTGGGGAATTGCGGGCCGGGTAC
>JBEKAJ010000162.1:0-8133 GCA_050018295.1 Occallatibacter sp. | reverse complement strand
ATCGCTCACCCCAGCCTGTTCGCAACGTACGGATTCAGCCACGCCTGCACCGTCTCGTCGATCAGCGAACTTGAGAAATACTTGATTTGCATCGTGTCGATCCTGCTCATGCTCGCGTTCAGGGCCGGCGTCGCCTGCGCATTGCGCACAATCTGAGCACACGCTGACTTCACGTCGTCGCCGATCGTCGACAGGCCCGCCGTGTACGTCGCCTGCACTTCGTTGAATGGCAGTCCCAGAACATTCCATGGCAACGTCAGCTCCCCGGTGTTGGGGTCAAAGTCCACAAGCGTGGCATCGATCGACGTCCATTGCCCGGGCAACGCAAACGCCCATGCAATCTCGATGAGCGGCTCCTGCGGAATCTCCCCGCGCCTTGGCCTTGCGTACCGTCCCTCCAGGCTCACCAACGGCGTCGTCGCCGGCGCCAGCGGCGCCAGCGGCAGATAGCTCAACCGCACCGTCTGCGCCCCAGCCGTTACGCGCAGGCGCTCCGTGTACTGAATCACGTTCAGATCGGGCCGCCTGCAGTAACTGTTGATCAAGGCCGTCGCGGCCGTGATCCAGTCCGCCGTGGTCCCAGCCGACAATCCATAGTTCGTGTAATCCGCTGGCTCGAGATATGCCATCGCGCATCCTTCCGTAAGAAAGCTTCAGAGGTCGGGTTGCAGGGACCAGGTTTTCAGAAGTCAACTTGCTGATCCCTGATCCCTGTTTTGTTTACCGGTCGACCAGCACCTGATAGTGAGCGAAATTCGCGCCCTTCACCACTGGAGCGCCGAATTTGACCGCCACATATTGGTGGGTCAGCGAATTCGGCAAGCCGAGCTGGAAGACGCGCGGCGTGGGATCGCCCAGCCAGTGATACTCGATCAGATCCTCAGTCACGATGTAGGCCGGAAGCACGGCATTGCCGCTTCCCGGCGTGCCCGTGTAACTCAGGCTCCAATCCGGAATCAAGGGTATGTCCCCGGCCTGCGTCGAAAGCATCTTCACGCGGAAGCCGCCGGTGATCTGGTCGGTGTTCAGCACCACGTTGTACTCGGACTTCATCTCCTGGTCGATCAGGTCCAGCAGAACCGGGTTGGCATAGACCGCAGTGGGACGCACGTGGTAGCCGTTGTTGGCCACCATCTGCGCTACCGTGGTCTTGATCGTGTCCACAATCTTCATTGAAGTGGTCACGGTCACCGAGTTGCCTCCGGCCGCGATCTGCGCCGCGCATCCCATGTACTGCGTGGTCGTAGGTGCGCTCAGGCTGGTGTCGTTGCCGTTCCACAGCGCTACGTCATGCGCCACCATCACGCCGCTCACCGTATCCACCAGGTCCTTGGCTTGCAGATAGGCGAACTGCTTCTGCTGGTCGCCCAGCTCGATGTCGAAGAGGTTATAGTTGATCTGTGCCACGATCGCTTTCAGCGGGACGCTCAGCTCGATGCGCGTCGGGCTCACCACTGTGGGATTGATGCTGCGCGGATTCACAAAGCCCGCCGTCCCCGGATTGGGAATGGCCGTCTCCTCAAAGAAGCGCGACGGATGCCCGGTCGCAGGAACCTGCTTGATGCGCTGTCCAAATGGACTTGACCGCCGGCAAATGTCGAAGATCTCCGTCTGATAAAGCGGAACTTCGATTGCGCCCGGCCCAATGTAGTCCGCTGCCGCATGAATGTCTGCAAAGGTTGCGTTCATAGATTCTCTCCACCCCCTCCATGGGGCCGTGCTTTGGTAGCCGGACACATTTGCCCAGCTTCAGTGGTCGGTGAACAGTGCACAGTGGACGAGAGAAGCCAGCCTCAGCACAAACTGCTGATCACTGACCACTGTCCACTGATCACTGCATTTACGAGATCGCGCCGGTCCGCAGCAGTTGCGTCTTGACTGCGATTCGCTGCTCCAGGCTCAGACCGGACAAAGCCGCATCCAGCGAGCGCACATCCACCGGCCCATCGCCGATGCCATGCTTGGCCAGCATCTCAGCGGTGGCTGCGGGCATGGTGCGGCGCAGCGGGTTCAATGCGTTCTGCGCTGAAGCGGCCTTCACCTCGGCCAGCTCGCGCTCCACGGCGGCAAGCTTCTCCGCCAGCTCGGTTTCGCGGCGGCTTTGTTCCACAGTCGCCGAGATCCTCTCCACCTCGCCGGAAAGCTCACCCTGCCGTTCTTCCAGCCAACTGAGCGTCTTCTCCAGCGCGGTCGTTGCGGCTTCCAGCCGCTCCACGATGTTCTTTTCTCCTTGTTCCATGTCCACCCTTTCCTGTTTCTGCGAATTCTCGCTACTGCCATTCACTTACAAACAAAAAAAACCCCGTTTCCGGAGCCTCTTTGATCGCTCTCTTACTCACTGATTGACTAACTTGCTTACTTCCCCTTTGCCGCCCGGCTTACCCACTTGGCTAACTCTGCTAACTCCGCTAGCTCCGCTAACTCCCCTGTCTTCCGCTAACTCGCCATGCGGAAGCTTGTCGCCCGGTAAGCTGCCTTGTCCCGCAGCAGACTCGCCGCCCCGGTAAAGGTCACCCGGGTCAGCGTCCAGATCTCGGCCCGCATATCCTCCACGCGCGCATCGGCCAGCTCGTAACTCATGCCCAGTGATTCCGGGGCGTGCGCGGTGATCGCCTGCGCCACCTCGGGAAAATCGCGCGCGTAGAGGTACCCGCGCACCACCAGCCGAGGCCCGACCACATCGGCTTCGGTCAGCAGGCCGATCTTGCGCCGCGCATCGTGGCCGTCCCATCCCGGCCTGTAATCCACGGCCATGCCCACCAGCGAGGCCAGCGCCTTCTCTGCCGCATCGCGCGTCAGCATCACGCGGTGCCCGCGCGCTCCCGCCGGCGCCCTGTCGCTGGCCGCGTTCACCACTGTCAACACGCCCTCAAAAGGCACCCGGTTGGGATGCTTGTCCACATGAGGAATCTTTACCGCCATCGCTTCCAGTCGCATGCTCGCTCCGCTCCGCCAGGGGCTCAGTCCCTGGTCCCTGCGTTTCTTAATCCCTGCGTCCCTTGGTTCCTGTTGTCCGCTTCGCCCGACAGCAACGCCACCTGGTTCTGCCCCAGCGGAGCCAGTCCCCGCATCGCCCGTACCTCGTCGATCGTGAGCACGCCCGCCTGCAGCAGCTGCACCTGCACCTGCAGTTCCGTCTCCTCGTCCCGCGCGCTCAGCTCGTTGAAGACAAACTCAAACTCCCGCCACCCGATGCACTTCGCGAAGAGGTCGCGCGTGATGTGCCCGGCCACCAGCATGGCCAGCGGCGAGATCGCACCGCGGAAGGCCTCGTCGGCCATCTCCGAAGCCGTCGATTGGTTCACGTCCGCTTCCAGGCCCAGCATCAGCGGCGGCAGCCCAAACGCGTTGGCTACCATCCGGATCAAAAACTCCTGCCAAGCCAGGCGCAGGTCCGCGTCCGTTCCCTGCGCAAAGCGCAACACCTCCGGCTTCTGCTCGGTCGAGATCAGCGGCACGCGGCCCGTACCCTCGATCTCGTCCTGCCACCAGCGGATCAGCCGGTCGTGCTGCGCCGGCGTGGCCTCGTTCAGCCACAGCGCGTACTGCGCCACCGAATTCGCCGCCAGCTTGCCGGCAAAGCGATTCGCGCTCAGGAATTGGTTCACCGTCTCGAACGCCACTTCCAGCGGCCCCAGCCCGAAGGGAGTAAAGCTGCGCGGATTCATCCGGATGTACATTAGCTGGCGGTCGAGCAGCTCCACCGCGCCCGACTCCAGTTGTCCCGGCATGGCCTGCGCGTAGCGAGGCGTATCCTCGTCGCCGTCCCAGCCGGCATTAATGCGGATCGAGGCTCCGTCCACCGGCCACAGCATCGCCGGCCGCTCCGGATCGCCCGTCGGCTCCATCTCGATCGCTCCAAAGCCGCCGGTCAGCGCATCTTCAATCACCTGCTCCACCAGGGTGCGAAAGCTGTCGGCCGGATTCGGCTCCTCCAGCGCCCGCCGCAGGGCCCGCAGCTTGCGCGCCGCAAAGGCCACGTCGTCGGGCCGCACGCCCCGACGCACCCGCACCTGCCAGTCCATCGCCGCGATGCGGTCCTTGATCACGTTGATCGCCCGCCGCACCACCGGTGTCTCCGCAAATCGGCGCAGGTTCATCGGCGTCGCCTTGGGCAGATGCTTGCCCGGAAACTGCACCGGGCTCAGAATCGCCGGCAGAGCCAGCGTCTTGCGCCCCGCCTCCGCCCCTACCTCCGCATCGAGCTCAACGTGCCGGGACTGCCCACCATTCCCGGCCTGCCTGCCTTGGCGGGCCTGCCGCCACATCTCCCGTAATTGCTCGCCTACCTTCACGCGCACCTTCCTTCAAAAACAAAAAGGCACGGCCCATGGCCATGCCTTTTTCGTGGGTTCAGTGATCTGTGGTCACCCGTCCGCCGACTGCAAATCCGGAGCAAATCTTGAGCCAATCCTGACTCAATCGCTCCCGGCAACGGCCGCGATACCCCTGAAATCCATCAACAGGATTGATCCTACCGCGAAGCCCGGAAATTATCGGCAAACTTCGGAAAAAATATTTTCGGGACCTGCGACCGTATCCTTACTCATTGATAGAAATGAACTTAGAGTCTCGCCCAGATTGCGGTCCGGACCCCAATTTCCTCGCTTCAGCTCTTTACACGTGCAGCTCGCGCCGCGCCGTCTCCGCCACGCGGCCCATGTCGGAGGTGGTCAGCACGCGAATCCGATGCTCCTCCATCGTCTCCACTCCGAAGCGGTAGAGTTCCAGCCGCTCTGGCTCCTCTTCGGTTGCTCCCACGCGCGCCGCCGGCTCGATGACCGCTGTTAACTCGAGCTCTGCCTTCTCCACGCGCTCCACGCCGACGCGCAGCGCGGCTGCCGAAAAAGCCAGCACCTTGGCCGTCTCCAGGCCTGGATCGAGGCTCACCGCCTGGAACATGCGCACGATTCCGTTGGGCCGGTACCCCACGTCGATGCGCAGCGGATCGCCCGGCCGCGTGTACTCCGAGGCCGCGATTCTCTTTCTCAGGAGATCCCACACCCCGGCATGTTCAAACTCCGAGCGCATGCGCGACTGGATCGCCGCGCGCCCGCTCAGCCTCGGGCTCCGCTCCCGCGGCGGAGGCTCTACGTAGACCCGCATCAGCTCTTCCATTCCCGCCGGAACGCTTTCGGCCAGGTAGGCCTTGGGCTCGGTCATCTGCACGTTCAGCGAGAGCGACTCCTCGAGGATCTGCATCAGCCGGCCGCCAGGCTCCTCGGCAAGCCGCCGCCGCAGCTCGCTCTCCATCCCTTCCAGCAGCGCCGTATCGGCATCGGGATCCAGGCACCTCACCCGCCGCCAGTCGCGGGTGAAACGCACCTCGACCTTCCCGAGCTCGACCTTCCCAGAGTCGTCCTCAGTAGCGCGCTCGCGCAGAATCACGCCGATGTGCACATACTCGTTCCGCACCGCGTCCGGCACATACCGGAGCAGTTGAAACTCGCACCCGCGCCGCTCGCTTTGGCTCGTCATCGCTACCAACCGCTCGCTGCTAGCTTCTAACTTCTAAGTTCTCGCTCTTAGCTCTTAGCCCTTAGCCCTTAGCCCTTAGCTTTTAGCTCTTAGCCCCCGCTATGCAGTCCGAAACTCAGTGCCGTTGTCCTCCCCCATGAAAGCCTCTGCCGTCCGCACCCGAACGAAAAGAGCTAAAGGCTAACGGCCAAAAGCTTAGTTCTGCCTTCAATTCACCCTCATCCTATCCCCCCATCGCCCCGCCTTCCAAGCCCCTTCCTCCCTTTCTCTCCCCGCCTCTCCCCATTTCGGAAACGGCCTCCTATCCGAGTTCCCAAACGCCTCAATCATCTCCCGGATCCGGCTCTGCCGCTTGAGCAGCTTTTCTACCAGCGCCTCCATCTCCGCCTGGTCGCCGCCATACCATTCGGGGGGAACGTCGTTGGCTGCCTCCCATACCGTCTCCGCCGCCATGGTTTCAAGTCTCGTCAGCCAGGGCTCAAACGACTCCCATCCCGTGATCTCCCGGTACACCTCGTTGCGGTAATACACGCCGCGCAGCGGCGCATCTTCAAAGCGCCACTCCCCGGCGTGAAAGCAATACCCGAAGTCGATGAAGACGGCCCTGTAGCGCTTCTCCCGCTGCCGCCGCGTGAACACCGCCTGCCGCCCGTTGGCATTGCCCGTCCACTTATCCAGAGCCAGGATGCCGGCGAACTCGCCCAGGTTCTTCAACTCGGCCAGCTGCTCTTCGGGCAGGTAGTCCACCACCTGGCCCGGCATCATGCCCCCGGCGAAGCGCGACCCGAAGTGCAGCCCCGGCTGGCAGCGCGCCCGCGTCCGCCCCATGTCGATCTCCAGCTCCGGCGTATTCTCGATCAGCCAGCTCGAAACCTCCACCAACACAGTCTCGGGCACCGTCAGCCCAGCCGCCGCCGCCAGCCGCGAGGCCAACAGCTCGTTGGCCAGCACCCGCCTATGCTGCGGATTGTTCTGGAACTTGACCACGTACACATGGCCGTCCGCGCCCAGCATCAACTGGCCCTGCGCGCCGCCCCGCATGCGCCGGATCTGCTGCACCGCCAGAACCGCCAATCCATCACCTGTCCCTGACTCCGATTCTCCCCGGTTCTTTCCCAAATTCTAAAGCAGCCTTCAGCTCTCGGCTTTCATCCGCCTGGCTTCTTCCTCGCCGTCCAGCACGCGGAACACGCCCTCGGCCAGCGCCCGCAGCTCGTCCTCGCCGGGATAGACCGCGACCGGCGCAATCCACTCCACATACCCGCGCAGCTGAGCCACCAGCCGCTCTGAGTGCGCCATGCCGCCAGTCACCAGCACGGCGTCCACTTTGCCTTCAAGCACCGCAGCCATCGCGCCCGTCTCCTTGCCGATCTGGTAGGCCATGGCCTCGAAGACCGCCGCCGCCTGCGCGTCACCCCCATCCATGCGCCGCTCCACTTCCATCAGGTCGCGCGTGCCCAGGTACGCGAAGAGCCCGCCGTCGCCGAATACGTGCCGGTCGAGTTCCTTTTCCGACAGCGATCCGCTAAAGCACAGCCGGATCAATTCGCGCACCGGCAGCGATCCCGTGCGGTCCGGGCCGAACGGGCCTTCTTCGATGGAATTGCTGTCGATCATGCGCCCGCGGCGATGCGCCGTCACCGTAATCCCGCTGCCCATGTGCACCACGATCAGCCGCATCTCCTCGTAGCTGCGCCCCAGCCCGCGCGCATGGCGCCGCGCCACGGCCTTGGTGTTCAGCGCGTGCCCGATGAACGACCGCTTCACCAGCGGCGAGCCGGAGAGCCGCGCGCACTCCTGCCACTCATCCACCGTCACTGGATCCACAATGTATGCCTTCGCACCGGCCGCCGTTGCAAACCGCAGCGCCAGCACCGCGCCGAGGTTCGACGCATGTTCTCCGCGACGCGCCCGGCGCAATTCCTCCACCATCGTGCTGTCCACCAGGTAAGTACCGCACTCCATCGGTGGCAGCAGCCCGCCGCGTCCGGCCACCGCAGCCCAGCGCTCCGTGCCCCTCCCGCTCTCGCCGTATCCTGCCTCTTCGAGCGCCGCCTCAATCCGCCCCGCGCGGTACTCCAGCCGGTCCAGCATCGGCCTGCCGCGGAAGCGCTCGATCTCCTCGTCTCCGTGGTGAATGTTGCGCGCCATCTCCTCGCCCGCGCGCGTATAAATACCCAACTTCGTCGACGTCGTTCCGGGATTAAGGACCAGTACCCTGCCGTGCCCGCCGCTCAAGCTTCACCTCCCTGGCGACCTTGAGTGTATCTTGCCGTCCTTGCCGCGCGCAGGTTCGCCTCTTCACCCCCGGAAACCATCCAGGTCAAACGCCTTTCTCGTTGAGCCCAAAGGATTTTCGGGCCGTCGGGCGGAATCTGTGCTACACTCTATGTAATCGTAGAATTCGATCTGAAGTTCTTGCCTGTTCCGGTTACCGCCTACACGCAACACTCCACATTGCATTCAGCGGTAATTCAGTAACATGAGGAGCAACACAATGGAACAAGGCACAGTCAAGTGGTTCAATGACGCCAAGGGATTTGGATTTTTGAGCCGTGAAAACGGCGAGGACGTCTTCGTCCATCACACCGCCATCAAGTCGACCGGTTTCCGGTCGCTGCAGGAAGGCCAGAAGGTCCAGTTCGACGTGACCAA
>JBEKAJ010000161.1:0-8210 GCA_050018295.1 Occallatibacter sp. | reverse complement strand
CTTCCACCCCACAGACGAAGACCTGTCTGCGGGGACCCCGGTTGATGAAAAAGCCACTTGGCGGTTGCGGTCCTGAGTATAGCAATTGCGGAACCGCTGTAGCAGCCGGGTGCGGCTAAAACCTGCCGCAGCCGGGGCAAAAAAATTGTACTCTTCCCCGCGTCCGGATCAAGTGTCACCGGACACAGCCAGCCTACTGGCCTTCCTGGATCTTGGGCGTCATCAGCCCGATGTGGTCCACGTTGGCGGCCTTGCCTATATCGATGACGTCGGCGATGTAAGCAAAGTTCACATCGTCGTCGCCCCTGACAAACATCACGCGCTCAGCGCGATTGGCGTAGATCTCAGTCAGCTTGGCCAGCAGATCGCCATGGTTCACGTCGGTCTCGTTGATTTTGTACGCCGGGGCCTGGCCGGGGCGATAGAGAACCTGAACCACGATGGTGCGGTCGTTCGGCTGCGACTGCGTTTGCGGATTCTTGGGCGGCTGGGGTACCAGCGCATCCAGACCTTTGGGGGTTACCGGCACGATGACCATGAAGATGATCAACAGCACCAGTAGAATGTCGATCATCGGCGTGACATTGATCTCCGACATGCTGCCGCCGGGCCCACCCATAGACATTGCCATGACTCAAACTCCTCGCTTCATCAAATTCGTTGAACAGAGACAATCCATCTGCAGCGTCACTCGCCGCCGATCTGATTGCCTTCCCTTCTTTGCGTCAACAGGCCGACTTCTTCAACGCCAGCCGTGCGCACATCGTCGATGGCGTCTTCAACCACCTTGTACTGGGCGCGCGCATCCGCGCGGACATAAATCGTCTTGTCGGTCTTGTCCTGGAGCTTATCGCGCACCAGGCTGCCAAGCTGCGAAGGATCGACTTTGTTCTGACCGAGGTAGACCGCACCGTCGCGCGTGACAGCGACAACAACGGCGTCTTCCTTGTCGGCGTCAGGCATATTGGTGGGGTTATCCACGCGGGCCAGGTCGATGGCCACCTTGTTCTGCAGCATGGGGGTGATGACCATGAAGATGATGAGCAGCACCAGCATCACGTCCACCATGGGCGTGACGTTGATGTTGGAGTTAACCTTTTTGCCTTCGTCGCGAACCGTAATTCCCATTTTGTGGGCTCCGTGCGTTTCAAATTGATGCCGGATGCGGTCCGGCCGTGCTCGAATTCAAGCAACCCGTGCGAGGATCAAAGCGCTGGGCGGAAGAGATTCAGGTCCTCCGCCCGGCAAGATGCTCGCTCGAGCCAAGCCGCTTCGCTCTTAGCGCTTGTGGCTCTGCTTGATGAAGTAGTCCACCAGCTCGCTGGAGGAGTTGTCCATTTCCACGTCGAAAGCTTCGACGCGGCCGGTGAAGTAGTTAAAGGCCATGACGGCGGGAATGGCCACGAGCAGGCCGAACGCCGTGGTGACCAGAGCCTCAGAGATGCCACCCGCTACGGCGCCGATACCGGCGATCTTCTGCGTGGCGATGGCGTCGAATGCGTGCAGGATGCCGACGACGGTGCCGAACAGCCCGACGAACGGGGCCGTGGAGCCGATGGTGGCCAGAACCGAGAGGCCCCTCTTGAGCTTGGCGTGCACGATGGCCTCGGCCCTCTCGAGGGCGCGGCCAGCGCTGGCGATGGTTTCATCGGTGGCCGTGCCGGACGAGGCGCGGAACTCCTGCAAACCGGCCGTTACAACTTCGGCCAAGTGGGACTTCTTGTTGCGGTCGGCGATCTTGATGGCTTCCTCGAGCTTGCTCTCCTTGAGCGCGCCGGCGACCTTGGGCGCGAACTCGCGCGACTGCTTGCGGGCGGCGGAGAAGTAGAGGTAACGGTCGATCATGACAGCCAGCGACCAGACCGACTCAATGAACAGGATGATGGCCACGGTGCGGGCCATCCATGCCATGTGAGCCCAAAGTTGCAGGGGGCTGAAGCCAACGGTCTGACCCTCATCCTGAAGGAAGGCAAGGCTGTTGACGGTGTGCGAAGCGAAATGTGCGAGCTGAGCGAGAATCACTGAATCGTTCCTCCTAAGGAGATTCTTCTGGACTGCATTGGGCCCGACGCGGCGGGAGGTTGAGTTCCAAGGAATGCGGCCTTTCGGGAATTCGCATTCGAGCTAAGAGCGATGCTCCCTGCCAAAGGTGCGGCAGAGAGCAGAAGGTACATCACCCACCCAGGGTGAAGATCACGTTAACGGTGGTCTCGACTTCGACCGGTTCATTGTTGAGCAGGTAGGGCCGGTAGCGCCATTGCCTCACCGCATCCAGCGCCGCCTGCTGCAACATCGCCGGTCCACTGACGACTTTCAGACCCTCAATCGTTCCCTGCTTGGAGATGACGGCTTGCAGAACTACGGTACCCTGTACGCGGGCCGCCTTGGCGATAGGCGGATAAGTGGGTATAGTTTTCTGAATCAACATACCCACCGCTACGCCGGCCGAGATGTTCACCTTCTTGGGAGCCGCGGCCTGCACCTTGGGAGCGTTGCCGCTACCGAATAAGCTGCCCATAACGCCGGAGCTGCTGCCCATGCCTTCCATGCCGGCTACGCCGAAGTTCGAAGCCGGAGCTTCCTTCTCAGTGACCATTGTGATGTTGTGCGGAATCTTGGTGGGCGCCGTGAGCTGATTGTTCATCATCTCCGACTGCACGTGCACGACGCGCACTTCAGGCGGCGGCGGAGGAGGCGGCGGAGGCGGTGGAGGGGGCGGCACGGTCAAAATCGTCGCCATCAGCGCGTTCGGGAGCGCCTCGGGATAGATGAGCGGAATCAGGATCAGCAAAACGAGGATTGCGACATTGATGCCGCCGGTCACTAACATCCAGCGGCCGCTCTTGGTCTTGATCCTTTTCGCAGATTCGAATGTGGAGTCTTCAAACATGGCCAGCCTCGGAGATCGGGTATCGTTACTCCTATTTTAGACACCACGGGAGGGGGAATTGTTCCCGACGAGAAAAAACTCGCAAAGGAGCGAATAAACCTTATCAGAAGTGCGCTCCCACTGCCAAGAGTGCTGCAAAACTGGTGCAAAATTCAAGTGCCCAAAGTACCCGCGGGAAGCGACCCGCAGGCCTGAGCGGCGGACCTGCGGCAAGCAGATGGTCGGTCGAGAATTCATGCACAAGTTCAGGCGCGCGTTCATGCGGATTCAACCCTTTGACTTTCTCGCTGCCGGCAGCGAGGCGGCCCTGCCTTTTCCGGCGCGGTACTCCTGCCAGGCCACCAGCATGGGGGCGGCGACCGCGATGGATGAGTAGGTTCCGATGAGGATGCCCACCACCAAAGCGAAAGAGAATCCGTTCAGCACTTGGCCGCCAAAGATAAACAGCGAAAGCACGGTGATAAAGGTAAGGCCCGAGGTGAGCACGGTCCGGCTCAGGGTCTGGTTGATGCTGCGATTCACCAGGTCTGGCAGGCTTTCGCGCCGGCTGAGGCGAAGATTCTCGCGGATGCGGTCGAAGACGACGATGGTGTCGTTCATGGAATAGCCGACCAGGGTGAGAATGGCGGCAATCACGGTAAGGCTGATCTCGCGGCCGGTAAGAGCAAAGGCGCCGACAGTGATCAGCGTGTCGTGGAAGCAGGCCACCACCGCGGCCACGCCATAAATCAGTTGGAAACGGAACCAGAGATAGATGAGCATGCCGAGCATGGAGTAGAGCGTGGCCAGCGTGGCCTGCTTCTCCAACTGACGGCCGACCGTGGGACCGACAACGTCGACCTTCACCCCCGTATTGGGGTTGAAGTAATTGTTGTAATGGGCCTGCAGGGCCGACTCGATCTCCTGGCGACCTGTGTCAAGCGCGGCCTCGTTGGTCTCTTCGGGCAGGCTGATGAGCACCTGATGATCGGCGGCCGCCCCAAAGGTCTGAATGCTTGCATCCTTCACGCCCGCCGAGTCGATGGCATTGCGGATGGCGGTGATGTCCGGAGGATTGGTAAACTGCACATCCACCTGCGTGCCGCCGCGAAAATCCACCCCCAGGGGAACGGGGCTGCGCATCCCCCCGACGGGGTGCTCCCAGTTCCAGCTCATCTTCACGATGCCGGCCACGCTGAAAATCATGGAAAAGGCGAGGAAGTACCACTTCCATCCCAGCCAGTTCACATTTACGTTGCGAAAGAATTCCACTTCTTGTCTTCTCCCTACTGCCGAATCACTGGCTCTAAATCGAAACCATCTCGCCGGCTTTCAACTTGTTCAAGTGCGCCTCAAAGATGACTCGCGAGACAAAGACGGCCGTGAAAAGATTGGCCGCAAGACCGACGGTCAGCGTGGTGGCAAAGCCCTTTACCGGACCAGTGCCAAATATAAACAGAATCGCCGCCGAGACGATGGTGGTGACGTGGGTATCAACGATCGTGACCCAGGCGCGAGCGAAACCCTGATCCACCGCCGCCGAAGGAACCTTGCCAGCGCGAATCTCTTCGCGGATGCGCTCGAAGATCAGCACATTCGAATCCACACCCATACCGATGGTGAGGATGACTCCGGCGATGCCCGGCAAAGTGAGGGTGAGCACCAAGCCTCCGCCGCCGGAGGCGCTCGAGATCGCGGCAGAGAGTCCCATAATCCCCAGCAGAATGATCAGGTTAAAGATCAATGCAAGATCGGCATTGATACCTGAGCCCTTGTAGTAAATGAGCATGAAGGCCATGACGACGACGATGCCGACGATGGCTGCAGTGACGCCCTCGCGGATGGAATCGGCGCCCAGCGTGGCGCCCACGGTGCTGGCCTCAATGTAGTTGAGCGAAGCCGGCAGCGCGCCTGTGCGCAGCAGCTTGGAGAGTTCCATCACTTCGTTCTGGGTGAAGCCGCCCTCGATCAGGCCCTGATCGCGAATAGGCTGCTTGATGACTGCTACCTCGCGCACCGTGCCGCTCATCACCACGGCCATGTCCCGGCCGACGTTGCCGCTGGTATAGTCCCAGAACTTGTCGCCGGCTTCGTCGGTGAGGGTAAAGTTCACTGTTCTTTGCCCGGTGTTTGAATTCACGCCCGGCTGGGCAGAGCGGAAATCGCTTCCGGCTACGATTGAGGAGCGCTCGAGGATGTAGTAGGAAGTGCCGTTCGAACCGCCCAGATCACCCGAGAAGGGCAGAATCTCGTCATTGGGCGGGAGCGCACCGTTCACGCTTTGCAGGGCCGCGTCTTCGCTGGGAAACGGGCCGCCGTCGACGGCATGAATCTCAAGGCGCGCCGTAGAGCGGATGACGCTTTTCACCTGGTCCAGGTCGCTGATACCCGGCAACTCCACCAGAACCTGGTTTGCGCCAAGGCCGTACTCCTGGATCAGCGGTTCGCTCACGCCCAGCGCATCCACGCGGTCGCGAATGGTCTCGATGGCCTCGTCGACCGTGCGCTTGTCGAGGTCGCTCTCGAAGAGCGGCTTCATGGTCATCGTCCAGTTGTTGTCGGAACCGCCGGAGACGTCGTACTCGTTGGCGTACTTGGCGGTGCTGAGCAACGAGCTGACAGCGTCGGTCTGCGCAGGAGACGTGCCCTCGATGCGAATGGCATCCGGCTTGTTGGGATCGGGTTTGTACACCTGAGAAACGGTCAGGTTGGCTTTTTTCAGGTCCTGCTGGATCTCCTGCACGGAATTGTCGGTTTCGGCATTCACCGCCTCCGACACCTGCACTTGCAGGATCAGGTGTGCGCCACCCTGCAGATCGAGGCCGAGATGAATCCGGCTGGAAATGGCGCTCAGCAGCGCCTTTCCGCTGATCCCCGACGGGATTCCGAAGATTCCATAGAGACAGATCAAAAGAACCGCGATGATCAGGGCAATTTTGTTTTTGAGATTCTTCTTCATTGATTCGTTTCTCTAGTCCAAAAGATCAAAGCCCGGAGGGCCTTAAGAATTCGAGGCATCCTCTTGAGTGACCGAGGCAATCGCACTCTTGGCCACTTCAAGCTTCAGGTTGTCGGGGGGGACACGAATCACGATGGAATCGTCCTTGAGGGAGATGATGGTGCCGCGAATTCCTCCCGCGGTCGTGATCCTGTCGCCGGATTTGATGTTGGTGAGCATCTGCTGCCACTGCTTTTGCTTCTTCTGTTGCGGACGGATCATCAGCAAATAGAGCAGCGGAATAAACAGCAGGATGGGCAGCAGCATGGATAAGCCGCCGCCTGCTCCCGGGGCGGGCGCAGCCGCCCAAAATGCGAAATTCGTGGCTACATTCATCGTTGGCTTGCTTCCCTTACTCGCCCTCACGGCCGGCGATGGCCGGATTCAGGGCGCAGGCTGACCCGGCCATTGCTGCCGGCGCCTGACAACAGATTTGTCTCCGGGAAAGGTTCCCTGGCCTCGATCTTCTCCGGCCCGGGCTTTGGAAGGAGGGTCCGGTAACGGGGGCCAAAACGGGATTCCCGCCCAGCCCGCACGCATCACGTAACCCAACTGCCGCATACTTCCTGTTCGACACAGTATCCCTCATAGCATCCGGACACAAGGAAGGCGATTCGCACCACGTTCGTCCCGCCCGGAATGCCAAAAGAATACCTAGAGAGATAAGAAATGCGCGGTGGGTTCGGTGTCAAGGAGGTCAGGCACAGGCAGGGCCCCGGTGGCATCCCTTCCGGTCTTAATAAACCCCTTACAAATTGGCTACTCGTTCCTTACGGGAAAGGGCGCCAACTGGAAGTACGAGGTCCTCCGGGGCGCGCGTGCGATGAATTCCACACAGTTTGCTGGAGGACGAAAAGAGGAATCGTCTCCATGACATTGGAAATTCATGAGCAGACGCTGTGGCTGATTCCCGTTGGTCTTGCCGTCGGTTTTATGATCTGGGTGCTTTGCAACTGGTGGCGGGAAGAGCGGCGCCCAAATGACGGAAGCCGGGGTTATTCTTCCGGCGCGGAGAGCTTCCAGTATCGGAGTTCCGGGCGGGCACAGGAGAGGCAAAGCGACTCTCCATTCACTAGAGCAAACCGCCCGAAGTTGACACCCTCGCCGCAGCGCGGGCAAATGATGCGATCGCCTGAGTAACCGGGCAGATCGGCAGCATCGATGGCGACGCGCACCGATTGTTCGCGGAAGAGCTGCGCATCCGGCAGTTTGCGATAGGCCAGCAACTGCCTGCGGCTCTGGTTCTCTTCGTGCTGGTAGAGCTTGCGCGCCAGCTCGCGGGAATCTTCGAGAGCGACAATGCGGACCGCGCGGCCTGAACTGAGATCGACAAAGGTTGCCGCCATCTTGCCCCAGTCCCTGAACTTGAGCGCGCGCTTGCCGAGGCGGCATCCGGTGACGAGCGCGATGGCGTCGGTGGCGCAGCGGTCGATTTCGACGTAGGTGACGAGGCGTTTGCGGTCAGCGCCGCGCGGATCGGCGATGCCCAGCCGGTCGAGGCCCAAGAGAGCCATCCGCACGCCGAGGACCTGCCCCGCGCACAGGTGCCCATGCGCGACTTCAGCCTGACGCAAAAGTTCGTCGATCGATTCCATACCGTGTGCCGACTTGCAGACGCGCTACTTCGCGGGGGCGGCTTCCGGCGTCGCATCTTCGTCGCCCGTTTCTTCAACCAGCACCGCCGAGCCGGGGACGATGTCGTAGCTTACCGCATCGCTGCCGGTGGGATGAAATGCGATGCGCAGCGGCTCGCGCTGCCAGTCGGGCGGCGCGCAGACCGGGTCGGGGTGATTCTCCGCGTCGAAGGCCGCGAGCTTCTTGGCCAGAACCGGTTTGCGCGCGGCGATCTGCGCCACGACGGCATAGAGGCTCTTGCCGCTCGCTGTGAGGCCGCAGTAGGCAGCGTAGTCGCGGAACCAGCTCACCTGGCTGACGCCGGGGTCGTAGTCGGGCAGCCGGAGCGCGGTGACGCGGCCGGTAATGCGATCGACGAGCAGCCAAGGCCCGCGCTGCCACACCCAGTGGCTCGCTTTGTCGCCTGGGCCGGGCTTGTCAGTGGGCAAAGCGTCGTTGAGCCGGATGACGCGGCGCACGGCGAAGCTGCGATCGGTGACGTCGTGCGCCTCGCCCGCGGTCCACTCCTTGAGGACGCCGTCGACCAGGAGGGCGCGGATTTTGAGTGCGTTCTCGCCGGTGGCGGCGCCGGCGGGATCGCCTGTTCTGGAGTAGGGCACGCGCTTGACCGCGCCGAGGACGACGGTGTGCGTCTTGCGTGGAGCGGCGTAAGCCGAGGGTCCGACGCCCATTGTTGCCGCCAACGCCAAAACTCCGAAAAATGCAGAC
>JBEKAJ010000160.1:0-8264 GCA_050018295.1 Occallatibacter sp. | reverse complement strand
GCGGCGTTACGACGCGGCGAAGTGATGTAGCGCCGGACTCCAGTCCGGCTGTCGCGCTGGTCTCCAGGCCAGCGCACACCGGCTGGCGGCGAGGACGCCGCCAGTACAGCCGGTCTGGAGACCGGCGTTACAAGCGACGAAGGAGAGGTCGCAGCGGCGATCGAAGTGACGGAGGGAGCAGGGGCCTTCATGCCCCGGAAACTCTCGCAACATCGTGCAGGCCTTTAGGCCCGGAGACGAATGAAAGGAACAATGGCGACGAGGACAGTCACTTTTGAAATCAAACGCCAGGCCAGCCCTGAGGCGGCGGTGGTGTGGGAGCGGTTTGAGCTGGAGTGGCGGCCGGGGATGAATGTCGTGTCGGCGATGATGGAGATCGCCACGAATCCCGTGACGGCCGATGGACGGCCGACGACGCCGATCGCCTATGAATCCAATTGCCTCGAAGAGATCTGCGGGTCGTGTGCCATGAAGATTAACGGCAAGGCTCGCATGGCGTGCTCTGCGCTGGTTGACAACCTCAAGCAGCCGATTCGCGTTGAGCCGCTCACCAAGTTTCCGCTGGTGCGCGATTTGCAGGTCGACCGATCGGTTCTGTTTGAAAATTTGATGCGCGTGAAGGCGTGGGTTCCGGTGGACGGCACGTACGATCTCGGCTCGGGGCCGCGCGTCTATCCGCAGCAGCAGGAGGCGAACTATCCGCTGTCGAATTGCATCAGCTGTACCTGCTGCATGGAGGTTTGCCCGCAGTTCAACGATGCGACCGGCTTTGTTGGCGCGGCAACCATTGCGCAGGTCAAGCTGTTCAACAACCATCCCACGGGCAAAGTCTACAAAGAAGAGCGCCTGCGCGCGCTGGCCGGCGACGGCGGCATTCAAGAGTGCGGCTTCGCGCAGAACTGCGTCGAGGTCTGCCCGAAACAGATTCCGCTGACCAACGCGATCTCGGACGTTGGCCGCGACGTGGTTGCACAGAAAGTCAAGGACTGGCTCAAAAGCTAGCGCGGCGGCCAGTCCCAAATCTTCCCCGTAGCACAGCGATCGTTCAAGTTTGCCTCCCCCGCCAATTCGAACGTAGAGCATCACACACCAAACGCGAAACAGCAACGACCAAGGAGGTCTTGCAATGGGAATACGTCATATGGTTTGGGGCGCCGCGCTGGCTGCGACGCTTTCCGTGACGCTTGTTGCACAACAAGCGCCGGTTGGTTATCACAGCATTTCCTGTGTCCGGGTCAAGCCCGGGAAATCCGCTGACTTTCATGCGATTCTGAGCGGAGACTACCGCAAGTTTGAGCAGGCTCGCGTGGACTCGGGAGCAGTCTCAGGCTGGATTTTGCTTCGCACCGTGATCCCCGCGGGCACCGATGCTGCGTGCGACTACGTTCTCGTCACCTTCTACCCCGGCCTACCCCCTGCGCCTCTCAGCGACGATGAAATGACGGCCGTCCTGCAAAAAGCCGGCGTCACCTCCACGCTGCAGCAGTGGCGCGATCGCCTCAGCGATTCGGGCGATCTGGTCTCCAACAACATCACCCAATATCAGGCGCTGGTTGGCGGAACGAAAAAGGGTGACTACCTGGTCTTCAACTCCATGAGCGTAACCGACGTGGGCGAGTGCGTCGCCGCGCAAAAGAGGCTCTGGCAGCCGTTCGCCGAGGAAGGGGTGAAAGAGGGCGCACAGGACGGCTGGGCCGTAAACATACAGCAAATTCCCAGCGGCGCCAAAGATAAGCCCCGCGTCAGCAGCGTCGACATCTACCCCAGCTGGGACGCGATGTTTAACTACTTCGGACCCGACTTCACCACCCGCTGGAAGAAGGTCCATCCCGAGCTGAGCCTCAACGACGCGTTTGCGCAGATCGACAAGCTGTGCAGCATCGACCATACGGTCCTTTACAAAGTGGAAGACCAGATCGTTTCATCGAAGTGAGACCGGCATCAGGGAAAGAAGCAGCAGGAGGGCCGCCCGGGGAATCGGGCGGCCTTCGTGCTTTGGGCGTAGAAAGAGGATCGCAGTTCACAGTTACCGGGCGAGTCAGCGAGTTAGCAATATCCCGCCCTAGAGGAGCCAGGATGGGGTCAGCGGACGGCCTTCGCTGACGCTGTCAGTTGGCGTCCCAGCTTTTTGGAACGTTGACATAGGAGCGATCGAGTTCGGCGACGGATGGGCAGCCGAGGAGGCGCAAGGTGCGGTCGAGGTCGGCGCGGAGGATTTCGATGGCGCGATTGACGCCGGCTTCTCCGGCAGCGGCGAGACCGTAGGCGTAGGCGCGGCCGCAGAGCACGGCGCGCGCGCCGAGGCAGAGGGCCTTGACGATGTCTGTGCCGCGGCGAATGCCTCCGTCAAGAAGGATCTCAGTCTGACCGCGGACCGCCTGGACGACCTCGGGCAAGGCGCGCAGGGAAGAGGGAACGCAATCGAGCTGGCGGCCTCCGTGATTAGAGACGGAGATGGCGGCGGCGCCTTCATCGACTGCGCGGCGCGCATCGTCCCCGGTGAGGACGCCTTTGACGACGATGGGACCGCGCCAGAGCTCGCGAATCCAGGCGAGATCGCGCCAGGTGGCGGCGGATTCGGCGAGGGCGGCAGCAACGTCGATGAGCGGCATGGGACCTTTGCCCGGGACGACGACGTTGGGGAGCGCGGGGATTCCCCCGTCGCGGAGAAAACCGATGAGCCAACCGGGGCGCGAGAGGATTTGCGGAAGATAGGGAAGTTTCTGGAATGGGCCGCCGCTGACGAGCTCCTTCATGCCGTTACGGAAATCGCGCTCGCGGATGCCGGAGACGGGAGTGTCGATGGTGACGACGAGCGCGGAAAAGCCGGCGGCGCGGGCGCGTTCAATCGCGGCCTCGGCAGCGCCCCGGCCACCCATCAGGTAGAGCTGATAGAAGACGGGCCCGGTGGAGGCGGCCTTTACGTTTTCGAGTTTGTGGCCGGAGATGGTGGAGAGAATGTAGGCGGTGCCCGCGTTGCCGGCGGCACGCGCTGCGCCCACTTCGCCGACGGGGTGCATGAGGCGGCTGTAGCCAACGGGAGCGAGCAGGAAAGGGAGCGCGAGATCGAAGCCGAGAACGCGAGTGCTCAGGTTGCAATGGTCGAAGGCGACGGCGTGACGAGGACGGAAGGTGAGGTCCTCATAGACGCGGCAACTTTCGCGGAGGGTGACCTCGCCTTCTGCGCCACCATCGAGGTAATCGAAGACGGATTTGGGCACGCGGCGCTGGGCGATGGCTCGGAAATCTCCGATGCTGACGACGCGCGGAGAGGCGACGGAACGGGCTGACGGAGACATGCCAGATTGTTATACCAAAAAGGCAGGGACTAGGGACGTAGGGACTAGGGACAGAAAGGCAGGGACCAAGGAACCGAGGAAACAAGGGGATAGGGAGTAGGGGATAGAGTAGGAAATCTGGAACAGGGATTCACGCTCGCGCGGAACGAGTTGCGGGCTTCACAACGGCCGGTGCGGCGGGGCCGCTGAAACCGTTGCGGACCGACTCCGTCAGCCGCGGCCTATCCATCTCTTTTTTTACGTAGGCGACAATGTCTCTTGCCATCTCGATCCGGCTTTTCTTTTTCATGAAGCGACCCTTCCTTACGCGATGAACAGTGAATTAGCGTGTCGAGTCTGTTGCCGATCCTGCTCCGGGCACACAGCAAACAGGATCAAACTCAGGTGTTTGTTCGGCAGCCGCGCTAACCCCGCCACCGCGAATATCCCCAGCCACCACCACCGAGCAGAAAAAGCACCAGCAGAACGATCAAGACTGTTTCCATTTTGTGACCTCCGTCGCAAGAGGAAGCGGACTCGTCCTTGTAACGACGGTCCCACTTCTTCCCTACACATGATCCTAAGAGTGGCCCAGACGGATGTCTGAGCACATTGAACCACTGTGGATAACGCAGGGATCAGGTGTCAGGTGTCAGAAGAGTAGGGACATAGGGAGTAGGGACATAGGGACTAGGGACGTAGGGACTAGAAGCCGACTTAGTCGCCGAATTCGAGGTCACCGAAGCGACGCCATTTGTAGATGGCGATGGAGACGATCCAACTGAGGGCGAAGAGGCCGACGATGAGATAGCTGAGGGTTCCAAAACTGGAGTTGAGGCGGAGGACGGCCACCGGAAGGGCATGCCGACCGGGCGCATATCGGGAGGCGAGACAGCTCGAGTGCAGGAGCTACGGCCACAACTGAAACGGAATGGCCCTGCTACCTCAGGCCCTCCGGTCTGGTTTGAGTGGGGCCGGAGGGAAAGCGCAGAGCCTCGCCTAGCTTCTGCTGAATGAGGATCGAAACTCGCTCTTCGTGCATGGTGCCCTGATCGATGGTGCGAATGGGACCGGCAGAGAGGTCCGCGACCATGGCGAGCAGGGATTCCGGCTGGGTTGGCAGCATCTTCTCCCAGCTCTCCAACAGTTCATTGAAGTAGGTATAGGCATCACCGGCCAAAGCCCTCATCCAATTGGAGGTGAGGAGGATGCGAACGTCTCGCGGCGCAGCAGTTGAGCCCTTCCATGTGACGGCGCAAAAGGGGGTTGGGGGCTCGTCGTTCTCGCGGACAAAGCCCAGCAGGACATAGGAGGTCAGCCCCGGGTGATGCTCCGATTGTGTCCGCAATTCAAGAAGGCGCCGGAAATGGTCGGCCTGTGCTCTGAGCTTGGCGGCTTCGATGAAAAGCGCTTTGGCCGAGGTGACCCAACGATCTGCCTCGGAGGTGAGATCCGCTATCTCCTCCGCGATCTGTTCATTCGTAATCTTCATTTGCCGGCTCCAAGTCTCGCTTCTCTGCAGGCGTCGGCGGCGTTCATGCCGGATCTGTGGGTTATCTGCCCAGGAACGCCAGAGTAGGCATGAAACACCCTCGCCAGAGCGCGCTTTTTCTTTTCAGGCCAGGCCCAAAATCAGGTTGAATACACGATAACTGGCGATTTTTTGGGGGAGTCGCTACGAGGCATTTTAAGCTCAAAAGCCTTTGCCGCGAGATGAAGATTTGAAATTATCTGTGCGTTTCTTGCGCGATGAATCGGATAAGCGGGGAACAGGGAACAGAAAGGCGGGGACGTAGGGACCAGGGGCAGAGGACGCGGTTAGTCGCCGAATTCGAGGTCGTCGAAGCGACGCCATTTGTAGATGGCGATGGAGACGATCCAACTGAGGGCGAAGAGGCCCACGATGAGATAGCCGAGGGTTCCAAAGCTGGAGTTCAGGCGGAGGATGGCTGCGAAGAAGCTGCCGCCGAGATGGAGCTGGCCGGCAAGGAGAGAGAGCGCCTCGATGCCGCCGACGATGAGAGCGACGAGAACAGAGACGAAGGTGATGGTGAGGTTGTAGTAGAGCTTGCGGACGGGCTTGATGAAGGCCCAGCCGTAGGCGCCGAGCATGAGGATGTTGTCCGTTGTGTCGATGAGGGACATGCCGGCGGCAAAGAGGATGGGGAAGACGAGGATGGAGCCGAGAGGAAGTCCGCGGGAGGCTTCGGCGGCGGAGATGCCGAGGAGGCCGATTTCGGTGGCGGTGTCGAACCCGAGGCCGAAGAGGACGCCGAGGGGATACATGTGCCAACTGCGGCGGATGATGGCGAACATGGGCCGGAAGAGGCGGGCGAGGAATCCGCGGTTGGCGAGGAGGAGATCGAAGTCTTCATCGACGTAGGGCGCGCCGGCGCGGACGCGGACGAAGGCGCGATAGATGGAGGCGAGAACGACGATGTTGACGATGGCGATGGCGAAGAGGAAGAGCGAAGAGACGAGAGTGCCGATGAGACCGCCGACGGAGCGGGCCGCGTCCATGCGGTGCTGGAGGGCGAGGGCGGCAGCGGCGATGAGGACCGAGCCGATGACGACGATGGTGGAGTGGCCGAGAGAGAACATGAGGCCGACGGCGACGGGGCGTTTGCCTTCCTGCATGAGCTTGCGGGTGACGTTGTCAATAGCGGCGATGTGGTCGGCGTCGACGGCGTGGCGGAGTCCGAAGCTGTAAGCGAGCAGGGCGGTGCCGAGCAGGAGGGGGAAGTGGCGGAAGGCGATGGCGGCCCAGAGCCATGCTCCGACATTGAAGACGAAAAGGAGGCCGTAGACGCCGATGACTTTGCTGCGAAGATTTCCGGCAGCGTCGTCGAAGAGGGAGAGCAGGCGGGGGCGCGGCGCGTCGGATGTGCGGACGGGCGGCGGGGCGGGCGGGCTGGCGGGGCTCTTCATGAATGCTGCCTAGGATAATATTACGATTTTCAGATTCGTGCGAATGTGATCGAGGCCACAAGAGCTAAGGAACGAGAAAGTGGGGTTTGCGGAGTTGGAGGGGATGGTGCGGATCAGCTGTCGAAGCGGTAGGCACTGATGGCTGCGCCCATGGGCTCGTCATTGAAGATGCGGCGGCCGGGCATGTCGCCCCCGGCTCCGGCAGCGACGAAGAGGGGAATAAGGTGCTCCTCGCGGGGATGGGAGTAGGCGGCGAAGGGCGCGCTCCGCCAGTTGGCGAGGAGGGCGTTGCGCTCAGCGGCCGGAGATTCGATGGCTTGCGTGAGCCAGGCATCGAAGGCGCGGGAGCGGGCGAGCGCGTCCGGCTGAAAGTAGGCGCGGAGATTGTGGAAGCTCATGCCGCTGGCGACGATGAGGACACCTTCGTCGCGGAGCGGCGCGAGAGCGCGGCCGGCGGCGAGGTGCAGAGCGGGATCGAGCGAGGCGGCAAGGGAGAGCGTGACAACGGGGATCTGCGCCTGAGGGAAGGCGACTTTGAGCGGAACGAAGACGCCGTGGTCGTAGCTGCGATTGGGGTCGAGTGCGGAGGGCAGGCCGGCTTCGGCGAGGAGGCGCGCGGCGCGTGCGGCGAGATCGGGGTCGCCGGGCGCAGTCCACGTGAGCTGATAGGTGTGAGCAGGGAAGCCGGAGTAGTCGAAGATGAGCTGCGGATGCGGCGCGGCGCCGGCGGTGAAGGAAGGCTCCTCCCAGTGGCCGCTGACGACGAGGACAGCTTTGGGCGGAGAGGGAAGCGTGGCGGCGAGCCCTTCGAGAAAGTGTTGGGTGGCGTGCCAGGTGTCGGCCGGTCCCCAGGTCCAATCCATAAAGAAGCAGGGCCCACCGCCGTGTGGGAGGAAGAGAGCGGGCTGGCGTCCGGGGTTGGCGGGCATCGGGTCTCCTCTATGAGGCGGCGAGTTGGCAAGTTAGCGAACCGGCACTTTTGCACGCGCCGCCGAGAAATGGTCGTTCAAACAACTAATAGATGCGCGGCGAGGGAGGAAAGATGCAGTGGGGCGGGTTCAGAGCAGCTTGTTTTCGGCGGTGGGGAGGGTGATGTCGGCGGCGGCGCGGCTCCAGCCGATGCGCAGATCCTTTACGTCGTGGAGGGCGAAGGCACCGTCTGAGGTGCGCGGCGCGGTAATCGAGAAGAAGTCGGCGCGGTTAACGTCCTGAAGGTAAAACGCGGGGCGGGCGTCGGGCGTGGCGTTGGCGATTTCGACGTGGGACATTTCGAGATTGCCAATGTGGCGCAGGAAGAATCCCGAAGACGGCATCTGGCCGAACATGCTGGGCTCGGGATAGGCGTCTTCTTTCTCGGGTGGCTGGAGCTGGGCGGCGTCGGGCGTAGCGCCGCCGACGGTTTCGACAAAAATGTTCGAGAGCTTGACGTCTTCTATGGCGTTGGTGGGGATTCCGCTCAGGATGGAACAAAGGCGCATGGGCGCGTTGTGGCAGTTGAGATTGTTGACGAGGATGCGCTTGAGCGTGCCGACCTTGGTCGTGTCTTTGGGCCCGCGAAGGCGGACGCCGAGGCGCATGAAGAGCGGCCCGGAGATGATGTCGCGCATGGTGGTGTTGGAGATGGTGATGTCTTCGAGCAGCGCACCGTCGACGGTTTCCAGAGCGTAGCCCTGGCAGCCTTCGAAGACGCATCCGGTGATGGTGATGTTGATGAAGCCGCCGTTGGATTCGGTGCCGCACTTGATGCGGCCGGTGCCGTAGGGGCGTCCACCTTCAGGAAACTTCTTCCAGGTGCCGTCAAGCACCGTGCCGAGCTGGTAACAGCCGGTGACGAAACAGTTCGCAATGGTGACGTTGCGCGTGGCGCGCGCGTAGCCGAGCGAGTAGCTGGACTTGGGGCAGATGCCGTCGTCCCAGGGCGAGTTGACGGTGCAGTTGGAGACGCGGACGTTCTGGCAGCAGTCGATGTCCATCCCGTCGCGATCGGTGTCGATGGTGAGGTTGTCGATGATGAGGTTGTCGACGCCGGTGAGCAGCAGGCCGAAGTGGCCGCCCTTG
>JBEKAJ010000159.1:0-8309 GCA_050018295.1 Occallatibacter sp. | reverse complement strand
CGGCAGTACATCGGGCGCGCGCTGCGGCTGGTGCAACTGATGGGCATGCTGTGGCCGACGCTCGAATTCATTCTCGGCATTTCGATGGTGATTACGCTGCTGGCCGGCGGGCACCTGGTTCTGGCCCACCGCATCGACGTGGGCCAGTTCGTCGCGTTCAGCACCTACATGATCATGCTGATCTGGCCCATCATCGCCGTGGGCTGGGTGATTAACATCTTCCAGCGCGGCACGGCCTCAGTGAAGCGCATCGATGAAATACTCAAAGCCGAGCCGGCCATCACGGACGACTCCGCGGTTTCAGGTTTTGGACAGGAGACAGTGCTGAGGGGGGAAATCGAATTCCGGCATCTGACCTTCAGCTACGGCGAGACGCAGGTGCTACGCGACATCACGCTAAAGATTCCGGCGGGATCGAGCCTGGCCATCGTGGGACCGACGGGTTGCGGCAAGTCGACGCTCGCGAATCTCATTCCACGGATCTACGACGCGCCGGAGGGGACGCTCTTCATCGACGGCCGGCCGGTGAGCGAGTATCCTCTGGCCGTTCTGCGACGCAACATCGGCATGGTGCCGCAGGAGACTTTTCTGTTCAGCGAAACCATCCGTGAGAACCTGGCCTTCGGCGCGCCGAACGCGAGCCCGGAGGAACTACTGGAAGCGGCCGAAGCGGCGCACATCCGCCTGGAATTCGAGGAGTTCCCGCAGGGATTTGAAACCATGGTGGGGGAGCGGGGCGTGACGCTGTCGGGCGGGCAGAAGCAACGCTCTGCGATCGCGCGCGCGCTGGTGCGGCGGCCGGCGATCCTGATTCTGGACGACGCGCTGGCCAGCGTGGATACGTACACGGAAGAGCGCATCCTCGGCGGGCTGCGCAGCTACACGGCCACAGCAACCACGATCCTGATCTCGCACCGGGTGTCGACAGTGCGCAGCGCCGACCGCATCGCCGTGCTCAACAAGGGGCGGATCGTCGAGGTGGGACGGCACGACGAATTGCTCGCGCTCGACGGCTACTACGCCAGTCTCTATCAGAAGCAGCAACTGGAAGAGGAGCTGACGGTGGCGGGATAGAGCAGCGGAGTTAGCGGAGTTGGCGGGGGTCGAAGCTACGCGGTCCAGCTTGAGCCCGTAGGCGCATCCGTGGCTGCCGGCACGCGCTCGGCGGCGATCGGCGCGGACCGCGGCATGGTGAGCAGGTTCGACGAGGCCGGATTGGCATTCGGATCCTTCGCCACTTCGCGCCAGGCGTCGCGCACGTTGCGCACGCAGTCGATGGCGTGCTCGAATTTGGCCTTCGACGCCGATTGCGATGCCTGCAGAATCTGGGCGAAGATGGCCGCGTAAAACTCACTGAGCGATTGCGCGGGGCGGCCGCCGACATCCATGCGCAGGCGCGCCTGCAGGTGAAAGATGATGTCGAGAGCGCGCTTGACCGCGGCTCGGCGGGCATCGGCGTCGCCGTGCTCAACGGCGGCGACGGCGGCATAGAGAAAACGGATGATGCCGTCGTAGAGCGCGACAACAAGGTCGACGGCAGAAGCTCCTTCCAGCGCGTGTTCGCGGTAATTTGACATTGCGATTCCCTACCCGTTCAAGTTCTGGTCAAAGCCCGTGATCGCAGAGTACAGCTCGTTCATTCCGTTCAACTCGGTAGGCAACTGCTGCATGATCTGGTTGGCCTGGTTGAGTTCCAATGTGAGGCTCGACTGCTCGGCGGAAATCAGGCTCTGCTCCCGGGAGATTTCGGCGTCGAGCGTGGATTCAATGGTGCTGTTGGAGTTTTTTGCAAGGGAAAGAATCCCCGTGGAGGAACTGGCGCCCGCGCCGGTGAGCATGTTGTTGAAGGTCTGGCCCCAACTATTGGCGTTCTGGAAGAAACCCACGACGCTGGAGTAATCGGTGTTCAGCACCGAATCGAGCGAGTCGGCGTCGAAGGTGATCGAGCCGTCGTTGTTCACGCTGATGCCGAGGGCAGACAGACTGTTGATGTCGGCGGAGGTGTTGTAGTTGAGTGCCGTGGTGGTGGGGCTGGTGGTGTCAACGATATTCGAAGTCACCTTGAGCGCTCCGGCCGCGCCATTTGTGCCGGAGGTCAGGGTGAGCCCGGTTCCGGCCTGATCGAGTACCGCGGAGACTCCGGACAAGCCATTGATGGCACCCATGAGACCGGAGAGAGTGTTGTCCGAGGAGTCGAGTGTGATGGTCTGCGCAGTGCCACTGCCTACCTGGATGGTGAGGGAGCCGGAGAGAGTATCGTTGGCGCCGGCTACCGCGCCCAGAGTGCCGATGTCGGGCGTGGAGCTGGTGTATTTGGTGGTATCGGAGTAGCTGAGCGGCGTGGGTGCACTTTCAGTGAGCGCGGAAGTGACGGTCAAGGCACCGCTCGATCCAGCGGTTTGCGAGGTGAGCGTGAGGGTGGACATCCCGTTGCTGGTGGCGATTCCAGCGTTGACGCCAAGGTTGGCCGAGTTGATTGCGGCCGCGAGCCCGGAGAGCGTATCGGGCGTGGACGAGCCGCCGACATTGACGGTCTGCGCGGCACTGTTGCCGACCTGAATGGTGATGGAACCGGATAACGTGACCCCCGCGGCAGTTGAGACAGGACTAATGTATCCATTGGGGCTGAGCGTGTTCAGGCCGCCGAGAAGCTCCTGCTGAAGCAAGGAGAGCGTAGGCGAGCCGAAGAGCGGCTCAGCATTGCCTGAACTGTCGTGCCCTTCCTGGGTGTTGATGGCGCTGATGAGCGAGTTGTAGTCGGTGACGAATTGATTGACGGTGCTCTCGACGCCGGAGTTGTCGTTGGCGATGACCACCTGGACCGATTCGAGGCTGCCGTCGGACTCTTCGGCGCTGGGCGCGAGCAACTGGAAGGTGACTCCGGGGATGAGATTGGTGACGGTATTCGAGGCGCTGGTGAGAGGGACGCCGTCGATCACCAACGATGCATCCTTACCGTCGACGCCATCGTTATAGTTGAGCGCGCCGGTTGGATTGGAGGAAGTGGCCATGTTGGCGTCGGCGAGCGCAGAAGTGACGGTCAACTGTCCGGCCAGACCGGAGGTTCCAGAGACGAGGCTCAGCCGGGAGCCTGTGGAGTCGGCGAGCACATTGGCGGTGAGTCCAAGATTCGCGGAGTTGATGGCGGAAACGAGACCCGAAAGCGTATTGACGCTGCTGCCGGTGTAGATGGTGTTCGCGGCCGGCTGCGTCGGAGCCGCGCCGATCACGACGTTCTCGGCGGTTCCATTCCCCAACTGGATGGAGATGGAGCCAGAGAGCGCGTCGGAGGAATTGGTGATCTCGTCGAGGTAGCCGCTGGAGGTCTGGGCCAGGTTTTTCACGACGACCGAGTGCGTTCCCGCGGTTGCCGAAGAGGAGGCAGCCGTAAGTTGAAGTACGTTGTTGTCGGAGCTCGAACCCTCTTTTTGCGCCAGGATGCCCTGGAAGTCGGTGAGCGAACTCATGTCATTCGATAGGTTTGAGAAGAGGGTGCCCAGGCTCGAGATTGCCGTGTCCTGGGTTTCGAGTGTCGTCAACTGGTTCTTCCAGGGCGTCTCGACATTTTGGAGGTTGCTCACGATTTCGGCCACGGTGGAGCTCACGTCGAATCCCGCACCGCTGGTTGGCGACCCGAAACTCAGTCCGACTGTGCCCATCGTTCCCTCCACGGTGAATCCATGCAGCCCAGGAACCAACCGCCGAGCGGGGCCGATTGGAGAACTCTCATCAACGCTGGTGGATTTGACTCAAGCAAAAAGGGGCGCCGAACGGGCGCCCCTCCCTGGTTATCGGCATTGCTGCCCATTAGGTTACTGCAGCAGCTTGGTGACTTCCTGCTGCACGCTGTTGGCCTGGGCCAGTGCGGAGATGCCGGTCTGGCTCAGGATTTCGTACTTCGACATGTTGGAGCTGGCCTGCGCGTAGTCGGTGGCTTGGACGGCGTTCTGGGCCGACTGCACGTTTTCCTGCTGCGTGGAGATGACCTGGCTGACGGCATTCAGCGTGTTGATCTGCGCGCCGACGTAACCGTCCTGTGCCGCTACGTCGGTGATGGCCGTGTTGAGGCTGGTCAGCGCGGCCTCAGCATCGGACTGGCTGGACAGATCAGTTGCGGCCAGCGATTGGCCGGCGCTGTCGGAGTAGCTAATTGTGGCGACTCCGCCCACGCCATTGGTGTCGGAAGCTGGGGTTCCCGGCGCCGCCGTTGTGGCTGCATCGGACAACGCGTTGGTTGCGTCCTCGGTAACTCCCGCGGTGTAATAGGATCCCGCGGTGTAGGTGCCGCCCGCCAGGGCTGAGGTGGTGATGGTGGCCTTGGTGAGAGACGTCAGCACGCCTCCGGTATCCTCCACGCCGTAGTTGCCAGCGTTGATGTACGCTGCCAAATGGGCCTCTGTGTCGGTCGAGCCATTTGTTCCCAGGGTGATGGACTTGCCGTTGATAGTGAGCGTGCCGGCGGTAAATGTGTTTGCCAAAGTTCCATCCACGCCGGGAGCAGCAGCGCCGTTGGCGGCGCCGGCAACTCCGGAGCCAACACCGGAGATCTCGATACCTGTATCGGTGCTGTGGCCGGCTCCTGCCGCCTGCACAGCCGCAGTTCCGGCCTGTGTTGCGGTGGTGAAGCTGGCAGTAAGGCCCAGACCAGAGTTGTTGATCGCGCTGATCATTCCCTGGACTGTGTCGGCGTAATTGGTGCCTGCGCCCACGGTGATGGTTGCCGTCTGATCGGAGATCTGGTTGGCGCCCGAGCCACCAGTCGTCATATACGTGACGTCGATGCTGTTGGTGCCGTTGCCGCCTGTGTTGCCCAGCGCATCGTTGGCCGTGGCCAGCGTACCGGAATGCGACAGGTCGATGAACGCGTTGTTGGCGCCGGTGCTGTATGCCATGGTGCCGCCGGAGTCGCCAACGTTGGATGACGACAGCGCACGGATGTTGAGAGCATCGATTGCCGAGCCGGCCGTCGAAGAGTCGCCAGTGTAGATGTTCGTGTTCGAATTGAACACGGTCGAATCGTTGTAGGTCGTCGTGGACCCGATGTTGGAGATTTCCGAGAGAATCGACTGGTACTCCTGGTTGGCCGCCGTATCCTGGCTGTTGTTGAGGGTGCCGTTCGAGGCCTCGGTGGCCAGCGTAACAGCACGGTTGAGCAGGGTTGTGACCTGCGATAGGGCGCCGTCAGCCACTTGCAGCAGGCCGACGCCTTCTTGAGCGTTGGTCTGCGACTGCGTGAGCGCCTGCTGGTTAGCTTGCAGGCCGTCGACCAACGAAAGACCGGCAGCATCGTCCGCGCCGGAGTTGATCTTGGACCCGGAAGACAACTGTTGCAGCGTCTTCGACAGGCTGTTGTTGGTATTTGAGAGATTGTTCTCCGCATACACCGCGGAGAGGTTGTTTAAGACACCCAGGGACATGGGGTTCTCCTTGTTGGATGCGGTGATTTGCGGTTCCAATTCCGGATGCGCATCCCTGTGAATGGCCCTGGGTTGCTGCTCGCGGTCTGGAGCCGTCGCATCTGGCCCCTATTTCGGCGCGGCCCCTATGGACTTTACAGATGCGCAGTTTGTGTCCCGCAGGGGGACAGTCCTGTCTCATTTGTTTTGTTTTTTTAACGTTTGGCGGGTGTTGCCGATAACTGACGTAAAGGAGATGGGACGATGATCGAACTGACCCGGCTGAACGGCCGGCCGATGTTGGTCAACAGCGATCTGATCAAGACTGCCGAGGCTTCTCCGGATACGATGCTTACCCTGATCAACGGAGAGAAGCTGATTGTGCGCGAAGAGATCTCAGAGGTAGTGGAGCGAATCCTGGTGTATCGCGCGCGGCTGCTGGCTGTGGTGGCGCGGCGGCTGCACCACTTCGGCGATTTGGAGCGCGCGGCGGCGCTGGCCAGTCTGGACGCTGCAGGCTCGCCCAGCGCGCCGCAGCAAAAACCGAACCGGGACGTCGACGACGAACAGTAGAGCCAGAAAGACCACTGTAGAACTCTCAGGAACTGCACATGGATAAGGCGAGCATCGGCGGAGCGGTTCTGGCTATCGCGGGTATCGTCGCCGGATTGCTGATCGAGGGCGGGAACGTGGGCCAGATCCTGCAGCCCACGGCGGCGCTGATTGTCTTTGGCGGCACGATGGGCGCGGTGCTGCTGCAGTTTCCTCTGATCACGGTGGTGAGCGCATTCCGGAGCCTTGGGCACGTCTTCGCAGCGCCGCAGAAGCACGACTCGCAACTGATCCGGCAGATGATCGAGTTCGCCAACAAAGCGCGCCGCCAGGGCGTGGTCTCGCTCGACGCCGACCTACCAACGATTCAGGATCCGTTTCTCAGGCAAACGCTGATGCTGGCTGTTGACGGCACGGAGCCGGTGGAATTGCGCAGAATCATGCGCGTGAGCCTGGATTCGATCACCGAAGATGAGGAGCGGCTGCCTGCGGTTTTTGAATCCGCGGGCGGATTCTCGCCAACCATCGGCATTCTGGGCGCGGTATTGGGGCTGATCCAGGTGATGCAGCATCTGGACAACATTACGGAGGTGGGACGCGGCATCGCCGTGGCCTTTGTGGCGACGATCTACGGCGTGGGCATCGCCAATCTTTTCTTTCTGCCCTTCGCGGGAAAGATGCGGCTGCGCATCCGCAATGGCCATCGCCGGCGCGAGATGATCCTCGAGGGCGTCATTTCCATTCTGGAAGGCATGAACCCGCGGATGCTGGAGATCAAGCTGGCGGGCTTTCTGGACGATTCCGACCGCGATGAGAGGGAGCGCGCCGCATGAACCCCCGCGTGCCGCGCAGCCGCGTGACTCACGATCGCTGGCTGGTCTCCTACGCCGACTTCATCACGCTGTTGTTCGGTTTTTTCGTGGTGCTCTACGCATTCGCAAGGGCCGAACAGAAGAAGCAGGCGCAAGTCTCGCAGGCGATTGACACCGCCTTCCGTTCCATGAGCGTCTTCTCAGATGCCGCAAGCCAGCAGGCCCGCGGGGGCGATGCAGCGGCTCCGGCGAATACGGTGATGGACGAAGACCTGGTTTCCCCGGCGCAGGTGAAAGAAGATCTGGATCGCATACGACGCGATCTGGCGGCGACGCTCTCCACGCAGGTTGCCGCGCACACCGTTTCTCTCGAGATGGGCCCGATGGCCTGGTGATCAGCCTGCGCGAGGCGGGTTTCTTCGAATCCGGCTCCGCCGTGCCAAAGCCGGAGGCGCTGCCCACGCTACGCCAGATTGCGGCCAAGCTGGGCCCCACGCCCTACGATTTGCGCATCGAGGGCCACACGGATAATGTGCCCATTCACAACGCGCAGTTCGATTCCAATTGGGAGCTTTCTGCGGCGCGCGCTACGCACATCGCGCGGCTATTTCTGGAAATGAAGGCCATTCCCGCCGACCGTCTTTCCGCCGCCGGCTATGCCGAGTTTCATCCCGTGGCCACGAATGACACCGCGGAAGGCCGCGCGGAAAACAGGCGTGTGGATCTGGTGGTGATTCCGCGAACGAAGATCAATTTCGCGGCGGCGAACAGCGATTCGTCGGGTCCGTGGCGCAAGGTGACGGATGGGGAGTAGCGGGGTTGGAGGAGCTGGCGGCGTTAGCGGAGTTAGCAAAGGCAAAGGCCCAGCTCCGTTGGCATGAGTGAAGCGAGGCGAATCCCGCTACCTTAGCTTTCCTTCACTCCACCCCGAGCACTTTCACGATGACGCGCTTGCGGCGCTGGCCGTCAAACTCCGCGTAGAAGACGCGCTGCCAGGTGCCCAGGTCGAGCTTGCCATTCGTGACGGGCAGCGTGGTTTCGTGGTGGAGCAGCAATGACTTGAGGTGCGCGTCGCCGTTGTCCTCGCCGGTGCGGTGGTGCTTGTAGTCAGGCCGCGCCGGAGCAAGCTCTTCGAGCCACTTGCTGATGTCCTCAATGAGGCCGCTCTCGAGGTCGTTGACGTAGACGGCTGCGGTGATATGCATCGGCGAGACAAAGCACAGGCCGTCCCTGACGCCGCTGCGCGCGACGATCTTCTCGACCTCATCGGTGATGTGCACCATCTCGCGCGGACGGCGCGTTTCAAAGACCAGATATTCGGTGTGACTTTTCATGGAAGGCTCCCTCGAGGTTGCGGACTGCGGCGAAAACGTCGCGATCCTCTCGCCCTTATCCTAAAGGAGCCGTGAAACAACGCCGCCGACCCGATGCCGCCAAGCGCGTCCGCAAGATGCACGAGGATTTGCTGCGCGCGTATGGACCGCAGCATTGGTGGCCGGCAAAGACGGCGTTCGAGGTGATCCTTGGCGCGTACCTCACACAGAACACC
>JBEKAJ010000158.1:0-8362 GCA_050018295.1 Occallatibacter sp. | reverse complement strand
CACCGGCAAAATCGACGCCGCGGTCATCATCCCCGAGCAGTACTCGCGCCGCGTCTACGCGCAGGATGCGCCCAGGCTCGGCATTGTCGTCGACAACTCCGACCTGTTCACCTCGTCCACCCTCGAAGCGGAAATGCAGTCGCTGGTCGACTCCATGAACGCTCCCCAGGTTCAGGACCGGCTGTCGAAGTCGATCGCGCTGGAGGTCGTGGAGCTTTACCCGTACGTGAACTATCTCAAGTATCTCCTGCCCATGACTGTCGCGCTGGCCATGTATATCTCGGTTATGATCGGCGGCGGCATGCTCTACATCGACGACAAGGCCCGGGGCGTGCACGAGGGCTACCTGGTCACCCCGATTACGAAGCTTGAGCTGGTCTTCGGGTTGAACATCGCCGGCTCCATGAAGGCCACGCTGAGTGGAATATCGATCGGCGTCATCGGGTCGCTCATCGCTGGCCTCGGCGTCGTCTTTCATCCCATCATCATGCTGCAGATGTTGAGCCTCATCATTGCCGGCTCCATTGCCTTCAATGGCATGATGTTTCTGCTCATGGTTCGTATCGACGATCCGCTCGTGCCCCGCGCCATGTTCGGCGTGCTCAATGTGCTCCTGTTATATCCCTCAGGCGCCATGTATCCCATAGCATCGTTTCCCAGGTGGATGCAGGCGATGTCCGTTGTCGATCCCTTCACCTACGCGATTCACGGCTTCAAGGCCGTTCTTCTCAAAGACGGCGGCTGGGTCGCCATCTGGCCCGACCTTCTATTCCTCACCACATTCGGCATCGGCACGCTGCTGATCGCCACGCCGCTGTTCAAGCGCACGCTGTAGCGATTGCTTAGGAATCAAAGCCAGGTCCGCGAGGCGCACCACATTCTTTCCAGAGCTTTTCCCAGTTCCACAACGCGGAGGTCACTTTGCCCGGCAGCGGAAAACCGAGTTGGTGCGCAAGCATGCACACCTGCCCGCGATGGTGGCCCTCATGAGAAATCATGTAGCATAGCATCTCCGGCCCGGCCGGCCAAGGCCGCGCCCAGCCATCTCTGCGAAACTCCCTGACACGCCCCGCGCGATCACCCAGAGCTTCGGCAAGCATCTTCCCGCACTGATTGGCGCTCCGAGCCAATGCCGTACGAGCCTGGCACGGCGTGCAACGCGAGGGGCTGAGTTGCGGTGGAACTCCCAGGTGCGGCGTCGTGAGCCTGATCCACTTGCAACGGACATTGTGCATGTGCGTGAAGATCGCCGCAATGGAGCGGACATTGCCGGGAGGTTGGGCTTTCCAGGCGGCAGGATCAACACTCTCGATAAGAATCTGGTTAAGGCGATCGTTGGCGGCAAAGATCCGTACAGCGCTCCGAACGAATTCCGTGTGGACCTTGTTTTGGCGCGCGATCACGGCTTCGTTCTCCTTGAACTCAGGTTCTTCCAGGCCGCCCGGGAAATCGTACCTGCCGTTGCGGGCGAACGGTGCATTTGAGGGCGGCCAGACGCTATTACGCCTGCGGCGGGGTCGGCGGAGGCGCGGCATCTGCAGGAGGCGTTGAACCAGCCGGCGAAGTTGTGTTTGTATCCGTCTGCTTCGTGAATTCAAACGAGCAGGGGCGGCCAAGAATCCCCGCGCCTTCGTCGCGCTTGCCCATGCCCGACGTGTCAGTGAATTTCGCCTCGATGTAGTAGTCGTATTTGTTCCCTTTGAGTTGGGTTACGAAGCCTGCCTTTCCCGCCTGCACCGTGCCCTTGGCATGGAGCTTCGCAGAGCCGTCGGCTCCGATCGTTCCGTCGATCACCAGGTAGCCCGGTCCTCCCTCCTCGCCGTGCTGGCCGTGGAAGCTGCCGTTGGCAATCGTACTGACGAATGTCCACGTGTACGCAGGCATGTGGGTGCTCGCCTCACAGGACATGTTTGTGGTCCAACTGCCGTCGAAGCGGCCGCCTGCTGCCTGCGCCAACAAAAGCATGGGTGCGCAGACCGTAACAAGAGACAAAGATTTCCTGATCACCATGGATGACCTCCAGTGAAAGCAGGATAAGACGACTGGAGGAGTGTTCGGCAAGAAATTTCTTGTGAAATTCGATTTTTCTGCCCGGAATCGCGCCCTGAATCTCGATTGCCGCCAGGTTTGCTGCACGCATTTCTACTTTCCCAGAATCTGCTCGTAGAAGCGGACGTATTGGGGAACGACGAGATTGGCGCAAAAGCGCTTTTGCGCGGTTTGGCGGGCGGCTTCGCGCATGGCTTGGAGTCGCGACGGATCATTGATGAGGCTCAGGGCGCCGGCGGCCATGGCTTCGACATCGCCGACGGGGAACAGCAGGCCGGTGATGCCGTCGTCGATGAGTTCTGGGACGCCGCCGACTCGGGTGGCGATGGACGGTACCTTGCAGGCGATAGCTTCGAGAGCGGCAAGACCAAAGGACTCAAGTTCGCTGGGCATCACGAGGAGATCTGCCAAAGCGAGCAATTCGCTGACGCGCTCCTGCTTGCCGAGGAAGTGGATGCGCGATTGGATGCCGAGATCGTGAGCAAGCCACTCGGCGGAGGAGCGGTCGGGGCCGTCGCCGATGAGAATGAGTTGCGCGGGCCGCTCGCGGGCGACGAGCGCGAAGATTTTAACGACATCGGTAACGCGCTTGACCGGCCGGAAGTTAGAAAGGTGGACGAAGAGCGGTTCATCGGCCGCGGCGTAATGGGAGCGACAGCGCGCGCGCGTCGCTTGGTCTTTGATGGGGGTGTAGACGTCACAGTTGACGAAGTTGGTGATGGTCTCAATGGGGCGAGTGATGCCGAAATCGGCGATTGTTTTATCGCGCAGGTAGTTGGAGATGCTGGTAACCCCGTCGCTCTCCTGAATAGCGTGGCGGGTGATAGGCAGATAGCTGCGATCGAGGCCGACGAGCGTGATGTCGGTGCCGTGAAGCGTAGTGACGAAAGGCAGACGGCGGCCGCGTTTTGCCAGCATCTGGCGGGCGAGAAGCGCGGAGATGGAGTGCGGAATGGCGTAGTGCACGTGGAGCAAGTCGAGGGAGTAATACTCGGCGACCTCTGCCATACGCGAGGCGAGCGCGAGATCGTATGGGGGAAACTCGAACAGCGGGTAGCTGGAGACGGGAACCTCGTGATAGAAGATACCGTCATCGCGTCCGTTGAGGCGGAAGGGCTGCGAGTACGAGATGAAGTGCACCTCGTGACCGAGGTTAGAGAGTTCGATACCCAGCTCCGTGGCGACGACGCCCGAGCCGCCATAAGTGGGATAACAGGTAATCCCGATGCGCATGTTGCCTTCTTAACTTTCGATTTGCCGCTACGTCTTGGACGCGCGGAAGTGAATGGAGGATGCAGAGAGTCGGCAAGCAAGCGCCGCGGCAAGTCCACGGTAAATGGGCCCGGTTCGCTGGTCAAGGCGAGTGCGGCTGTAGATTGGCATACGACACAAGCTCAACAGTTGGGAATTCTTTGAGAGCCGCGAGGGCCGTGCGCTCGACGTCACGCGACGCACGAAGTCGGGTGCGGACACGATCGAGGTCGGCGTCGTTGTAGCCGGGATGGGTGACGAGCTCCCATGTGCCAGAGGGCAGACTTTGGAGCAGGGAACGCAGGGTGCTGGCGTCGAGCACGCCGGTGCCTGCCACAGCGATGGTGCCATCGGTGGTGACGAATCCTTCGCTGTCGAGGATTCGATGGCAAACAGGTTCAAGCCAGCGCAAACCGGCAACCTGGGCGATTCGAAGCCAGGGAGCGCCATGCGTGGCCCGAATAGCCCATCCCGGCTCGAATGGATTGCGAATCGCACGAATTCCGTGTGCACGCCCGGCCCGAAGGAGTGGGCGGAGGACAGCAGGAAAGATGTGCGTATGCTTGTGCGTATCAATGTGAGTCAGCCGAACACCGCGCTGCTCGAGGAAGTCGATCTGCGCGGCGGCTTCGGCCTCGATTTCGGCGGAGCGGATGCGGCCCGTGAAAAGGCGTGCGAGGAACGCAGTCAGCGAAGAAAGAAACTGGCCAGTTCGTGGATCGACGAGCGTGGGAATCTGATGCGGCGGAAGCACGGGCTCACCGTCGACCAGGACGATGTGGCATCCAACTCCAAGCGCAGGAGCGGAGCGGGCCAGTTCGATGGCCTCCTCAGTGGCGCGTGCGCGGGCCATCAGGGAGGTACTGGTGAGAATCCCGTCGGAGTGCAGTTCGATAATGGCGCGATTGACGCCCAACGTCAGCCCGAAATCGTCGGCGTTCACGATCAGATGGCCCACGGGGTGAGTTTATCAAGCGGTTGCGCCGCACCTTCCGCATCATGAACGCGCTGGTATCATGGCAATAGGCCGCACCTGTTCGCGGCGGCGTGGGCGGTTAGCTCAGTTGGTTAGAGCGCCTGCCTTACAAGCAGGAAGTCGGGGGTTCGAGTCCCTCACTGCCCACCAACATCCATGAGTGCGATACGACGATGCGCCCTTCTCGCATGCGGCAGGCAATGCCTCATTTCAGCGAGAGACTAAATTTGCCCAGGATGTACCCGTACTCGGCAACCACGATGGCCTGCGCTCCCGCTGAGACGGTGAATTCCAATTGGTTCGACTTGCGCGTGATGGCAATGTTGAGAGTTGCAGCGCTGTGGTACACCTGCACAAGCTGGATCATATGGCTCCCAGCCGGGATCGCGAAAACGACGGTTTCACCAATTTGGATCGTTCGCACGTCATAGCCATCGACAACGATGGTATTCGTGATTTGACCAAAAAATCCTCCATAGTCAACGACTGTGAAGTTGACCCAGGCGGTTGTGGCGGGCGTCTGGATCGGATTCCCGCCGGCGCCTGGCGCAGATTGGTAAGCGGGAGTCTGAGGATCGGGAGAAGATTGGTTGACGGCGGCGCCGCATTCAGCACAAAAGTGGGCGCCATCTTTGAGCATCTGGTCGCACTTGGGACAGTGCTTGACAGCGGCTCCGCACTGACCGCAGAAGCTCGCACCATCTTTAAGCGGCTGGCCGCATTTCGTACAGTCTGGCATCAACACGCCTCGAAGTGAAAGGTGGTCCGGTAGTCTCGACAATCATAAGTACATGCCCCGGGAACGTCAACGAATTGAGCGCCGCATTCAGTGGTCAATATGTTTTAGATTCTGAGAGTGCCCGTCACCTTGGCCTCAAAATGGATTGACGAGACGGATTACTGTGGCTGGCATGGCGCGTGCTTTCGGCGATGATAGGAGTGGCAGCACAAGGAGAGCAGCTAGATCGTGAATGAATTCCAGGCACGCCCGGGAAAGACGGCGATCGTGGTAGGTGGCGGCGTGGCGGGCATGTGCGCGGCGTGCGCGCTGGCCGAGGCCGGGCTGCGCGTAAAACTGGTCGAGCGCCGCGGCTACCTGGGTGGTCGAGCCAGCTCCTACCGCCATCCGGGCGTGGATGAGGTCATCGACAACTGCCAGCACGTGCTGTTCGGCTGTTGCACAAATCTGATTGGTTTCTACCGGCGCATCGGCGTAGCGGAGCGCATCCACTGGACGAACGCGATGACCATGATCGAGCCGGGTGGGCGGCGCTCGGTGCTGAAATCGTCGCGGTGGTTGCCGGCTCCGCTGCATGGGCTACCGAGTCTGATGGCGGCAAATGCGCTCACGCGCGAGGACAAGCTGGCGCTGGCGCGCGCATTTAGGAAGCTGATGCAGCCGGTGGCGGCGGATTCCAGCGAGACTCTGGGTGAGTGGCTCAGGCGCGACGGCCAGACGCAGGGTGCAATTGATCGCTTCTGGCGGCTGGTGATTGCGAGCGCGCTGAACGGCGATGTGAACGTGATCGCGCTGCCGTATGCCGCCAAAGTGATCCGCGAGCTGTTTCTGAACTCCGCCGAGGCAGGCAGCATGGGGATGAGCACCGTGCCGCTGAGCGAACTTTATTCAGGCGCTGAGCAGCATTTGCGTGATCGCGACGGCGAGGTGATTTTCAACGCGAGCGTGGAGGGAGCAGCTTGGGACGAGGAGACGTCGCAGTGGATGGTGACGACGCGCGCGGGCCAGCAGGTCGCGGACTTTCTCGCGATTGCGCTGCCATTCGAGGCCGCGGCCAAGCTGTTGCCACGCATGCCGCCCGCTGCCGGCGCCGAGAATCTGGCCGGACAGATCGCGCGCCACGAACATGGGCCGATCTGCAGCGTGCATCTGTGGTTCGACCGTGAGATTACCGATCTCGATCACGCCGTCCTGCTCGACCGCGAGATTCACTGGATGTACAACAAGAGCCGGCTGCAACCGTGGCGCAAGACGAAGGGTAGCTATTTGGAACTCGTCGTCAGCGCATCGCAAAAGTTTGCGGCACTGAGCCGGGAAGAGGCAATTGATTTGGCCGTGCGCGAACTTGCCGAATTCTTTCCCGAGGTTGCCGGGGCGAAGTTAGAAAAAGCGGCCCTGGTGAAGGAGCTCCGAGCAACATTCACAGTGCCGCCGGGAATCGATGCAGCAAGACCTGCTTCCGCGTCCCCGTGGCCGAACTGCGTGCTGGCCGGCGACTGGACCGCCACGGGCTGGCCCTCGACGATGGAGAGCGCGGCCCGAAGCGGGCATTTGGCGGCAGAAGCGGTGTGCGCGGCGATTGGCGAGCGGCGGAAGTTTCTGGCCCCCGACTTAAAGCCCCGCGGTCTCATGCGGTTCTTTGCTTGATGAAGTCACCGGACCGTATTTTGGTCGAGCTTCCTGAGCTTGGAAAGACCGGAAAAAAGCCAAAAGAGGATCAGGGACCAATAAATTAAATCCGCAGACAGGGCGATGGCGCCAAATTCATTAAGCGACCTTGCGAACCCGTGCACATGCGCAGTGGCAAGCAAATCAAAGGCGGTTCCCGGAGAGATGAGATCAGCAATGGGCTGCGGGACATTGGCGTTGTCGGCGATACTCATCATGAGCCACGCTGCTGGGACGGCGGAGAGTATAGACCCTATCGCACGCCAAACAATGCGGAGGGTATATGGGGCCGGTTCCCCGCATAGCGTGTAAATCAGCGAGACATTTTGTCGTTGTGTTTCCATCAACGCGAGCCTTAGTGCGCAAGCAAGTATACGCCAATGCAAACCAGTATGGCTGCTCCCCAGCGGCGGCGATCGACGTTCTCTTTGAGAAAGATTTTGCCGGCGACAGCGTTGGTCACCAGCGTGAGCGAGGCAGACGCTGGAGCGACGAGGCTCAGGTTGAGGTGATTGAGAGCGAACAGCAGCGAAAAGAACGCCACGGCGAGAAAGAAGACTCCAACGAAGAAAAGCGGGCTGGTGATGACAGCGCGAATCGCGCCCGTCAGGCCCGAGCGCGCGCGAATCAGGTCGAGGTCGCCGATGGATTTCATGGCCGCGGCGGTGAGCACTTCGCCGGTCGTGGAAGCGAGGACCACGGCGGCGATCATGGCGGCTGCAACCCATGCATTCGGAGCTGTCGCGAGTGGTGTCGCCGAGAGCGTCATCGCGGCTGCACCTCTGTGGCGACAGGCTCTTCAGAAGGCGATTCGCCGGCAACAGGAACGGGACGCTCGGTGAGGGACGGCCCCTGCGCGACAAAGCTCACGCCGAGTGTAATGAGGGCAATTCCGGCCCAGCGCTCGAAGGAGATGGCTTCATGCAGCCAGAATCGCGAGAGCAGCGCGACAATGACGTTCCCGAAAGCCGTGGCGGGCAAAACAAATGTGAGATCGGCCCAGGAGAGTGCGGTGAGATAGCTCGCGAAAAAACCAATCAGGAGAGCGATGCCTGCTGCGATCCAGGGAGTGAAGACGGCGGCGATGAGCGCGCCCGGATGAGCAAGTGAGATTGAGGGCATCGCAGTCATCCCGCGCGAGAGACAACTGTCACCGACGGGAGCACAGACGGCTACCAAACCCAAAATCAAGTATTGACGTGACGAAAGGGAATGATGCACCATCGGCGGCCGATCAATCCATAAGTTGAAGCGATCAACAAATCGAGGGCAGACGCAATCGCGACGCCCCCGACGGTGAGATCCGGAGACAGCCTATGCGCCAGCCCCGGCGGGCGCGGTGGGCGTGGCCTGCTGCCTGCGCGCCACCTTGACCATCTTGTTGCGCTGCGCGCGCAGCTTGAGGAACGACTTGGCCTCGACGAACAGGCGAGGAAGATCGCGATTCACCATGGCCTTCCACACCACGCGGAAGGCTGCCTTGGGACGGAAGTAGTACTCGTCGTAGAAGCGATGCACCATCTCCATCACGTAATCGGTGGGCAGGCCGGGGTACTCGATGTGCGCCATCTGGTGGCCGCCGCCGTCCTGCATGATCTTGTTGGTGATGAAGCCGTTCTGCGCGGCGTACTCGTAGAACTCTGTGCCAGGATAGGCGTGAGCGATGGAGACCTGAATGG
>JBEKAJ010000157.1:0-8386 GCA_050018295.1 Occallatibacter sp. | reverse complement strand
CGCCACTTACGTGCCGGTCCCTGCATGGAGTGGGCCACTCCGATGCACGTGTATACCCCGCCAAAGACTCCGAGAGCGGCCAGCACTTCAGGATTTGGCGTGACGCAAGCTCTGAGCACAGGCGGCGAGAAGCAGTAGAGAGCGAGGGCCGTGTAGCCGCCGAGATTGCCATAGAGCCGCCGCGTGACCCACCAGATGCATCCGCCCAGCACGAATCCAGCAAAGAGAAACGGCAGCCGCAGGAGCAGCAGAACTTGGGTCATCTGATGGCGCAGCTCCCAGGTGCTCAGCTCACTGCCTGAATTTTGCACGACTCGATTCTCGGGATTGCGAAAGAGATCGAATCCGCGCTCTACGAGGAGGTTGAGGGTGAGCGGAAGCCCGGCGAGGCGGTAGGCCAGAATGCCGTCGTGGATGTTGCCGCAGGATGTGTAATAACCCGCGAGAGGCGAAGGCTTTTCCCAGGTTTCGCGGCCGCAGCGCGCGTATTGGTAATCGCTATCGGTGAGCGTCTGGCGGCTGACGAGCCAGAACCCCTGCAGCAGGAAGGCCGCCAAGAGTGCTGCCGCGATGCGTTGCGGCAGGTTGAAGCGAAAGCGGCGAAGCATGCCAAAGCGGTGAGCCATCACGTTCAAAGCAACCTTACCAGTCTAAACGGTGATTTCCGGGCCCGGACCGCGCATTGCAGTCGAGATCCACAGCTCCGCGCTCAGCGCACAGTGGGCAAGACACGAAAGCCGCCCCGAAGGGCGGCTCTGTGTGCGGATGCATTCGTCCTAATTGAAGATCGCGCCGACGGTGTCGTCGAAGGTGAGCGTGACCTCGCAAGTGTTGGGACCGGCCGCGGTGACGGCCGAAGTTGGTACGCAGTTATAGGACCATCCGCCGAACGCTCCCGCTCCGGCGGGCGCCGTCAGTGTGACGGTGGTGCCGACGGGGTAAGTCGCCACGCAGACCGAGCCGCCCAGTCCTGCGCCTGTGGAGCCGGGGCCGCAGTGGAGCACGTTGGGGGTCCCTGTGGCGGAGGGAGCCGTTACGAGCCAATTGGTTGTGTTCAAGCCCTCGTTATAGAGCGTGAGGGTGGAAAGTAACGCCGATGCTTGTGAGCCCGGATAGCATGAGCCGGCGGTTGTGGGTGTGGGCAGAACCAACGGACAACTGAAGGAGGCTGTAGCCGTCTCGATCGATCCCGTTGTTGGATCCGCCGCTTCCGCGATAATCGTTGCGCCACCGCTGCCGTAAGCGGTCACTACTCCGGCATCGGCGCCCGGATTCGGAGCTCCCGAACCGTTGGTGTTGACGGGGAAGACGCTAGGCGCGGAGGTGGACCACGTAACCGAGTTGGTCAGGTCCCTCACGGTGGGCGGTGTGGAGTACGTCCCGATCGCCAGGAACTGCCCATTGCCGAGCAGATTGTCCACCGTAATCGAGCTGGGAACGATCTGGAGCGACAGCAGCGGCTCCGGTGCCGGCGTGAGAGTCACGTTGACAGTGGAGTAATTAGAGACGAGTGAGCCATCAGGATTTTTCAGCTCCGCGGTGATGGTGCTGGTACCCAGGCTCACGCCTGTGGCCACGCCGTTTCCTGAGGCAAGCCCGCTGGTGACCGTGGCAACTGATGGAATACTCGAAAGCCAAGTGATCTGCGGCGAGTTGGTTACATCCTCCTCGAGGCCGGTGGTGCCTGAAGTGGCAAGCGCGATGAACTGGCCGGTCTGGCCCGAGGCCGAGACGGCCTGCGAACCGGGAACGATTGTCACTGCAGTAAATTCTTCGGTGGTTCCACCGAGAACGGTGAAGCTTGCCGTGGCTGTGAGCGTGCTGCCGCCGCTGTTATAAAGCGCGGTGATGGTCACAGTGCCCTGACCCAATGCCGTGGCCAGCCCCGTGGTTGCGCCGATGGTCGCGATCTGCTGGCTGCTTGAACTCCAGGCCACCGCGTTGGTCACGTTGACGGTCTGGCCTGTTGAAGTGGTTCCGATGGCGAGGAATTGGGCAGTTTGCGTGGGCACAGCCACCGATTGAGCGCTTGGGATCACGGCCAGAGATACTACTGACGATCCCGGGGCAACTCCTCCGCCTCCTGACACTGTAAGCGTCGCCGACGCGGAAACGACACCCGTATATCCATTTATGCTTGCGGTGATCGTCGTTGTGCCTGCAGAAACACCGGTTGCAACTCCCGTGGGGCTAATCGTGGCCACGCCGGGCACGCTCGACGTCCAGGTCGCCGAGTCCGTGAGGTCTTGCGTAGAGGAGGGATGGTTGTTTCCATGGCCAAAGATTCCAGTCGCCGTGAACTGAGCAGTTTGGCCAACCGAGACCGATTGCGTTGTGGGCGATACCGAAATTGAGACCGCCAGCGGATTGGTGCATCCCGCTATCGGCAGCGCTATAGCGATGAGTAGAAGCACCCGCGGCGATAAAACTCGATCATGCATGGTTGACCTCCGGAGCCTGCAGACCGCTTTGACGTTGATCGATTGCCGTCTTGGCAGACTCTCGCTGGCCTGTATGCCTTCGACTATAGGGCATGTAATCAGCACACCGCAGTCACACGAAGGTGTTACTTTCGGATTGGCATCAAGACAGTCAATAAGCCTGTCCGCATTAACTTCGACCGCAGGTGCGGGCATCACCCTGGTCACGTGTGCGGCAGTGCAAAGCCCCGCCTCGCCGAGCTGAATGTCTCGCCGTGCACAGCTCGCCGATTCAACGCCTTTCGTTCCTTCTTCCTGGTGCTTACTTTGCTGCTGCCCACAGGGAACGGCTACACTTCTCCTTAGAATGAATATGGCGCGCGACAACACTCCGGATCGTCTGGTGAGCGCGGCGCGCGCCGACGAAGAGCAGAGTTTTGAGCTCAAATTGCGCCCCCGCTGGCTGCGGGAGTTCATCGGTCAGTCAAAAGCAAAGGAACAGCTCTCAATCGCTCTCGAGGCGGCTCGTTCGCGCGGCGAGGCGCTGGACCATGTGCTCCTCTTCGGCCCTCCGGGATTAGGCAAGACCACGCTCGCCACCATCATTGCCAACGAACTCGACGTGGGCTTTCAGCAGACTTCGGGGCCGGCCCTGGTGATCCAGGGCGACTTGACCGCAGTCCTGACCAATTTACGCGAGCGGCAGGTGCTTTTTCTCGACGAAATTCATCGTCTTCAGCCCGTGCTGGAAGAAAAGCTCTACACGGCGCTTGAGGATTACAAGCTCGACATCATCATTGGGCAGGGACCAGCTGCGCGCACTCACGTGATGGAGATTCATCCCTTCACGTTCATCGGCGCGACCACGCGGCCCGGGCTGCTGAGCTCGCCGCTGCGCTCGCGCTTCGGCATTCTGCTGCGCCTGGAGTTCTACACGGAAGAGGAATTACGCGTCATCGTGGAGCGCTCCGCCGAGGTGCTGCAGATTCCCATCGATGGCGACGGGGCGGCGGAGATCGCGCTGCGATCCCGCGGGACGCCGCGCATCGCCAACCGATTGCTGCGGCGGGTTCGCGATTACGCGCAGGTGCGCGGAACAGGATCGATCGACAGGCCCACGGCAAATGCGGCGCTGACTATGCTGGAAGTGGACGCGCACGGTTTCGACGAAATCGATCGCCGGCTGCTGCTAACGATCATGCAGAAATACGATGGAGGGCCGGTGGGACTGGGCACGCTGGCGGCAACGCTCGCCGAGGAGGAAGACGCGCTGGAGGAAGTTTATGAGCCGTTCCTGATTCAGATTGGGTTTCTGGACCGCACGCCGCGTGGCCGAGTGGCAACGCGCCTTGCCTACGAGCACTTCGGAATTGCGGTACCGGGCAGGCAGACGGGATTGTTTTAGGGACATTTAACTTCGGCGCCCGCATCGCGTGGCGGCGCACACTCATCCAATTCACAAGCAACCGTTGCTCCGCTAACCGTCGATAGCGAGACGAATCATGGAGGGAGAAGAATCATGGCACTGACTGAGTCCACCATGCTCGAACTTGGCACGATTGCTCCGGATTTCGCGCTGACCGATGTCGTGAGCGGCAAAACAGTCCGCCGCGATGACTTTCGCGGCAAGCAGGCGCTGCTGGTCCTGTTCATCTGCGCCCATTGCCCTTATGTGAAGCACATTGAAAGGTCTCTCGGCAAGCTGGGCGCCGACTACGCGGCCAAGCCGCTGGCGATCGTCGCCATCAGCTCCAACGATGTGACCACGCACCCGGCCGACAGCCCCGCAGGCTTGAAGAAGCAAGCCGAAGAAAATGGCTTTGTCTTTCCCTATCTCTACGACGAATCGCAAGCTGTCGCTCGTGCTTACATGGCCGCGTGCACGCCCGATCCTTATCTCTTCGACGCCGATCTCCGTCTCGTCTACCGCGGGCAGTTCGATGACAGCCGCCCCGGCAACGGAATTCCCGTGACTGGGAAGGATTTGCGCACCGCGATCGACCTAGTGCTTACGGGCAAGCCGGTGCCGACGGAGCAGAAGCCGTCAATCGGCTGCAACATCAAGTGGAAGGCGTGAAGAGGCTGCGGAGTTAGCGAAGTTAGCGGAGTCAGCGGAGCTAGCGCGGGGCTATCTTGCGGACTCCGCTGTCGATGCTGGTACAGCTAACTTCGATCCTCGACTTACAGCGCGGGCGAGTCGCCGCTGAGCATTGCTTCGCGGACAATCTTGATGGGCGGGAATCCCTGGCGAAGGAAATCGTCATGGAATCTTTCGAGGCTGAACGCCGCGCCTTCTTTTTTCTTCACGTCGTCGCGCAGCTTCATGATTTCGAGTTTGCCCAGGGTGTAGTAGAGATAGGTCGGATCGCCGGCTCCGCGCTTCGTCTCGACCACCGCCGCCTCTTTCGATTGATAGCCCTCCTTTTGGAAGAAGTCCTCAGCTTGCTCCATGCTCATTTTGCCGGTATGCATTTCGATGCCGACGATGAAGCGCGCATTGCGGAGCAGGGCGTCCTGCAATTGACCAAGGCGCAACAGCTTCGATTCACGCTCGTCCTTTGCGCCCGCACCAGGCTGCCCGTAGCCTTCGTCCAACATCATTTGCTCGCAATAGTGCGCCCAACCTTCTACGTCGGTGTTTGCTCCCAGCAGCTTCCGCACTTTGCTCGGAGCCTGGGGCAGCCATAGAAACTGTACGTAGTGCCCCGGATAGGCCTCATGGACCGCGGTTGAGATAACGGTGCCCACGTTGAATCCGTGCATATAGCCGTCAACCTCTGCCGGGGTCATGGATGGGTCAGGCAGGGTGACGTTGAAGTAGGATTCGGTGGCGCGGGTTTCGAAGGGACCTGCGGTGTCCATGCTGGCAAATGTTGTGGCGCGCATAAATGGCGGCGTCTCTTCCACGATGGGCCGGACATCGGATGGAATGGTGACGACGTGATGTTCGCGGATGAAGCTGACCAGGCTGTTGAAAGTTGCGCGGAAAGCGTCGAGAAGCTGGTCAGGCGCCGGATGATCTTCACCCAGCTCTTCGAGAACGGCGCGTGGATCTTTTCCCGGCTCGAGCGCGGAGGCCACTTGTTTGAAGTGATCCTGATTTTTGCGCAGGTCGGCCCAGCCGATTTCGAGCAGCTTGTCGAGAGGCAGGTCGACCATTTCGTCGTATTGGAGCTTTCTCTGGAAAGTATCGGCGCCAATGCGGAAGTCACCGTTCGAGCGCGGCAGCAGATCGGTCTTGAGCCAACCGAGGTAATCGTTGAGCGCGGCGACGACAGCAGCGTTGCTGCGAGCAAGTTCAGCCTTTAACGCGGCGTCATCGGCGTCGGCGAAGGCCTGCGGCACGTCGTGCTGGAAAAAGCCGATGATGTCCGGCAACTGCTCGATGGCAATCTCAGTGAAGATGCGCGGCGGATTCTGGAGGTTCTCGCGGGCAGCGGTGAGCAGCGCGGGCATCTGCTTTTCACGGGCGACGAGCGAGCGCAGGCGGTCATTCGGCGGCGCGAACTTGCGCTCCATCAAAACAAAGGCTGCGTTGGCGCAGGTGCTCGAATAGGTGTCCGCGTTCTTCTCCCAGGGCCGGATAGTTTCAAGCGTCAGCAGTTGCGAGCGAAAGTTGCTGAGCACGATCTCGCGGTCGCTGCGGGGAACAAAGTCAGCCGCCGAGCCGTCAGGAACGATCGATTCAATCCGCAACTCGTACCTCTTCAGTGCTGCGATTTCGGCATCGATGTTCTTGCGCGAGAAGTCTTCAAGCTGCGCGTCGTACTGGTGGAAGCCCACCTGCGTGGCCGCCGATGGAGCGTAGTGAAAGTACACCTGGTCAAAATAATCGTCGGAGGCTTTTGCGAACTGCTGTTTCCAGTCTGGTGTTGCGGCCCGGGTCTTGGTTGCTGTCGACATGCAAATCAGAACGATAACAAAGAGAGACCATCTTTTCATCGTGTCCGCCTCGAATACATCTCAGAATGTTCTTACGCCCCTATGGGGCATGAGGTTCTTTGTTGCCGCTTTCCCAGGGCTGCGCTCCGCTTGTCCTGGGCTATTTTCTTACGCTCCCTCCGGGAGTTTAGAGAGTTGCGAACGCGATTTATCTGTGCCCGATTACGCAATTACGGGCGCCGGCGCCAGGTTGGCAAGCAGTTCTCGAATCTCGAGCAGAACATCGTCGGATCGCGCGGCCCGCAACGGGAGCTTGAGCAGTCCCTGCGGCGTAAACTGCGCGCCGCGCCTGGCGTTGCGCGACACCAGTTGCATGAGGTGCGCAGGGTCGACGGCCGCATTCTCCATAAAGCGGATATGCAGCTCGCCTCGTTTGCGGTCGATCTGAGCGATGCCGAGGCGTTCGCACTCGAGGCGCAGAAATGCCGCTTCAAGCAGATAGACGGTGGCGTCGGGCGGCGCGCCATAGCGGTCCTGCATTTCCGCGCGAATCTCGTTGACCGAAGCCTCGGTGTTCGCTCCGGCGATTTTCTTATAGAGGCGCAGTCTTTGGTTTTCTTCCGGCACGTAGCTCTCGTCGATGCGCAACGCGATGCCAAGGTTGAGCTGCGTAGCTGGCCGCTCTTCGCCGACTTCGCCCTTCAACTCCTTCACGGCGGCCTCGAGCATCGACGTATACAGTTCGAATCCGACTGCTTCGATGTGGCCGCTCTGTTCGCCGCCCAGCATGTTGCCCGCGCCGCGCAGCTCCAGGTCGAGCGCCGCGATTTTAAATCCCGCGCCGAGGTCGCTGAACTCCTTGAGAGCTGCGAGACGGCGGCGGGCGATTTCAGTCAGCTCGTTCTCCGGCGGAATGAGCAGGTAGGCATAGGCGCGACGATTGGAGCGGCCCACGCGCCCGCGCAACTGGTAGAGCTCGCTCAACCCGTGCCTCTCAGCGCGGTTAATCAGGATGGTATTCGCGAGTGGAATGTCGAGGCCATTTTCGATGATCGTGGTGGCGACGAGCACATCGAACTCATGACGCATGAAGGCGAGCATGACTTTCTCCAGGTCGTTCTCGCCCATCTGGCCGTGCGCGACAGCGACGCGCGCCGAGGGCATCAGCTCCTGAATGCGCGCGGCAATTTCGTAAATGGATTCCACGCGATTGTGAACAAAGAACACCTGGCCGCCGCGCTCCAGCTCCACTTCGATGGCCGAGCGCACAATCTTTTCGTCGAAGCGCGCCACCACGGTTTGAATCGCCATGCGATCTTTTGGCGGCGTCTCAATAATGCTCATGTCGCGCAGGCCAACGAGCGACATGTGCAGCGTGCGCGGAATGGGCGTTGCGCTCATGGCCAGCACGTCGATCTCCTTACGCAACTGCTTCAGGCGCTCCTTATGGCGCACTCCGAAGCGCTGCTCCTCGTCTACGACCAGCAATCCGAGATCCTGGAATTTGATGTCCTTTGAGAGCAACCGGTGCGTGCCGATGAGAATGTCAACGCGGCCTGTGGCCACGCGCTCGATGATGTCCTTCTGTTCTTTTGCGGTGCGGAAGCGCGAGATCATTTCGATGTGAATTGGAAACTGCGCGAACCGCTGCTTGAAGGTTTCGAAGTGCTGGAAACTGAGCACCGTGGTGGGCGTGAGCACCGCAACCTGCTTGCCGTCCTGCACGGCTTTGAAGGCTGCGCGCATGGCGACTTCGGTCTTGCCGTAGCCCACGTCGCCGCATAGCAGACGGTCCATGGGCGTGGGCGACTCCATGTCGTCCTTGACGGCGCGAATCGCAGTAATCTGGTCGTCGGTCTCGCTGAAATCGAATGCATCTTCGAACTCGCGCTGAAACTCGTTGTCCACCGAAAAGGCGTTGCCCTGCGCGGTGTGCCGCTCGGCATAGAGCTTGAGCAGCTCAGCGGCCATGTCCTGCATGGCCTTGCGCACGCGCGCCTTGGTTCGAGTCCATTGCTGCGTGCCAAGCCTGTTCAGCACCGGCGCGGGGCCCGTGTCGGTCGAGCGGTATTTCTGGATGAGGT
>JBEKAJ010000156.1:0-9719 GCA_050018295.1 Occallatibacter sp. | reverse complement strand
GTCGGCTTCGAGGGCGCGAAGTGCCTCGCGGGCGAGAATTGCGCCGGAAGCGCCGGTGATGGCGAGGGTGAGGTGCGCGCCTTCCATGTCAGCTTCCAAGCACCCGCTTGAAGATGGCGTCGACGTTGGTGAGTTGCCGCGAATAGTCGAAGGTGCGCGCGAGCTTCTTAGGGCTGAGCAGCTTTGCGATTTTGGGGTCGCGGGAGACTTCGTCGCGGAAGCTCATGTCGTCTTTCCAGGCGTGCATGGCGTGCGACTGGACCAGTTCGTAGGCGGCTTCGCGCAACATGCCTGCCTCGGCGAGATCGAGCAGCAATTGCCCCGAGAAGATGAGCCCGCCGGTGGATTCGAGATTCTTCTTCATCCGCGCGGGGTAGACCAGCAGACGGTCGATAAGGTCGGTCGTTTTTGCAAGAAGATAGTCGACGAGGATTGTGGAGTCAGGGAAGATAACGCGCTCGACCGACGAGTGGGAGATGTCGCGCTCGTGCCAGAGCGGGATGTTCTCCATGGCAGCCTGGGCATTGCCGCGGAGAATGCGCGCGAGGCCGCTGATTTGCTCGCTGGTGATGGGGTTCTTCTTGTGAGGCATCGCCGAGGAGCCCTTTTGCTTTTCGCTGAAGTACTCCTGCGCCTCGCGGACTTCAGTGCGCTGCAAGTGGCGGATTTCGACGGCAATTTTGTCCAAAGTGCTGCCGATGATGGCGAGCGTGGCGATGTAGGCGGCGTGGCGATCGCGCTGGATGACCTGCGTGGCGACGGGCGCGGGCTTGAGGCCGAGGCGCGCGCAAATGCGCTCTTCGTGCTCGGGCTTCAAGTGGCCGAAGGTGCCGACCGCACCGGAGAACTTGCCGACGCGCATGTCCTCAGCGGCGGCAGCGAAGCGGGCGGCATTGCGCTCCATTTCCGCAAACCAGTTGAGCAGCTTGAGGCCGAAGGTGGTGGGCTCGGCGTGGATGCCGTGGGTGCGACCAATGGTCGGGGTGTGCTTGAACTCGATGGCGCGGCGCTTGAGGACGGCGAGCAGGCCCTTGATTCCATCGTGAATGAGCGCAGACGCTTCTTTGATCTGGAGGGCCTGAGCAGTGTCGACGATGTCGTTCGATGTTAGGCCGTAGTGCAGCCAGCGGGATTCGGCGTCGAGGCCTTGCGCTTTGAGAGACTCCGCCACTGCTGTTGTGAAGGCGATGACGTCGTGCTTGACCTCGGATTCGATTTCAAGGACGCGGGCGGCGGAGACTGTGGCCTTGGTGGCGATGGCCTTGGCGGCGGAAGCAGGAATGATGCCGTCCTCGGCCAGAACCGCGCTGGCCGCTGCTTCCACCTGGAGCCAGCAGCGGAATTTGTTCTCGTCCGTCCAGATTGCGCCCATGGCGGGGCGCGTGTAGCGATCGATCAACGGAGAACTCCTTGCATGGCCGACATTTGCGGCCCATCACCCACCTTCAATTGTACGAGGGAAGCGGGACTATCCGCGAGGAATTCCGAGGCGGCTGAACAGTTCTTCGAGGAGCAGCCCGCGGCCGGGCTTGTAGGGCTGGAACCATTCGCCGTCGATGACCAACTGTGGGACGGCGCGCTTTCCTACGTGCTCGATGACCTCAGCCGAGGCTGCAGGGTTGGTGTCGACATTGACCTCGGTGTAGGCGATGCCGTGCTGATCGAGGAACTGCTTGGCGGCTCGGCAATCGCGGCACCAGGCAGTGGTGTAAACCTGCACGTTCATAGGGAAATTCTACTCAAATTGCGATGCTACGATTTGTGATGATGACCACCGGAGTGGGCCATGACCGCTGATGAGATCAAGACGCTGCTGAAGCTGGAACCGCACCCCGTGGAGGGCGGATCGTTCCGCCGGACGTATGCCTCGGCGGGAAGCGTGGAGCTACCGCGCGGCGTGCGGGCGCAGGGCACGGCCATTTATTACCTGCTCGAGGCCGGAACGTTTTCGGAGATGCATGTGTTGGCTTCGGATGAGATCTTTCACTTCTATCTTGGCGATCCGGTGGAGATGCTGCAATTGCTTCCTGACGGGCGCTCCGCGCTTTTTACTCTTGGACCGGATTTGGCGGCGGGCCAGCATGTGCAACTGGTGGTTCCGGCGGGGGTGTGGCAGGGGACGCGGCTGGTGGAAGGCGGCAAGGTTGCGCTGCTGGGCTGCTCGGTGACGCCGGGGTTCGATTTTGTCGATTACGTCAGCGGGAGCTACGCGGAGCTTGTGGCGAAGTGGCCAGCGGAGGCGGAAAGGATAAGGAAGCTGACGAGGAAATAGCGGGGGTAGCGGAGTTGGCGGAGTTAGAAGGACAGCGGGCCGGCAAGTCTGCGAATGCGGCGCTTATCTTAGCGGCGATCACGGAAGAAATTGCGGAGAAGTTCGGCGGACTCTTCGGCGGCGATTCCCTGCTCCAGCTGCATCTGGTGGTTGAGCTGGGGGTGGTTGAGCACGGAGAGGACTGAGCCGCAGGCGCCGGCCTTGGGATCGGCAGCGGCGAAGACGAGGCGATCGAGGCGCGCGTGAATCATGGCTCCGGCGCACATGGCGCAGGGCTCGAGCGTGACATAGAGCGTGCAGCCGGAGAGGCGAAAGTTGCCGAGTGCCGCGGCGGCGGCGCGGAGGGCGACAATTTCCGCGTGTGCCGTGGGGTCCACATCGCGCTGGACGCGGTTCTGGCCGCGGGCGATGATCGCGCCATCGCGGACGACGACCGCGCCGATGGGAACCTCGCCGGCTTCGGCCGCGAGACGGGCTTCGGCCACGGCGGCGTGCATGGCTTCGCGATCGTCGATCATGTTCACAATGCTAATGCTGCTGGTTGCTGTTGGGTCATGCAATGGAGCGCGCCGAGGCCCCAGATGAGGTCGACGCTGTGGACGCCGATGACCTCGCGACCGGGGAAGAGTTCGGCGAGCGTGTTGAGCGCCACGCGGTCGTTGGGATCGTGGAATGTGGGCACGAGAACGAGGCCGTTGGCGACGTAGAAGTTGGCGTAGCTTGCCGGCAGACGCTGGCCGCGAAAAACGATGGGGCGCGGCATTGGCAGCTCGACGACGGTAAGTTGCTTGCCTTGGGGAGTGCGCGCGGCGGTCAGGCGCTTCAGGTTCTCCCTGAGTGGGGCGCGATTGGGGTCGTCTGCGTTGGTCTCGACAGCGGCGACGATCGTGGTCGGCGCAGCGAAGCGGGCAATGTCGTCGATGTGGCCGTGAGTGTCGTCGCCCACAATGCCGCGATTGAGCCAGATGGTTTGGTCGATGGCGAGATAGTCGTGAAAGACGCGTTCGAGTTGCTCGCGGCTGACACCCGGATTGCGCTGCTGCACCTCGCTGAGCTGACATTCTTCGGTGGTGAGCAAAGATCCTGCGCCATTGACGTCGATGGAACCGCCTTCGAGGACGATCGGGTACTTCGTACCGTTCTCGTTTTGAATTGCAGGTTGCCAAGAGGGGAGGCCGAGCAGCTTGGTGACGCGGCCGGGAAGTTTGTCGTCGAGACGCCAATCAGAGTACTTGGCCCAGGCGTTGAAGCGCCAATTGGTGAGGGCTACGCGTCCTTCAGCGTTGCGGACGAAAATGGGACCGGAGTCACGCGTCCAGCCGCGGTCGGTGGGCCAGGTGTGGAACGTGACGTGATCGAGATTCGCGCCAGCGCGGTGGAGCATGCTGGTGACGCGCTGCTTCGCTGCCGCGTTTTCGACGATCAGATGCACGCGCTCATGAGCAGCGAGCAGGCGGACAATTTCCGCGTAGAGCCAGGGGATGGATTGGAACTTGCCGGGCCAGTCCTCGGGATTGTGCGGCCAGGCGAGCCATGTGGCCTCGTGCGGCTCCCACTCGGCGGGTATGCGGTAGCCCAACTCGCGCGGCGTTTTTGCAGGCGATCGAACTGTCATGGCTACTTGTGCTCTTTGTGCGCAGGGCGCGGGTGCCCGGGATCGAGAAAACGCTGGGTGATGGGTGCATAGGCATCCACGCGGCGGTCGCGCAGAAAGGGCCAGCTGCGGCGTGTCTCCTCAATCAGCGAGCGATCGATTTCGCCCAGCACAATCTCTTCGGCATCGTGCCCGGCCTTGGCGACGATGCGGCCGAAGGGGTCGGCGAGAAAGCTGCCGCCCCAGAATTCGAGGCCCGGACCCGTGGCGCGATTGCCCAGTACATCGCCGTGCTCGAGGCCGACGCGGTTCACGGCTGCCACGTAAACGCCGTTGGCGATGGCGTGGGAGCGCTGGATGGTGCGCCATGCATCGAACTGCGCGGCGCCGAATTCGTCTTTCTCTGCCGGGTGCCAGCCGATGGCGGTGGGATAAAACAGCACCTCGGCGCCTTGCAGCGCCGTGAGCCGCGCGGCCTCGGGATACCACTGGTCCCAGCAAACCAACGTGCCTACGCGGCCGGCGGATGTGTCGACGGCCTGAAAGCCGAGATCGCCGGGCGCGAAGTAATACTTTTCGTAGTAGAGCGGGTCGTCTGGAATGTGCATTTTGCGGTAAACCCCGGCGATCTGGCAGTCGGCGTTGAGCGTGACGGCGGTGTTGTGGTAAAGGCCAGGCGCACGCCGCTCAAAGAGTGAAGCCACGACGGCCACGTGGGCCTGGCGGGCAACTTCGGCCAGCCTCGCGGTGGAGGGGCCGGGGATGGGCTCGGCAAGATCGAAGAGGCGCAGATCTTCGCGCTGGCAAAAATACTGCGTGCGGAAGAGCTCGGGAAGGCAGACGATTTGCGCGCCGAGCTTCGCGGCCTCGCGAATGTGGCAGAGGGCAGACGAGAAGTTCGTCTCTGGATCGGCACCCATGCGCATCTGCACGAGGGCAACCGTGAATTTGTGCGCCGTCGTCATTCGTGGTCTTAAGAGCCTCCGTTGCGGACAAATGTGGCCGATACAGCAAGGCCAACCCCGGCTTGCGGAATTGGCCTCTGCACAGGAGCCGGGGTGGCCGCTACTCGTCCAGGATCAGCACCGCGGCGGCAATGGTGGTGGTCCACTTACCACGGCGATCGCCCACGGCTGACTGGGTGATGTTGCTGGTGCGAACAATTTTGTTGGAGATGCGGTAGATCTCCTTTTTCTCGTCCCAACTTGTGTCGGGATCGAATTCCACGTCCAGAGTGGTGGCGAGCATCTCGGCGGCAAGCTCTTCGGCGTACTCACCGGCCTGATCTTCGGTCTCGCCAAAGCTGTGGTGCTCGCTCAGGTAACCGTATGTGTTGCGGTCGGCCGGGATGGCGACGCCGATGCTGCAGGCGACAAGGCGGTGCGGCTCGCGCGTGGAGTTCTCCGCGATCACCGCGAAAACGACTTCGCCGTCATTCAGGTACTTGAGGCCTTCCTTGCGCGGAATCATTTTGCACTGCGGCGGAAAGATGGAAGAGACTCGCACCAGATTCTGCGAGGCGATGCCTGCATCGCGAAGGGCCAGCTCGAAGGAGGTCAGCCGCTCCTTATGTTTGCCGACGCCCTTGGTGAAGAAAAGCTTCTTTGGGACCATGCTTTTTCCCAATTTCTATGTGCCCTCCGTGAGTGAAAAAATTGTGGCCGTTTTTTGACGTTCCCGCATGAGTCTATCGCATCCTGGCGGGCGCGAACAGAGTTTCGCCTATTTTCATTTGGGGTTCATCACGGAGAGCCTGGCGCAGGGGAAGATCCGACTCCAGCCGGGTTGCCGATGAGGCTCGAGATGGGCGCAGAAAGGGTTCGTGAAGCGCCGGGGAGGAAGCAACTTTCCTGAGCGCAGCGCGTTTAATAGGCATGAGGCAACGGTTGGTTTGGCTCGGAATTCCTGTTTTGTGCGCAGCCCTGAGCTGCGCGAGTGCGCCGGCGCAGTCTGCTGAACCCTCGGTAGCGCCAGATCCGGGAAGCACGTTTGGCGCCGCGCCCGAGCCAGCCAGCCCTGACATTGGCTCAACGATCCTGGAATGGACGCCACCGGCTCTCGCGGAGCTGAGCGGGCAGGCCGTAGCCAAAGAGAGCTTCACCTTGGATCGAACGATGCTCGCAGCGGCGGCCGGGCTCATGCCGGATTCCGACGCCGACCTGAGGCAGACGGTTGCCAAGCTCGACGGCGTGAGCGTGCACATTTTGCGGTTCGCGGCTGACGGCCAAGCCGACCCGGCACAAATTGAGGCGATTCGCGAGGCCTACCACCTGCGCGGCTGGAAGCACGTCCTTAGCTCGACGAATTTGGGCGGCGCGGGCCACAGCGACATTACGGACGTATGGCTGGTGATGGACGGCACGAACGTGCGCGGCGGAGTAGTGCTGGTTGAGAGCCCGAAAAGCCTGACGCTGGCGATGGTGGCCGGGAATCTGAGCCCGGTCGACATGCTCCACTTGCGGGGCCACTTCGGCATCCCGCGCTTCGAAGGCGACGGATTGAATGGCGATAAGAGCAGATGATTTGCCGCGGGAGAAACAACGGCTGAAGAAAATCTACTGCAATCGCCAGCGGATTGTTCACAGTCCAGTTCAGAATTCACCAAAATGAAAATGCTATAGTCGTGCGTAACACTCCTGTCGGAGTGATCGATCGATGCAGACGCGTAAGTGGACGATTCCTTTCCTGATTCTGGCTGCCGCCGGAGGCGCGGCGCTGGCTCGCGCCAAGGTAGTCGAGGATGCAAGCGGATCTCTTAAAAACCTGACCAGCATTGCAGATGCGCTAGACTCTGCCGACCGGCATCCGGTGCACATTCTCTACGTGCACGGGATCGATCAGGTGGGGGCAGGCGATTCGGGGAAGTTGCGCGATTCGATCTGTACCGAGCTGAAGCTGTGCGCGGTGAGCGACTGGAAGAATGAGGGCACGGAGTACGCGGACAAAGGCGAGTTCGCGAGCACCGTGCAACCGCCCATGCTCGCGTACCTGGGCAGCCCAGTGTGGAACAGCCCCGAGGAGTGGAACGCAGCGGCGCCATTTGTCGTGCACTGGGTCGTGCACCTCAGGCGGCATCCCGCCGTACTGGTGGTGGATGAGATCAATTGGTGGCCGCTGGTACTGGCGCTGAAATGCCGCCGCGTGATCGCTATCGAGGCGCACCTATCGGGGCCGGACAAGTATCTGTTGCAGGTTTGCTCGGATCGTTCCGCCCAGGACCCTGACGGAAATGGACGTTTCTATCCCTGGATAACGGCCGATGACGCGGCAAAGCTCGAAAAGATCAGGCCGCGCGGCGTTCTGGTAAACCGTGAGCTGAAGGCTGGGCTCGTCGACTGGGGGCTTGCGGACGTTTTGATGGCCGTGGGACCGCTGGGCGGCATTCTGCGCGACGGTCTGCGGCAATTAATGGCCAAATCGGCCGCGTTCGATCCCAACGAGGTAGGGGCCAACCCGAGCGGAAGCGGGGGAATAGGAAAGTACGACTGGAGGTCGCATCTGAGCCGCGACAACGCGCTGGACCAAGAGTTTATTGGCGTGACTCACAGCCTGGGCAGCTACCTTCTCTTCAATACGCTCAACCCGGAGTTTGCTAATGTCCCTGGAGAAAGCTTGTCGCCGGCGGATACGGCGAGAAAAACGGCTGAAGAGAACGCGATGCGCTACATTTTTGAGCGAACTTCACTGGTCTACTTCTTTGCCAACCAGCTTGAGATGCTCGAGATCACGAATCTTGAGAGCGCGCCGGATAGTTCAACAACTGCAATGAAGTCGCGAGGGCTGGCGCCGGCTCCGATGGTTCCCACATCACCGGCAGCCAACTTCAGAACGCTCGTCAACCGGTGGAAGGACTATCAAACGAACTTTGAGGCTGTTCTGCATCCAAGCGACGAGGCGAGCAGGGAGAAGGTTCAGGTGGTGGCCTGGAGTGACCCCAGCGACGTGATCACCTACCGCGTGCCAAGGATCGGAGATGTGGAAGTTGTAAATCTTTACGTGAAGAACGCGACGCGCTGGTTCGGGGTTTTTGAATCGCCCACCAAAGCGCATGGTGACTACGCCAAAAACGTCGATGTGCTGCGGGTGATGTTTGGAGAAACAAAGCTCCAAGGCCCAGCTCATTAAGGCAGCTCCTGTCGAAAACTCCTGCCACCTGCAATTGCCATTGCTAAATTCCGGATGGTAGCCTCAACCTTGGACCATTCTCGGAAGGGACTTCCCTCAAAATCATGCAAAGCACCTACAACGGGCTGGAATTGCCCAAGACGGGCGAGCCGATCAGGTACTCAGACGGGTTATTCGCCGTGCCTGACCACCCTATCATTCCCTTCATCGAAGGCGATGGCACGGGGCGCGACATTTGGAAGGCGTCGCAGAGAGTTTTTGACGCGGCCGTAGAGAAAGCGTACGGCGGCAAGCGGGCGATTCGCTGGTTTGAGATCTTCGCCGAAGCGTACGGCGGCAAGCGGGCGATTCGCTGGTTTGAGATCTTCGCCGGCGAAAAGGCCTACCGACAGTTCAACAACTGGCTACCCGACGACTCCGTAGCCGCGGCGCGCGACCTGCGCGTTTCCATCAAAGGGCCGCTGACCACGCCTGTGGGCGGCGGCATTCGCTCGCTCAACGTTGCGCTGCGCCAGATTCTCGACCTGTATGCGTGCGTTCGGCCGGTGAAGTACTACCAAGGTGTGCCCAGCCCGGTGAAGCACCCGGAGAAACTCAACATCGTGATCTTCCGCGAGAACACCGAGGATGTGTACGCGGGCATCGAATTCAAGCAGGGCTCGGAAGATGCGGCGCGGCTGATTTCTTTTCTCAATGACGATCTGCTCAAAGGCGGCAAAAAGAAAGTTCGCACCGACTCGGGCGTGGGCATCAAGCCGATTTCCATCTTTGGAACGAAGAGGCTGGTGCGTTACGCGATCCGCCACGCGCTCGAATCGGGGCGCAAGACCGTAACGCTGGTGCACAAGGGAAACATCCAGAAATTCACCGAGGGCGCGTTCCGCGAGTGGGGCTATGAGGTTGCAACGCAGGAGTTTCGCGAGCAGACCGTGACGGAGCGCGAGAGCTGGATTCTGGGCAACGTGGAATCGAGGCCCGGCCTTTCGGTCGAAGAAAACGCAGCGCTGATCGAGCCGGGGATGGAGTTTGGGTCTCCGGCCTTTAAGGCTTCGGTTTGCGAAGAGGTAAGAACGGTCCTGGACTCGATTGGCAAGAGCCACGGGAACGGCGCGTGGAAGCAGAAGGTGCTGGTGAACGACCGCATCGCGGACTCGATCTTCCAGCAGATCATTATCCGGCCGGAGGATTACAGCATTCTGGCCACAACGAATCTGAATGGCGACTACATCTCTGACGCGGCGGCGGCGCAGGTGGGCGGGCTGGGCATCGCGCCCGGCGCGAACATCGGCGACGGTTACGCAGTTTTTGAGGCCACGCACGGCACGGCGCCCAAGTACGCCGATAAGGACGTGATCAATCCCGGCTCGGTGATTCTGTCGGGCGTGATGCTGCTCGAGTTCATCGGCTGGAAAGAAGCGGCGAAGATGATCGAGAGCGCTATGGAGAAGACGATTCAGCAGAAGTTTGTGACGTATGATTTTGAACGCCAGCTTGCCGGCGCGAAGAAAGTGGGAACCAGCGAGTTTGCTAGGCGCATCATTGGAAACATGTAGGACAGTTCACAGGAGACGAAATGCGGAAGAAAGTAAGCATTGTGGGCGCAGGGAACGTGGGTGCGACGGCCGCGCATTGGATTGCGGCCAAGGAATTGGCCGATGTAGCACTGATTGACGTGGTGGAAGGCGTTCCGCAGGGAAAAGCGCTGGACTTGCTCGAGGCCATGCCCAT
>JBEKAJ010000155.1:0-8433 GCA_050018295.1 Occallatibacter sp. | reverse complement strand
CCGAAGGCAAGGAGGGCGAGCAAAAGGGCCGCCAGAGCGAGGGAGCGTGTACGGCGGCGGCCGGCCTGCTGATCCTGGATGACGCCAAGCGAAGCCATGACGACGCGACGAGTGCTTTCAGCAACAGCGCGGTCGCGGCCAGCTTGTTTGCCGGTGACGGCGGAGAGCAGATCGCGTTTGGCGGCGGCGGTGCCCGCAACGGGGCCGTCAGTGGCGCCCGAAGCCGGGTTGGCGTCCGTGTTGCCGGCCAGTTCAGCCGATCTCACATAGCCTCCTGAAAGCGCGCTGCCGCATAGCCGAGCCGGGGCTTGATCATGGCCAAGCCGCGGTAGAGGCGGGACTTGACAGTGGAAAGCGGGGCGCGGGTGACCTTGGCGATCTCCTCAAGCGAGAGTTCTTCGTGGAAGCGGAGGACGAGCACCTCGCGGTGGAGCGTATCGAGCTCGAGCAGCGCGGCGGCGATCTTCTCGCGGTCTTCAAGGTTGGAGACGCGATCGAACGGAGTGGGATCCTCGGCAACGACTTCGAAGCACATGGAGCGGTCGTCTTCAGTGACGCCGTCGATGAGCTCGTCGAGGCTGTTCATGGTGCGCTTGCGGCGATGATCGATGACGAGGTTGCGGGCGATGGTAAAGAGCCAGGTTTCAAAACGGGCACGACCGTCGAACTGTTCGCCGCGAACGAGGACGCGCATCCAGACTTCCTGAAAGAGATCCTCGGCGGTGTCGCGATTGCCGGTGAGGAAGAGCAGGTAACGCATCAGACGGTGCTGATAGCGAACGATGAGTTCTTCGAGCAGGCCGGCTTTCTGGCGTTTGAGGCCAGCTGCAACGGCAAGACTTTCCTGCCGCGCGAGATCGTCGGCTACCAAGGCAGATGCTTTAGGGAAAAGTGTCCGAACTGAAGCAAGTGTCATCTGAGTCAATTAGACGATAAGACCGCCCGTGAAGACCAGTTGAATCGGGGGCCGCGGCTTACCGTCCGCCCTCCTGTTACTTGGGTTGAACACGGAAACGGAGTGGAAAGTTGCAGTACGGGACGGCTTGGGACCGCTCGAACCGAACGTGAGCGGTGTGGCCACGCGGGGCTGTTGGCCCAGGGCTTGCCTTAAGGCTGTTGGTGGCGTGACTGCAACTGCTAAGGAATCAGCGGTTCAGGATTCGCGGGGGACGGTGCTGCTAATCGTCGCGAGTCGGAGCGGATTTTCGCTTGATGGCGCGAAGAGCGTCGTCGATGGCTTTGGCGGCGCGTCGCTCGCGGGCGTCGGCGGTTTCGTAGTAGAAGATGCCGAGCAGGTGGTTGCGGCGCTGGTTGGGAGTGAGGGCGAACCAGCCATCGCGGGCGCCGGGGTTGCGCAGGAAGGCGGCGAGGAGGATGGGAGGCGGATCGTGCTCGCCTTCCATAGTGAGCATCAGGCGCTCGGCGAGCCTCTCGGCGCGCTTGAGGCGGGTGGCGGGGGTTTTGGGCTCGCCGGCAAACTTGCCGATCTCGCGGCGCATGGAGTCACTGAGGCGGTCGAACCAGCGGCGGAGTTGGCGGTCGGCGTTAAGGGCGCGGGCGAGCTCGGGCGGGAGCAAAACGGGGCGCTCGACGAGGTCGGGCTCGAGCCAGATTCGTACGCGCGAGCCGAGGCGGGCGTTGGCTGCGGATTGCATCTTCTTATTGACCAGGAGAAAGTGACCCGTGTCGCTGCGATCGGGGAAGAGCGAGGTGCGAAAGGCGAAGCCGGCGATTTCGCCGCGGACGCGACGGCCGTTGCGCACCGGCCAGGCTTTAACAATGTCGAAAGGGACGCGGGCAATGACCCACTTGAGCGCGGTACCGTCGGGCTCGAGGAGCGCGGTGAAGGACTTTCGCGGTAAAACGGCGCGAGGCGGCATGGGTCGGTTTGAGGGCGCAGTGAGGCGCTGTTCTCGAAAGCGATTTTAGATGAGTGCGGTCAGGATTGGGCGGCGCGTTTGCGGCGGTGGCGGAGGGAGGCGAGGGCGCGGAAGACAAAGCGGATGAGCAGGAGCGTGATGAGGATAAAGATGAAGGCGATGGCCGCGGCGATATAGGGCTTCCAGGTGGAGAGCCAGGTGAGGAAGATGGCGAGGCCGTCTTCACCGAAGCTGAGCGCCATGTTGGAGAAAGGCTCGGGCGTAGGAGTAACCGCGGCGCGGACGGCGGTTTTGCCTCCGTGAGCGATGAAGGCGATGGTGCCGCCGGCAAGTGTGGCGGCGAGCTGCTCGCCGGGCGAGAGAGAGGCTGTGGCCTGAAAGGCAAGGAGCGCGGCGACCGGGACGCGAATGAAGGTGTGAAGCGCGTTCCAGACGAGGTCGAAGGCGGGGATTTTGTCGGCGAAAAATTCGACAGCGAAGAGGACGAGAGCTGCGGCGATGACGCCCCAGTTCGACAGCAGATGGAGCGACGGGGGCAGGTCGAGAAACCGTGTGTGGGAGAGCAGGCCGAGGGTGGCCACGGTGGCGTAGACGTTGAGCCCGGCCGCGAAACTGACGGCGATCATCAGGGCGATGAGTTCGTTGGGCGGCAGGGGCACCGAGACAGTATAGATGCAGCTTTTAGCTGTTAGCCATTAGCTTTCAGCTCTTCGCCGTTTGCTGCCCGGCTTAACTCGACTTTCCGTTGCCGGTTTTGGCGGCGGAGTGATCAGAGGGGGCCGCGCCGTAGAAGGAGTCAAGAAGGGCACGCGCGTAGATGAATCCCTGGACTTTCACGCTGTTGTTGGTGACAAAGCTCAACACGCAGATGACATACGCAAAAAGCACGACAAGAATAACGGCAACGATGGGGGCAGGGACGGGATTGATGAATGGCCAGGTCCATTTCCATCCCAGGTGGGCCGCTCTAGCCTCGATAAGGAATGAGACTACGCCGCAGGCGAGCGCGAAACCCTTGAGCGCGAAGAAATTGCGCTGGAAGCCATAGGAGATTTCTTCCTCCACGACCAGCACGCTGTTGCGCGAGTTCTCGCGCATCCACGCAACCACCGGCTCGTAGAGGGAGTCGAGTTTATCGGCCCTTTTATCTTGATCGTGGATCGCTTTCGCGGCCGCGTCGTCGCCCTGATCCGGGAAGTTCGGTCCCTTCCGGTCGTTGATCAACTGTTCGATATTTGTTGCCGGCGGCGCTTCATGGAGGAGATGCAGGATTTGATCGCTGACGTCGAGGCTTTTGGCGTTCGTTCGATTCGTGGCAAAGCGCAGCATGCTAGTGGTGGGCTTGCCGCCCCATTTGCGGAACAGCTTGATCTCTTCTTTGTCGCCGATGCCGCGCGCGATATGGGAGATCCAGCGCACCACGCCGAAGACGCAGAGAAGGGTGAGCAGAGCGGGGATGGCGCTCCGGAGCCCGGTGAAGGACGACATGAGCAGGAGAAGGATGGGGAAGACGCTCAGGAATGCGGGAGCGAGCCGGGCCTCGCGCGTGTAACGATCGCCCAACAGGGACTCAACTGCTGAAAGACCACCACTGTCATCTGCCATCGGCCGCGCCTCCGGGGATTGCCTCACGATAGTCGGCGCGACGGCGGTTTCGCAAGTAAGAAATCGGTTGTCAGTTTTCAGGGAGAACGGGGGCTGGAAAACGGGGTTGGGACTTATGATGGGGCTGCGAGGGGGTCATGATGATGGCGGATCGCGACGCGACGAGGGAAAACGGGGCTTGGCCGGCGCTGCCGCAGAGCGCGTGGAGCGACACGTGCGCAACGCTGCAACTGTGGTTGCAGATGGTGGGCAAGGTGAGGATGGCGCTGGTGCCGGCGATCAATCACTGCTGGAACGTGACGCTCTATCCGACGATCCGCGGGCTGACGACGATGCCGATGGCGCACGGGACGCGCACGGTGCAGATTGATTTCGATTTTGTGAAGCAAGAACTGGTGGTCGAGACGAGCGACGGCGGGCGTGAAACCATTGCTCTCGCCCCGATGACGGTGGCCGAGTTTTACCGGCGGCTGATGGCGGCGCTCGAAGGCCTGGACGCGTTGTGCAATGTGTGGCCGGTGCCGTGCGAGGTGGCGGAGCCGATTCCATTTGCGGAGGACGAGGTACACCGGGCGTATGACCCGGTGTATGCGCAGCGGTTCTGGCGGGTTCTGCTGCAGACGATGCGGGTGTTCACCGTGTTTCGTGCGCGGTTCATTGGCAAGGTGAACCCGATTCATTTGTTCTGGGGAGCGATGGATTTGGCGTGCACGCGATTTTCAGGGCGGACGGCGCCGGAGCACCCGAGCATGCCGGGGCTGCCGGATCGCGTGACGCGCGACGCGTATTCGCACGAAGTGAGCAGTTGCGGATTCTGGCCGGGAGGGCCGGGCGCCCCCGGCACCGGCTTCATTGAGCCGTTCTTTTACAGCTACGCCTACCCGGAACCGCCCGGATACCGAGAGTATGCGATTGCGCCGGCGGAGGCGAGGTTCGACAAGAATTTCGGCGAGTTCATTTTTCCGTATGAGGCGATGCGTCAGTCGGCGGACCCGGACGATGCGCTGCTCCAATTCTTGCAGAGCACGTATGAGGCGGCGGCGAATTGCGCCAAGTGGGATCGCAGCGCGCTTGAGGTGAGGGCGTAGGGATCAGGGAACAGGAACAAGGGAACGCTTTAAGGCCGCCGCAGCGATGGCGGAGACGCAAAGCGAGCGGTGCATCTTGAGTTCGCTCCGGGCGCGCTCCATCTCGACAAGGTCATAGGCCGCGAACTTTAAGCTGACGCGACGGAGCACCCCGGAACAAGCCGTGATGTATTCGCTGTGCCTGCTCTCAAGAGCGGATTCGAGATAGGAGCATTTTGAGCAGCCCACAACTTCCCCTTCCAGCCCTTCGGCCGGAAAACCTGCGGTTGAAATATCTTCGCTCTACTGCGCGAGAACCTGACGCTCGGCGCGGAACCAGTCCTGGAGGTCGTGGCCGGGTTTGCTGCCGCGCTTTTCAAAGATCTCAAAGGCCCGCTCTCTGATCCGGTCCTGCGAGGCCTGGACTTGCGCTGCAGAGGCGGCAGGGGCGGGAGAGGCTTGCGGCGCGACAACGACAACTTTGTTCAGCTTGGACTGTTTTTGAACTTTTGAAACGATCATTTAGAACCCTCGTTGCGACACATGGGCTAAGAGGGGAGAAACTCCAGATAAACTGCCTTAGTTCAGAGGACCTGAAAGTGGAGGACGATGCTCACTCCATCTCTCACACTACGCTCATTGGTCACGCGCCGCACATTTGTTTCGTGAATGTCCTGATTTGGGTCTGAATTGCACAGCTTTCGCGGCTGCGGGGCAGGATTCGGGCGTCCCCTGCTGGGGTGAGGTTGCTTCCTCCAGGACCGGGCCACCCGCCTCAACCGCCGTACGGCATGGGCGGAACTTTGCCCAGCATCCGCGAATAGACGGTCAGGGCGCCGCGATGGTGCGCCGTGTGCTCCACCATGGACCACACGATCTCGCTGACGGGCTGACCGCCCATCACGGGGCCGGGCGGAAGCGGGCGCGCAAGCTCGTCGGGCGTCCTGGAGCGCAGGAAGTCGACGGCCCGCTGACATGCGACATCGAAGCGGCGGCGCGCCTCGGCGAGCGATTTCACGTTTTGCAGGTCCTTGGCGTGTTCTTCAAAGTTCAGGTCGAAGCCCTCTTGCCGCGTTGCGCCATCGATGAACCAGTCGAGGGTTTGCGCGGCGTGCGCAACCTGCTGGGCCGCCGTCATCATCTTTTCGTGCGGGCGGAAATTCGAGTCGGCCTCTTCCAGGACCCGGGTTGAACGCTCGAAGAATTCCTTGCTCGCGAGGATCTGAGTTGCAAAATCGTATTGCAGCGTTGTTGGATTCATACTTGCCTCGGAGGTCCCAGAATACTCCTGCGGGTCTGGCGGTGGGCGTGCGTGCTTCTAGCGGCAATTCCGGGTCTCAGAACCGGGAGCCTCCACCCCACAGACTAAGACCTGTCTGTGGGGGCACCGGACCCTGGGGCGCCCGGAGTCCGGGAATCGAGGCCGCGGCGCTCGTCTTTCAGGGCTGTTGACGGATTGGTATACCCCCCCTCCCCGGTATGCTATACCGCCATATTTGATAACAAAGGGTTTACGAGCGCCCCATACCTCCCTCCATACCTCCTCATACCTCCATATTTGATAAGAAATATCCGTAAGTGTCTGATTCCAAAGGAGCATACTTCGTAAACGTACAAATCTAAAGGAGTTAGAGAAACAGAGATCAGGGGTCAGAGGTCAGAGACCAGAGACTGGAGACCAGAGAACAAGGGACCGAGGGACCAAGGCTCCCACCTCGACTTAGTTCCACGGCCACCTGGCTCCGGCGAAATTCCTTTTGACGACGCTGAGATCAGGATAGCGAAACGCGCGAATTGATCGGCAAACTTGGCGTTTTTGTTTGGGTCGCGTTTTCAATGGGTTGCGGAGATTCCTGCGGAGAAGGCACTTGACATGGGGGCGCGAGGGTTCGTTTCCAGGATAGTGGTCGTGCTCGCTACGGAAATCGGGCTTGGATGTCGGTGGCGACTACTTTGAGATAGTCTTCGGCAGCGCGAACCGCATCCTCGGCCTCGACATCGCTGATGAAGGCGATGTTGTAGAAGGCGATGTTCCGTTTGCGGCGCATGCGGTCAAACAGATCGAAGGCCGGCGCGTGCGCGGGATCGAGGTGCTTTCGCGCGAAGTCGAGGATGGCGACGTGATGCCCGAGCTGGGCGCGGGGACGCTGGCCGTGGCTCAGCATCAGAGCCAGAGACGCCTTGAGGATGGCCTCGTAGGCCGTTTGATGGGCGGTTTCCTCGTCGATCGCTAGGTTTTTTCGCGCGGCGGCGGCTTTCTTGCGCGCGTCTGCCAGAAACTGCCTGACCTGATTCGGATTTACCGGCTGCGGTTTGTGCGGTTTGGTCGGGGCCATGGCCAATCAGCTCGATGCGCTTCCCATTCCAGATGTCGGCGATGAATGCGTCGCGCCTGGCAAGCCGCCGATTGAGCTCCGGGGAAGAAAGGACAGTGTAGTTGATTTCGCGCCGGAGGGCCTTTTCGGCCTTGCGGATTTCGGACGCGAGTTGCCGCTGATCGGGCCGGCCGAGGATCAAAACGTCAATGTCGCTTGCGGCATCGGCTTCGTTTTTCGCAAACGATCCGTAGATCCACGCGGATTCAATGCCGGGAACTGCCTGGAGCGCATGCCTCAGGGTCGGCTCGATGCCGACCGAGCCCTGCAACAGGGCGAAAACCGGCTTGAGGTACGGATAGGCGGGATTGACACTGTAGTAGCGCTGGCGGCCTTCGGTCTCAGAGCGCAGGAACCCCTCGCGCTCAAGGCGGGCGAGATCGCGGGAGACGTTGGTGGAGTCGGCGCCTATTGCCGCGGCTAATTGGCGGACATAGGCGCGGGCGGAGCGGTTGACGTAGAAGAACGTCAGCAGGTTGCGGCGGAGGTTGGAGCGGAGTGAGATCATTGCAGTAGGATTATACTGCATTTGCAGTAGGAATGTACTGCAATTTGCGGCCAGTAGCCAGTAGCCGGTAGCCTGTAGCTAGTAGCTTCCGGCTCTTGGTCCGTGGGGTTCTTTCGCCCCTACGGGGCTGGAGATTCTTTGGGGCGGCTTTCCCAGGGCTGCCCCTTCGTCGCTGCGGCGACTCAGGGTTGCCCTGGGCTATCTTCTGACGCTCCCTACGGGAGCTTTTCCCAACTAAAGACAGCTTCCAGCCGTCAGCGTTCAGCCCTTAGTTTCATGGGAATTTGTCCTATCCCAGGTCCCCAAATGCGCGGGACCTGGGCAGCCCGCCGTGTGAGGCAAATGGGCAGCGTCCTATGAGTCAAAAGCGCCAAGGGCCCTTTCAAGAGTTTTGATGATCTTGTTTGAGTCGGCTTTGATCGCTTCGACCGCCTTTCCGTGGTGTCCGGGATCATAGCTGCGACTTGGATCGGTGTTTGCAAGAAAGCTTGGGTGCACCTGGTAATGCAGAACGACGGCCAGCTTTCCTTTCTCTGCGTGAAGGCCGAATCCATTCCGGTCCACGGTGGGGTCAACGGTAAGGAAGCCTGCTGTCCTATGCAGCTCGATGTGTTCGTCAAATTTCAAATTTCGCACGATCTTTTCCGCGCCAGTGGCGTCCAGCTTATCGAATTCAAAAACTATCATTACGTGAGGAGCGCGCCCCTCGTAATCCGCCATCACTTCCATCTTCATAGCAAGTTTCCTCAGAGGTCCCAGAATACTACTTAGGTTTTGGCGTGACGGTACGGGGTAGGATGGGCGCGTGGCCGCGGAGCGGGTTCTGCCCCGCCGCGGCTCATGCTCGGAGCTAATTGACACGTAGCCAAGGGGATACTAGGGCGTGTTAACACTAATTGAGTTTTTATGATATTGTGAGTAGGTGGAGATCACCGAGGCGCAATTTCAACGCATAGAGTCGGAGTTGCCGCGTCAGCGCGGTAACGTAAGGGTGACGA
>JBEKAJ010000154.1:0-8507 GCA_050018295.1 Occallatibacter sp. | reverse complement strand
GACGTGGCCTCGGGGGCCCTCATCCGAACGCTCTCCGGACACACGGACTATGTTGAATCTGTCGCCTTCAGCCCCAACGGCCGCACGCTTGCTTCGGGAAGCGTGGACAAGACCATCAAGCTCTGGGACGTGGCCTCGGGAGCCCTCATCCAAACGCTCTCCGTACACGCCAACACCGTTTGGTTCGTCACCTTCAGCCCGGATGGCCGCACGCTTGCTTCAGGAAGCGACGACAAGACCATCAAGCTCTGGGACGTTTCCGATTTGGCAAAATAGGCGCAAGCGCTACGCGCGCCGACGCATGCCAAGCCAGGCGCCGATCGAGTACCCCACCAGCGCCGCTGCCGGCCAGGTGCCTATGAAGGGCCCATCGTCGTCGATCAGACCGCTTGGGTCGGGCAGGCTGAAGAACGTCCGCGACAGTTTCTCCGTTGCAGTGCATTGGAAGCACCGGTCGGGCCCGGTTGGAAGGTCCAGAACGTAAAGGCCCACGATCATCGCCCAAATGAACCCTACCAGCCACACTGCGGTCGCCATCTCGCTGGGGCGAATCCGGGCGACGATCAGACCCACCGCGAGCGGCACGGCCAACGACAACAGAAGAATCACCCACTGCGGAACGCCGACGGGATTCAGGGCGTAGCCGAGGAGCATTAGCGCGATCCACGAGGCCAGCGCCAGAAGCGAGTGCAGAAAGAACGACACCGCCTGACTGGCGAGCCTCGGCGCCTTCTTCTCCCTCACTTCGGTGTGCATCAATGTGTCCATCGAACGGGCTCCTGCCCCTCATCGTCGCTTCGCCGCCACCGCACAATCCTCATGCCGTGTGATTCCCAACATACACCGCAATGGTCCGCGCGGCCAACCAACCCCGCTTACGCCGGTTCCCCAGTTACATTATTCGGGACCTCGAAACCCGATTGGCGTTTTCACGAAAGAAAACGCCACCCATCACGACCATTCGCGACTGATCGATCAACTGCGGAACCGGTTAAAGCAGGGAAGAACGCGCGGTGGCTCCGCGCCGGGTTCTACAATAAACGAATGTTGATGGAAGGCATCTTCGCGGCGGTCACCACGCCGTTTTACGCGGACGAGCGCATTTATTTTCGCAAGATTGAAACCAACATGGCGCGCTACTCGCGCAGCCTGCTGGCAGGAATGGTGGTCCTGGGTTCCACGGGCGAGGCCGTCGCCCTCAACGATGCCGAGACGCGCGACGTTCTCCGCGCCTCGGTCGAGGCCACCGCGCCCGAGAAGGTTCTGATCGCCGGCGTGGGGCGCGAGAGCGTTCGCACGACGGTTGAGCTGGCGGAGTTCGCGGCCGCGCTCAACTACGACGCCGTCGTAGTTCGCCCGCCCAGCTACTACGGCGGGCAAGTGTCGCAAGCCGCCGTCCTTCACTACTTCCGCAGCGTCGCCGACCGCTCGCCGCTTCCGGTGGTGCTTTACCACATTCCCAAGTTCGTTCCAATCGAGATGCCGGTCGAGCTCATCGCGGAACTGGCCCAGCACCCGAACATCATTGGCATCAAGGACTCGAGCGGCAATGTGGAGCGGATGCGGGAGACGGTTGCCGCCACGCAGAACGCCCCACGGCGCACGATACAAGTGACGCAGGTGTTTGAAGCGGTCACGGCGCGCATGATGATCCCCAATCGCGAACCGGGGCCGGAAGCCGACGCGACCTTTGTTTCTGCCGGCGACCTGGCCGGAGGAGCAGCCGTTGCCACCGCCCCGCCTGCCGCCCCGGTGAAGACACGCAGCAGGGAAGTGGGCTTCCAGGTCCTCACCGGCGCTGAACGCTCGATCTTCGACTCGCTCCAGGCCGGAGCCACCGGCGCCATCGTCGCCTTTGCCGCTTCCGCTCCGCAGGCTTGCCAGGAGATTTACCTCGCATGGAAAGACCACGACTTGAAGCTCGCGGAAGAGAAACAGCAGCGCATTCTCGCCGCCGGCAATCGCATCGTAGGCGCGTTTGGCCTGGCAGGGATCAAGTACGCCTGCGACTTTAACGGCTACTACGGAGGCCACGCGAGGTCGCCGATTCTGCCGCTCAGCGCTGAGCAAAAGGCTGAAGTCGAGCAGCTTTTGACGGAAATCCGGAACTGATCGCCAGATACATCATGTCCGATAACAGATATTCTGTTAACTAAAGCCGCCCGACGAACTCGTCCCCTATCTCTATGCCTGTCAGTGCGCTAAAGGACCTCGTCCCCAACTTCCCTTTTCAGGTTGAGGCTCCTACGCCGGCGCGCACTCCTGCGGCTCCTGCGATACCCAACGCTGCTGCTCAATTCTGGAAGTTTTGGCTGGCTTACATCTTGTAGCGGCCGAGGTCTTCGTCGTTCAGCCCCTCGAGCCATCCGCGCAGTTGCTCTGCCGTGGGGCCTTCGGGCGGGCCGCTGGTGTTCAGCTTGGCGCTCTCCATCACCTTGTCCGCAACATAAATCGGGCAATCGGCGCGCAACGCCAGCGCGATGGCGTCGGACGGCCGCGCATCCACTGCCACCTGCTCGTCTCCTTGCCGCAGCCACAAAACCGCATAGAATGTGTCGTCTCTAAGTTCTGTAATGACAACCCTTTCTAGCTCGCCGTTCAGGTGCCGAACCAGATTCCGAGTGAGGTCGTGGGTCATCGGGCGCGCCGCAGTCATCTTCTCGATCTCGAGCGCAATCGCGTTCGCCTCAAAGATGCCCACCCAGATCGGCATCACCGCATCCGATCCCACATCCTTCAACACCACGATCGGCATGTTTGTGGAGGGGTCCATCATCAGGCCCCGAATCCGCACCTCGATATCCATTCGTTCCCTCTTTTCCTGATCCTCGCTCAGCGCCCACTCCGCGATCAGGCCTTCATGCCTCCAGCTCCCTCGCTCGCTTCCTCGCTTGTGTTAGACGGCTTCGCCAACCAAGCTATTAGGGTACGCACCTGTGATTCGCACGTTCAAGTAACTTCCTGGTGCTGGAGCAATGGGCTGCGTCCAGGCGACATTCACTGGCTTGTTTTGCGTACTGCGGCCGGCAATTTGCCCCCTTTGCGTATTCGCCCCTTCGACCATTACCTCAAGAACCTCTCCGATCTGCTTGGAATAATTAGCTCTTTGAATCTCCCTCTGCCTTTCAAGCAGTACTTGAAGCCGACCAGCCTTTTCCTCCTCCGGTACCGTGTCGATCATCACCAGGGAGGGCGTGTTCGGCCGCGCTGAGTACTTGAAGGCGAAGACACAATCGTACTCAACTTCGGCCAGCAGATCCATGGTCTGGATAAAGTCGTCCTCGGTCTCGCCGGGAAAGCCCACAATAATGTCCGTCGAAAGCGAGATCGGCCGCCGCGCCGCCTTGATCCACGCAATTCGCTCCAGGTACCACTCCGGCGTGTATTCCCGCGCCATGCGCGCCAGCACACGCGCCGACCCGGATTGTATCGGCAGGTGCACATGGTCGCACAGCGTCGGGACGCGGTCGATGGCCTCCACAATGTCCCGAGTAAAGTCACGAGGATGGCTCGTGGTAAAGCGCACGCGCCGAATGCCGGGAACCTCGCCCACCGCCGCCAGCAGCTCAGCGAAGCTCGACTTCCCTTCCGGGTCGCGGTAGCTGTTCACATTCTGGCCCAGGAGCTGAATCTCCGTGTAGCCCAGGTCGGCAATGCGCCGCGCCTCGTCGAGCACCGACGACGAACTCCGGCTGCGCTCTTTGCCGCGCGTATAGGGCACCACGCAATACGAACAGAACTTATCGCACCCCTCGATGATGGTGATGTACCCGCGGTAGGGATTCTGCCGCGCCGTGAACTCCGTCTCGAAGGTCTTGTCTGTCTGCCGGTCGTCCAGGCCGGTGATGCGGCTCTCGCCGGCTTCCAACCTTGTGAGCATCTCTGGTAGCTTGCGGTACGAGGCCGAACCTGACACGAGCGACACATAGGGCGCGCGCTCGAAGATCTTTTCGCCCTCCTGCTGCGCCACGCAGCCCAGCACGCCGAAGCGCTTCCCCTGCTTGTGCAGCTTCTTGTAGTCGTTCAGGCGATTGAAGACCTTCTGTTCCGCCTTGTCGCGAATGGAACAGGTGTTGTAAAGGATCAGCCCGGCGTCTTCCTCCGACTCCACCTGCCGGTATCCCTCCTGGCGCAGTGTGCCGATCACCTTTTCCGAGTCATGGGCATTCATCTGGCAGCCGAATGTCTCCAAATAGAATGTTTTGTCGGTTGCCATAGACCTCTTTAGTATAAGGGGAATTCAGTCGGGCATATTGATCTGCCTCGGGGACCAACGCGGCGCGGACCTTGAAACCACGAGGGCCCGGCGGCAGCGTGAACCACGAAACGCGAACGGCAACGGCTACTCACGGTGGAACACCAGCACGTCCGGCTCGCTTCGGCCCGGCCAATGTATGGTCATTGTCAATGTTTTCCCGTCAGGAGAAATCCCGATCTCCCGCGTATCAAGGACTTTCCCGCCGGCTTTGTCCGTCATCTCCAGAGTGTGCTCGTCAACCTGCTGGATCGAGCAGGAAGAGTTCTGTCTTAGATTGGGATAGTCCTTGCCGTCGAGCATCGCGTTTTTCGTGTCGTGCTCTGAAGGAATGATGAAGGAGAGACCGTCGCCCTGGTACGGCTTCACCTCCAGAATAAAAGGCGAGTTCATGGTTTCCTTGATGCTCTTCCAGTCCGCCGCAAAGCCTGATCCTGCGCCGGAGCGCTGGTAGACGTAATCCATGCTGAGCGTGGACCCGTCCGCCTCGAACTCGCGGTAGAAATCCGTGAGAGTACTGCCGTCCTTCGAGAGATTCCAGGTCCCTCTGATAAGCAACCGGCCGTCTTTTTTGCGCTCGACGATCCAGGTGTCGGGCCCGTCCGCCTTCACCGACAGCGTGGTTCCTCCGTAGGCCGGTTGGTCAGTCCCATTCACAATGATGGTTTCGGTGCCGATGCCGAAATCGAACGAGTATGTGTTGCCGCCTTTGCTCTCAACTTTCATCTCGTCGGGCATTCTGCTCTTTGATGGGTTCAGCTTCCACTCCCCTATGAAGGGATTCTCCGTCGCCCATGCCACGCCCACAGCCATGCTCGCAACCGCCAGCAACTTCAATGCACGCTTCAGCATTGGGCCCTCCTTGCATCTCCGCCGGAATACACTGCCGTCCATCATAGGCTCCACGTCGGCCTGCGCCATGGAAATGCTTCATTCGAATTTAAGTCCGCTGTCCACGCCCCGCATGCGAGTCGTGAACGCGCCCCTCGTCGCGCTGCTCACTGATGCAGCAGCTTGAACGCGTGCGTCCACTCGTTCTTGGTGAATCCGAGAACGCACCACAGCATGCACAGCGGCTCAATGGCACGCGCCGATTCCACCTTGCCCATATCTGCCGTCTCCCAACCGAAATGCTCCAGAATCTGCGCCGTCACCACCTTGGCCCCGTCATCGTTCCCGCAGATGAACATTGTCGGCCTTCCGGCTTTGTATTGCGGATTCACGAACTGACGATTCCCCACCGAGCTGAACGCCTTCACGAAATGCGCTTTGGGGAACGCTCGCTGGAGCTGCTCCATCAGCGAGTCATCCAGCGTCGTGAAAAACTTCAGAACCCCGTTCACCGGCGGCGCGTCGGCGATCGGATTGCATGCGTCCATCACCAGCTTGCCGTCCAGGCTGGCGCTTCCTGCCATGCGCAAAACATCGGCCGCGACCGAGCCTTTCACCGCCAGCGCCAGCACCTCGCCAAACGCCGCCGCTTCGCTGAAGCTGCCCACCTGCGCCTTGGGATTGCTGCGCTGCCACTCCGTCAGCTTCGCCGGGTCGCGCGTACCGACCATGGTCTGGTGGCCGTGTTTGATGAATCCGTCGGCGAGCGCTTTCGCCACGTCGCCTGAACCAAGAACTCCAACCTTCATGTTCGTCTCCCCTTGCTATTGAGTTTGTCGATCGCCTCTATTGCTTTTGCTGATCCTGACCCCGTTGATCCTGGAGCCCGGTGTGTAGATAAGCTACCACCGCGTCCATCTGTTCCTTAGACATCTGAAACGCGAACGAGGGCATCATTCCCTTGCCTGCCATCAGCACCTGCTCCACTTCTCGATCCGTCGCTGGCTCACCATCCGGCAATGTGTTCCGGCTGAAAAGTCCGTGCAAATTCGGCGGAACCTTCTTCAGATGCAGGTCGTTCTCCTCGTGGCAGTGAGCGCAACCAACGTCGTAGAGATGCTTGCCTTCCGCTTGCTGCGCCGTCAGCTTTGGCGCCGAACGGCAGCCCGTCACGCCGGCCACAATCGCCGCGGCCACAACCACCGCTCGAGTTTTCCGAAGCCTCACTCTTTAAGCCTTCTGCGCGAGTTGGCTTCTCGCGCCGATCCGGTCTGCGACCCGGGAAAATGACTCACTGAATACAGTTCCGCTCTGGATGGTGAACATGGCGAGTTCCTCCGGGGACTGCGGGCCTTCTGCCGGAACCCACACCTTCAGTCTGAGCGGACGCGTTGACCCGGGTCAAGCCGCTCATCCCGCTCGCTCGGGCCAAACGCCGGCTTGAGAATGCTGCCGCGCATCCGGGCAAGTATCCTGTCTCCATGACGCTTCCCACGCTCAACCAGATTCACGAGGCGCAAAACATCATTTATCGCTTTATGCCGCCCACCCCGCAATACAGTTGGCCGCTCATCAACCAGCGGCTTGGCGCCGAGGCCTGGATCAAGCACGAGAACCACTCCCCCGTCGGCGCATTCAAACTGCGTGGCGCACTGGTCTATGGAACCTGGCTCAAGCAAGCGCAGCCGGACTTAGCCGGCGTGGTGGCAGCCACGCGCGGCAACTTTGGCCAGGGTGTGTCCATGGCTGCCCGCGTACTCGGGATGAAAGCAGTCATTGTGGTGCCCCACGGCAACTCCGCCGGGCAGAATCGCGCCATGCAGGCGCAAGGCGCGGAGCTCGTCGAGCACGGCCACGACTTTCAGGAGTCGCTGGAATTTGCCGGCATTCTAGCGCGGGAACGCGGCTACGCAATGATCGAATCGTTTCACGAGCGCCTGGTTTGGGGCACTGCCACCTACGCATTGGAACTGTTTCAAGCGGCGCCCAGGCTGGACGTTGTGTACGTCCCAATCGGGCTGGGCTCGTCGATCTGCGGCGTGGTGGCTGCGCGCAATGCCCTCAACCTGACTGTCGAGATTGTCGGCGTCACGGCCGCCGCATGCCCGGCCGCCGCGATCAGCTTCAGAGAGCGCAAACTGATTGAAGCGCCCGCGGATTCTTTGATCGCCGACGGCCTCGCCTGCCGCAGGCCCAATCAGAGTGCATTGGAGGTCATCTGGAGTCAAGTCGCGCGCATCGTCGAAGTCACTGACGCGGAAATCGCGGAGGCGATGTGCATCTATTACCAGGACACACATAACGTTGCCGAGGGCGCCGGAGCCGCTTCCCTCGCCGCCGGGCTGAAAGAGCGGTCAACTCTCTCCGGAAAGCGCGCCGCCATAGTCCTCACGGGAGGCAATGTTGACCGTGAACTCTTCATCGCCGCGCTCAACGGTAGGTTCCAATCAGCGAGGCCAGCATGACCGAAAAACACGAACATCTGACGCCCTTCGCCCACTCTGCCAGCAACCGATGCTTCGGCTGCGGCCCGGCAAATCAAAACGGACTGCGCCTCGAATTTCTGCTCGCCGACGACGGTTCCGTCGTGAGCCTGCCTGTCGTCCCCGGCACCTTCGACGGCCATCCCGGCTACCTGCACGGCGGCATTATCGCCACGCTGCTCGATGAGGCCATGAGCAAGGCCGTGCGCGCCAAGGGCAGCACATCGGTGACGCGCAAGATCGAAGTCGACTATCTCCGTCCCGTTCCAAGTGGAACGCCCCTTCGCATTGAGGGCCGCGTGGTTCGCAACGAGGCGCGCAAGCATTGGGCTGAAGCCCGCATTGCGAATGAGAAAGGGATCGTTCTCGCGGAAGGCAAGGGGTTGTTCATCGAGGTTCGCCCAATCCAAAAAGCTAGGGCGGTCCTATGACCGCCCCGTAGTGAATCAGTGGACAGCTAAGTTTAGTGCACCATGTTGATCGTGTCCTGCGTGACCGTGTCGAACGTGGTCACCGACTTGGCATTGGCCTCGAATGCTCGCTGCGCGATGATCAAGTTGGAGAACTCCGTCGAAATGTTGACGTTCGATGCCTCGAGCGCGTCATCCTGCACGGTGGCCAGGCCCGATGTGCCCGAAGTCCCCACCACGGCCGTGCCGCTGGCTTGTGTAGTCAGATAGTCCCCGTTCCCCAGCAGGTTCAGCCCCTGGGAATTGGCCACATTCGCCAGCGCCAGTTGCCCCACATTCTGCTGCTGTCCGTTGGAGTAGCTGGCGGTCACGGTGCCGTCGGAGCCGATGGCGAAGCTTTGGTATTGACCGCTGGCATAGCCATTCTGCGTGGTGGCCGAAACCGCGGAGGCCGTATCCACCTGGCTTATAGTTGGCGTGCCCGCGGCGCCAAGCAGATTCCACTGAACGTTCAACCCTGCCGCTCCA
>JBEKAJ010000153.1:0-8523 GCA_050018295.1 Occallatibacter sp. | reverse complement strand
CAATCTGCTCCTCTGTGTACCGGCTCTTCTTCATTGGAAGTCCCCCTCCTGAGGGCCTCATCGCCCCAATTTATCGGAGAACTCTCACTTCCGCTGGACTAAAGGGAAGGATGCAGCTCACGAGGAGGTGCGTCGACGCGAGAGCTCGTCGCGCCGAAGTGCGCCCTAGCGCCGTGCATCGACGCGGGAGGTGCGGCTTACGGTTTTGCAGGCGCCTTCAGCCCTAGCTCTTTCATCGCAATCTGCAGGTCGGCCCAGGCTTCCTTCTTTTGCCGAGGATCGCGCAGCAGAAAGGCAGGGTGATAGGTGACGATCAAACTCATCCCGCGAAATGCGTGTACGCGCCCGCGCAGCCCGGCCAGCGGCTGCCGCGCACCCAGCAGATAGGTAGCAGCCGTCGCTCCCAGCGCCACCAGAACCTGCGGCCGAACCACGTCGATCTGGCGAAAAAGGAATGCCGAGCAGGTGTTGGCCTCGCCGGGCTCCGGCGTGCGGTTGCCCGGCGGCCGGCACTTGACGATGTTGGCGATGTAGCATTCTTCGCGCTTGAGCCCCATCGCGGCGATCATGTTGTTGAGCAGTTGTCCGGCGCGACCCACGAAGGGCAGCCCCTGCACGTCCTCATCGGCTCCGGGGCCTTCGCCCACGAACATCAGCCGGGCGGCGGGATTGCCCACGCCAAAGACGATGGTGTTGCGGCCCTTGTGCAGGGCGCAGCGCGTGCAGTCGCCGAGGTCTTCGCGGATGTGCTGCAATGCGGCGGCGCGTTCTTCCACGGGAACAGCGGCAGCGATCTGGGGAGGCGCGGAAAAGCCTTTGCGAGGTTTGATCGTAGGTTCCTCACCGAAAAAGTTGGGCTGGATTGCGAAAGGTACGGATTCCTGCGCGGCAATTGCAGAATCCGACGCGTTGCCTCTTGCCGGTTCCGCGTCTGTCGTGGCGGGCTGCGGATGCAGCGCGGCAACTTCCAGCGTCTCGGCGGACCCAGCCTCAACCGGCCGGCGGTAGAAGTCGGACAGCCCCAGATCGCGGTAAAACCTGAGCCGCTCGGCCAGAGCGTCACGCGTGGCGGAATCGAGTGCGCGCGGCAATCTGCTTACTCCACGATGAGCTGGCGCCGCCCGGCGCCGGCGGGAACGCTCTCGTCCAGCACGCGATTCTGAATGGCCAGCTTCTTGCGCGCTTCCACGTCCCGCTCATCATCTAGCTCCACAACCACAGACCGCGGACGACGGAGAGTAAGAATCTCGTCGAAGATGCGGTCAGCCAATTGGCGCTTGGGCATTTGCGGCAGCTCCACTGCCGTGGCCCGGGTGAGGAACGTGGCTGCATTGGTGTCGGAGTCGATGCCAATGCCTTCGCCGGCCACATCGTTCACCACAATCGCGTCAACGCCCTTGGCCAGAAGCTTGGCGCGGCCGTTCTCCATGCGATTTTCGGTCTCGGCGGCAAATCCAACAATCAGCTGACCTGGTCTGCGGCGCCGCACCACTTCGGCCAGAATGTCTTCAGTTGGCGCGAGCTCGAGGGTCAGTGGACCCGTGCGCTTGAGCTTTTGCGCGGAGACTGCGACGGGGCGGTAGTCGGCCACGGCAGCGGCTTTGATCACAAGCGTAGCCTCGCTCATGCTGGCGAGCACCGCACTTCGCATCTCGTCCGCGGTTGTCACCCTGAGGATTTCGCAATGTGCGGGAGCTTGCAGGCTCGACGGCCCGCTGATCAGAATTACCCTGGCGCCTCGGCTGCGCGCAGCCTCAGCCAGCGCGTAGCCCATCTTGCCGCTGGAACGATTACCGATGAAGCGCACCGGGTCGACGGCCTCGCGCGTGCCGCCAGCGGTCACCAGCACCACTTCTCCGGCGAGATCGCGGCGGCGGCCGAGCGCAGCCAGCACTGCCGCGCCAATCGTCTCCGGCTCCGCCATGCGGCCGGCGCCCACCATGCCGCAGGCCAGCTCGCCGGTTCCCGGCTCGATCATGGTCACGCCGCGCTGCCGCAGCGTTTCAATATTCGCCTGCGTGGCCGGATGGTTCCACATGTTCACATTCATCGCCGGCGCTATGATGACCGGCGCAGCGGTGGCGAGATAGAGTGTGGAAAGAAAATCGTCAGCAATGCCGTGAGCGAACTTCGCCAGGATATTGGCGGTGGCAGGAGCGACGACCAGCGCCTCGGCCCATTGCGCCTCTGCGATGTGATCGATGCCGTTCTGCTCTGGTACGGCCGCGCCCGAGTCCCCTTCATCCCAAAGGCTGGTGATGACTTTGTGGCCGGTAAGTGCGGCAAAGGTGAGCGGCTGCACAAATTTCTGCGCCGACGCGGTCATCACGACGTGCACTTCGACGGTCTGGCGCTGCAGGACGCGCACCAGTTCTGCTGCCTTATACGCAGCGATTCCACCGGAGACACCCACGACGACTCTCATATCTCGATTGTAGTTCAGGGAACGGCAAACAGAGATCAGGGATCAGGTTTCAAGTGTCAGGTTGGCCTTGCTGAACCCCGACACTTGATCCCTGACCCCTGTCTTTTAGCTGAGAAGGATGGGAATCGCCGGACCTTCGACCAGTGGCTTGGTGACTTCGACCTCATTCTTCACGTAAGCAATCTTCCCGGCGTCGATTTCGTCCTGCGCAATCCGGCATGCCTTGCTGGATCGCGTGGGGACCAGCGCCTGGGAGCCGTTCTGTATTTGGCGCGCGCGACGTGCGGCCACCAGAACCTTGCGGTAGTTGGAATCGAAATGGGTCTCAATCGTCATCGGGGTCATCTCCAAAAGGGAGCTGCTGCTGGCCGGAGTCGCCATCTATGCCAAAGGCCTCCAGCACAGGTTCGAGCCGCTCCTGCGAGTTCGCTTGCAGACAGGCTGCGGCAACCTCCAACACCCGGCGCGAACGGTAGGCGATCACTTCGCCATTGCGAAAGAAGCGCTCAGACAGCACAATAGCTTCCAGTTGCGCCACCGCCCGGTCGAGAACGTCATTGACCAAAATATAGCCGTATTGGCGATAATTCTCAATCTCATTGCGGGCCTGACCAAGACGGCGAAACAGTTCATCCTCGTCCATCACGCCTTCGGCGCGGCTGCGGTTGCGCAGGCGCGTGCGCAGAACCTTGGGGTTCGGCGGTAAAACGAAGATGCCCACGGCCTCCGCCATCTTGGTGCGCACCTGCGCCGCGCCCTGCACATCGATGTCGAGCATCAGGTCGTGACCGGCGGCCAGGGCATCATCGAGAGATTGCCGCGCTGTACCGTAGAAGTGCCCGAAGACCTCCGCGTGTTCCAGAAACAGACCCTCGTTTACCATGCGCAGGAATTCCTCGCGGGTCGTGAAGTGATACTCGCGCCCGTTCTCCTCAGACCCGCGCGGCGCGCGAGTGGTCCAGGAAACGGCAAAGTCAACGCCGCTCACCTGCTTGCGCAACTCGCTCACCAGCGTGCTCTTGCCCGACCCCGACGGCGCTGAGATGATAAATAGAATTCCCGCCACGTATTCTCGATCCCTCTCTATCAGTTATCTTCGTTTCTGTTCTCTGTTCTCTGTTTCATTCCACGTTCTGAATCTGCTCACGCGCCTTTTCAATCTCCGCTTTCATGGCCAGGCCCAACTCCGTAATGCGCGTTCCCTTCCCGCTCACGCCCGCCGTTTTAGAGAGAAGAGTGTTGGCTTCGCGATTCATCTCCTGCAGCAAAAAGTCGAGTTTCTTTCCCGCGTCGCCGCTTGCGCTGAGCAGCTCGCGAAAATGCTCGATGTGCGTCGTCATGCGCGCCAGCTCCTCGCTGATGTCGCTGCGTTCTACGAGAACGGCAACTTCCTCAAGCACTCTTTGCTGGTTGAACTCCGGCCCCACGGCCGCCGTCAGCCGTTGTGCCAGTCGCTCCTGGCATCGCTGCTCGATCTCCGGACGAAGCTCCGCAATGCTTGCCGTCGCGGCGGCAAGCCGGTCCAGCGTGCCGCGCAAAATTGCCTCCAGCGCCTCGCCCTCGCGCGCGCGCATCGCCTTCAATTGCTCCAGCAGCGGAGCCATCTGGTCAAGCACGTTTGCCGCGAGCGCGGTAAGGTCGCTGCTGTTTCGATCCTCGACCTGCAACGCGCCGGGCAGCCGCAATGCCGCGTTTAGGTCCGGCTCTCCCATCAAGCGGTGCTCGCTGCGCGCCGCTTCGAAAGCAGCGAGATAGCCGGAGATCAGTTCGCGATTGTATCCGGCCTTGGCCTGCGAGCTCCGGTCGACCGAAAGGGTCAGATCAACGTGGCCGCGGACAAGATTCTCCTTGAGCACACGGCGCAACTCGATTTCCAGCACATCAAGGCCGGCGGGCAAGCGGAATTGCAGATCGAGAAAGCGGTGATTCACGCTTTTAACGGTGAGCGTGTAGCTGACCTGCTCATCGCCGCCAATGGAAGCACGAGACTGCACCCGCGCAAATCCGGTCATCGATGCAATGGCCATGCTTACTCCTTCGCGCCTGTGGCCAGCGCAGCCCTCTCATCGAACGGCAGATAGAGCAGCTTGGGATCCTGGGTCTGAGTCTCGGGCGTATCCAGCGTTTCGGGCATGTCAATGAACTGCAACTGATAGAGCTTTTGATAGGTAGGCGAGGTGTTGAGCAGCTCATCGTGCGAACCAATGGCCGTGATGCGGCCGCTCTCGAGAACGGCAATGCGGTTGGCACGGCGGATGGTGGAAAGGCGATGAGCGATCACGACCACGGTACGATTCTGTATCAGGTTGGCCAGCGCCTCCTGCACCAGAGACTCGCTTTCCGCATCGAGCGAGGACGTAGCTTCATCGAGGATGAGAATCGGCGCGTTCTTGAAGATGGCGCGCGCGATGGCGATGCGTTGACGCTCGCCACCAGAGAGCCGGAAGCCCTTTTCGCCGATCACCGTCAAGTAGCCGTGGGGCATGTTCATGATGAAGTCGTGCGCCAGAGCGTTGCGCGCAGCCTGGTTCACCAGCGCCGCCTTGGCGTCTGGCTGTCCATACGCAATGTTGTTGTGCACGGTGTCATTGAAGAGAATCGTCTCCTGCGTTACCTGAGCAACCTGGCGGCGGAGCGAACCGAGCGTGAATTCGCGCAGATCGCGGCCGTCAATGAGAATGCGGCCCGAAGTCACATCGAAGAAACGCGGAATCAGATTCACCAGCGTGGACTTGCCCGCTCCGCTGGGACCGACAATGGCGAGCACCTCGCCGGCGTTGACCTCCAGATCGACATTGTGAAGAATCTGGTGCTCTCCTTCGCCGGTCGAGTAGGAGAATCCCACGTTCTCAAATTTGATGGCCTGGCGAAAGCGCGTAAATGTGGCGGCGCGTGGCCGCTCTTTCACGTCGTCTTCGGCATCGAAGAAGGTGAAGATCGACGCCGATGCCCCCATCGCCTGCTGGAATGCGTTGTAGAAGAAGGCAAAGCGCCGCAACGGATCGTAGAGCTTGAAGAGCAGGAAGATGAACGCGCCAAAGACGCCAATGGTCATATAGCCGCTCTTGATCGCGCTGCGGCCGATCCACAGCAACAGAGCCATGGCGATTGCGCCGACGGTATCCATCAAGGGCGAGCTGATCGACTGAATGCGCACGCTGCGCAGGTTGGCGCGGAAGAGGCGCTTGGCCGCACTCTTGAAGCGAAGGATCTCCCACAGCTCCGTGTTGAACGCCTTCACGATGCGGTTGCCCGTCACCGTCTCGTGCAGAATGTTTTGGACTTCGGCCAACTTGTCCTGGCCGGTCCGGGTACGTGTGCGCACTTCGCGGCCTATTCTGCGCACTGAAGCAATCACAACGGGAATAAAAAGAACCAAAGCCCAGCTCAGGTAGCCGCCGAGTTTAATGATGAGCGCAATCGCGGCTACAAAGGTGAAAAACTGCTGCAGAAAATCGCCCAGCACGGAACTAAGCGAAACCTGCACCCGATCCACGTCGTTGATCAGCGTGGAAAGAATGGTGGCAGTCGGATTCTTATGGAAGAAGCTCGATGAGCGGCGCAGCGTGACTTCGTAGAGATGATTGCGCAGGTCGGTAATCGTGCCGAAGCCCGCATAATTCACAAGATAATTTCCCAGGTAGTCGCAGAGGCCCTTCAGAACCGTGGCGACGACCAGCGCGAAGGCCACCACATCCCAGGCATTGTGCAGATGCATGAAGTGCGGAACAATGCTCCTCAGATCGAAGTGCCACCGCGATTGGGGAAGGCCGAGAATGATCGGGCCTTCAGGCGAACTCGGCGCCAGAACCCGGTCGAATATTGGCTGCAGCAGCAGGATGCGGAAAGCGTCGAGCAACCCGACGATGGCCGACAGCACGACTCCGGGCAGCCACTCCAGCGTGTAAGGCAGCCCATAGCGCATCAGGCGCAGGAATCTCGTCATGCGGCTCGGCCTGCCCTGCGCGTCCAGCGCCTGTATCCCTGCTGAAAATGGGTGCGGAAGTCCATCCCAGTATTGTATCCGCATTGTATCCGGGCCGGAGACAATGTGTCCTTTGCGCGCAGGACTCCGGCCATGCGGCTGGTATCTCGTAAATTAGGCTCGGTTCGCCCGGAAGCGAATTTTAATAACTCTTCAGGTCCACGATGGCCTTCAGGATGTTCTCCGGCTGTGGCAGAATCGCATCTTCGAGCTTCGGCTGGTAAGCGACAAAGGTGTCCATCGCGCCGATGCGCCGCACGGGCGCGTCGAGATCGTCGAAAAGCTCATCGGCGATGCGCGCCGCAAGCTCGGCGCCGTAACCCCAGCTCAGCATGTCTTCGTGGGCCACGATCACGCGATTGGTCTTGCGGACTGACTCAGCGATGGCCTCCCAGTCGTAGGGATTGAGCGTGCGGAGATCGAGGATCTCGGTTTCGATTCCGTGTTCGCGCTCCGCCTGCTGGGCGGCTTGCATCGCGCGCGGAATGAGCGCCCCATACGTGACGAGCGTGATGTCCGTGCCGGGACGAACGATCTTGGCTTTTCCAAAAGGTATGGCGAACTCAGGCCCCGGATACGCCGCCCGGCCATAGGTCTCGCGATAGAGGCGCTTGTGCTCGAAAAAAAGTACCGGATCGTCGCAGCGGATGGCCGTGCGCAAAAGGCCGTTGGCGTCGAGGGCGTTCGAGGGAAAAACCACGCGCAGGCCGGGAGTGTGCGTGAAGATGCTTTCGCCCGATTGCGAGTGATAGATCGCCCCTCCGGTGAGATACCCGCCGATGGGAACGCGGATGACTACGGGCGCAGCCCAGGTTCCGTTCGACCGCCAGCGCATCAAGGCCAACTCATTGCGAATCTGATGCATAGCCGGCCAAATGTAATCAAAGAATTGAATTTCCACGACCGGCTTCATTCCGCGTAGAGCATAGCCGATGGCGCGCCCAACAATGTTGGCCTCGGCCAGCGGAGAGTTGAAAACGCGCTCCGATCCGAATTCGGTTTGCAGGCCGGCGGTGAGCTTGAAGACTCCTCCCTTGCCTTTCGCTTCTGACAGCGCTTCGACGCGGCTCGCATCGGCCACGTCCTCGCCGTAGATCACGATGCGCGGATCGCGCCGCATCTCGTCGCGCAGGCAGGAGTTGATCAGGTCGGCCATGGTATGCGGGCCCGAACTCTTATGCCCACCTGCCGATGCTGCACCATTCGTCTCCGATGAAACTTGCGGCTGCTCGGTGGCGAAGGCGGCTCGCGTCGGATCGAGATCCTCGGAGTAGATGTGTTCGGTGATTCCCTCCACCTCCGGCAGTGGCGCCTCCATCGCACGCTCGGCAGCTTCAGCGGCTTCGGCTTCGAGCCCCCGCTCAAGTTCGTCGATTTCAGAAACCGTCAGAATTCCCTCGCCGATCAGCCGGGATCGCATGCGCGCGATGGGATCGCACATCAGGTCCGCCTCCCGCTCGGCGGCGGAGCGGTAGTTCTTGTCGTCGTCCGAGAGCGAATGAGAGTAAAGCCTCACGCAGTGGCCGTGAACCAGCGCAGGTCCGTGGCCGGCGCGGCAGTGCGCCGCCGCCTCCTGAAAAGCGCGCAGGCTTGCCACAGGATCGTTCCCGTCTACCTCGGCAAAGAAGAAGTTGGGAAAATTGGCGACCAGCCTCGAGATGTTCCCGCCCGGCGTATTCACTTCAACAGGCACACTGATGGCGTAGCCGTTGTCCTCCACGCAGAAGATCACCGGCAGCTTCTGGTTCGACGCGGTGTTGATCGCTTCCCAAAACTCGCCTTGCGAAGTCGAGCCTTCGCCCACGCAGGCCAGCGCGACTTCGTCACCGTGGAAGTCCACATCGTGAAAGGCGCGATAGTCGCCTTCCGCCCTCGCCGAGTTCTCGGGATGCTTGCTGAATGCCCGCCCAGCTTCAGCGCAGCCCACGGCGTGCAGCAACTGCGTCGCCGTTGACGACGAGGTGCTGACGATATGCAGCGCGCGGCTGCTCCAGTGCCTGGGCATCTGCCGCCCGCCGCTTGCCGGATCAGTCGCAGCGCCCGTGGCCTGCAGCATCATTTCATACGGCGTGACGCCCAAAGCCAGGCACAAAGCTCCATCGCGATAGTAGGG
>JBEKAJ010000152.1:0-8525 GCA_050018295.1 Occallatibacter sp. | reverse complement strand
AGTGACCAGCCACCGTCAAGGTGGCCCAACATCAACCGGGGCCGCATTAGCGACCCCGCTCAAGCCGCTTTGAGCGGCTCACACAATTAAGGCCCCCGGCTCTGCCGGGGGATACTTACCGGTCATCGCGTAAGGACGGTCTCAAGACAATGCTTTTCGCTGCTCCGTCACCGATCTGTTAACGTCGAAGTGAAGATGGACGGCATGAGTGGATTTGCGGCACAAAGCAACCGGCGCCGGGCGCATCAGTCGTCTGCGGCACAGCTGCTCCTCGCCTTTGCGCTCGCTATGCCGTTGTGTCCTCTGGCTGCGCAACAAAGCGCGGAGCCGGCAGCGCCTCAAACAGCGCAGCAGCCGGGCGCGGGCGCGCAACTCCACACCGGGACCAGCAGTGGACTTGATGCCGAAGCCCGCCTGCAGAACCTGCTCGCCGATCACCAATACCTTCGCATCGAGGCGCAGATGAACCAGTTGCCGCCAGATCGGGCACAGTTCTATCGCGGCATTCTGGCCAACCGCTCAAATCAGCTCGATCAATCAGTCCGGCTCCTCGAGCCGCTTGTGGATCAAGTGACTGCGAGCGGAGATGCCGCTCGCGAGAAGTTGCTCCGCATGACACTCGCCGAAGACTACCTTCGTCTTGGCGATTGGACCAAGGCCAGCCAGGCCTACCAAGCCCTCAACGCGCGCCTTGGCGCCAAGCTCACCTCCAGCGAGCAAGACGAAATTGAGATGCCGCTCAAAATGCTGCCGCTGGCCAAGGACAATCCGCCCATCACGGTCGACCCTTGCGAACCATTCAGGCTTCAGGTCAGCAACGATCCCCTCGGCCTCGTCGATGTTCCCGTCTTTATCGACGCGCGCTCCCACAGCTGGATGCTCGATCCCACCGCTCCCTTCAATCTTATCTCCCGCTCCATCGCGCGGAATGTCGGACTCACAATCTCAACGGAATCGGCTACCATTCACACCCTTACCGGGCGCCCCATTCAGGTTCACGTCACCGTGATTCCCCGCTTTACCATCGGCGGTCGCCTCACGCTGCACAATGTCACCGCATTCGTCTTCGACGACGCAGATTATTCCTTCCCACACTCCGGCTATCGGGTCGAGGGCGTTCTCGGTTATCCCGCGCTTGCCGCCATGGGCCGGCTCACCGTTTCCGATCACACTATCCAGGTAAATCCCGCGAAAGAGATCGAACCGCAAGAGGACAAGGATCGCCTCACTACCGGCGCCCGTTTCTATCTCGACGGAGATCAAGTCATCGTTGCGCTCGGCCGAGCGCTCGACCTCGCCGCGGATTCCTCCTCGCAAGGGGTTGCAGCGGGCGGCCACGAGGACGCTGGTGAAAGCGACGACCGGATGTTCGCCATCGACGCGGGCGGCCAGCAGACGTACTTGACCTCGCGCTGGTTCGACGAGCATGCCGCCGAGTTCAACGGCCAGAAGATGGAACCCTTCTCATTCCCCGGCATGGATACCGGGCCGGGGTCAGCCTATGTCGCTGAGAACGTCCAACTGGTCGTTGGCGATACGTCCATCGATCTCCACTACATTCCCGTCCTCACACAGCCGTTTGGCTCAGCCGCCCGCGACGATGTTTATGGCGTACTCGGCATCGACGCCCTCGACCAGCTCAAGAGCTACACCTTCGACTACCGCACCATGCGCTTCAGTGCGACAGGCGATTGAAGGCAGCAGGGAATACTCGGATGCAACGCTGATCGCTACTTCTTCTCCAGCTTGATCTGGCCGCGCCGGCCCAGCATGAGGACCACAATCCCAAAGACGAGCAGAACCAGCCCCCACCACAGATTGGCATCGATCCCCATGCTCTTTGCATAAACCTCCGTACTGGCGCGCGTGGCCAGGCCGAAGGCTGTCAGGATGGTTCCGATCAATGTGAACAGCATGCCCATCGAGATGCGCGGATCGTAAAACATCGCTATCCTTCTCTGCTCAGATGAAAATCAGGTTCACCGCGATCGCGGCCAACAGGATTGCCGCAGCCATTGCCTCGGGCCGCTTCCACCATGCCCCATTTGTCGTCGGTCGCGCTGTAAGCGAAAACACAAGACCCTTGAGTTCCTCCGCCTGCGCCGCCTTCGTGAACAGGCTCACCGCCGCTGCCACCAGCAGACTCACGAGGAAGGCTAACATCGCCGTCCCCAACCCCAGCGCCAGCTCACTGGCGGGATGGTGCAGCACCGCAATCCAACCGCCGTGAATGCCCGGCTGCTCGCCACGCGGCAGGGCGAGCCCGTGATGCAGAAGAGCTACAGCCGCTCCTGCAATCAATCCCGCGAACGCGCCGTGCCCGGTCGCCCGCTTCCAGAAAGCTCCCAGCATCAGCACCGCAAAGAGCGGGGCATTCACGACCGCGAAGACCAGCACGATCGCGTCGAGCAGGCTATTGAAGCGCATGGCGGCGCACGCTGCTCCGAAAGCAAGCAGAATTCCACCCACTGCCGCACATCGAGCCACTGCGAGCAGGTGCTTGTCGGCAGCGTTCTTGGCGAGGAACGCCTGAAAAATGTCGCAGGTAAAGACCGTGCTGAACGACGTCACGCTGGCGGCCACGCCACCCATCAGGCAGGCGAGCAGAGCCGTCAGCCCCAGCCCGAGCAGGCCCGCGGGAAGAGACTCGAGGAGCATGTTCGGCGTGGCCATCGCGTAGTCGAGCAGAGCGCGGCCGTCTGCGCCCAATTGGGGCCTTCCATCCGCATCGGCCTTCGCGGGAGCCAGCCCGCTCCCCGCTTCCACTGCCGGTGGTACAACTGTGATCTCGTGATAAATCACACCGTTGTCGTTGTGGATCACGATTGAAGTGTGGGGGGTGGGCAGGCCGACTGCGATAAGCCCCGGAAGAATCAAAACAATGATGACAAAGACGCGAAGAGCCGCGGCAATCAGCGGCGCCCTTCGCGCGGCCTCCACATTCTTCGCCGCCATCACGGCCTGCAACAGCCTGAAGTCCGTGCACCATGTTGCGCCGCCCAGCACCAGCCCCACGCCAATGAACATGACGACAGCGCCGGCTCCCATGGAGAGAGCGCCCGCGTGGGCCGCGCCGGACGACACATGTGTCAGGTCGTGCAAGAAACCTGCCGGAGCCGCGGCCTTCAATCCGCTCCAGCCGCCGATCCGCTTGAGTCCCAGCAGCACCATCGGCAACAGTCCGGCAATGACGAGACAAAACTGAATCGCCTGGTTGTACATCGCGGCGCCAAGCCCGCCGAGCAGAACATAGGCCAGCACCAGAGCCGCCGGCAGCGCGATTGCAAGCAGCAGAACTCCGGTGGGCTGCAGGTTCAGCGTGCCGGCGACCTGATCGAAGACGTGCAGCGCTACGAAGACGCGCGCCATGGCGTAGAGAGCGATTCCGGCACTGAACGCGGCCATCGCGGCAAACATGCAGGCATTCAGCGCCCGCGTCTTCCGGTCAAAGCGCAGCCCGAGATACTCCGGAATCGACCGCGCGCCAAATTCATCCTGTTTTTGCGGGGATGCGGCCGCCCCCGAATTCGAACCGTAGAAGACTGGCATCAGATAAAGGCCCGCGAAGAGCATCGCCGGAATCGAGCCAAGGGCGAAGAATCCCACGCTGGCCAGGCCGTACCGGGCTCCCGCAGCGCCCATGGCCAGCACCTCCTGCGAGCCCAGGCTGGCGCCCAACATCGCCAAGCCGCACAGCCAGCCCGGCATCGCGCGTCCAGCCTGCATGAATTGCTTGCTACTCGTCATCGCCGGCCTGAGCGAGAATCCGGCGGTCAGCACGAAAAAGCCGTAGATCAGCAGGATCAGCGAGTCGGTGGCAGTAACATTCGGCACAAACCGCTCCTTCCATCCTGATGGTACAGAATCCACTCGGCCCGCTGTCGCACGTCAAACGCAATTGTCTGTTCTGTTGGCGCGATCCGGTGATCCTTCACCGCGAGCACAAAAGAACGGCGGCAGGGGAACGATCCCCTGCCGCCACCAATTTCCTCTGTCAACAGAATTTAACCTTTGCGTTGAGCACTCGTGTTTCTGCCGCGCCTAGGTCTCAAAGTTGCTGGCTGTGCGTCGGCGACGCACAGCGACGTTATTACTCCTGGCCCGTTCCCGGAGCCGGAGTCGGAGCCGGCGCTGCCTGAGGAGCCGCATCCGACGGGGGCTGAGGCGGCTGCGGCCGGTGGAATTGTCCACCCGGCCCGCGGAACGGGTTGCCAGGTCCGCCCATCCCCGGCCTCTGTCCATCGCGTCCCCACGGACCCCGGTCACGTTCGCGCATCCCCTGGTGATCCATCCGGTTCTGGTGCATGATCTGCAGTTGCTTCCACTGGTCCGGCTTCAACTGCATCCGAATGTCCAGCAGGAAACGCGCATTCGCTTTTTCCAGATCAGCGCGCGCGCTCACGACTTTGTCGATCTGCGCTTCAATCGCCGCACGGTCCGGAGTATCGGCCTTCATCAGCGGACCCAGCGCCAACTCTGCCTTGCGCAAAGTGGCTTGCATGTCGATCAGCTTCATGCGATGGTCCTGCAGAATTCCGTCCATCGCCTTGCGCTGGTCGTCACTCAGGGTCAACTGCTTCACGATGTCCGGATTGTTCCAGAACTGTCCGTTTGCGAATCCGAACGAGCGCTCCATAGGAGGCCGATGCTGCCCGAATCCAGGCCCCATCCCTGGTCCGCCGGGCCCTTGCGCGCATGCCCAACCTCCTGCGATCAACATTCCCGCTCCCGCCAAAACCAGTCGTACAATTCTCAACGTTTTCATCGATCTTCTCCCCCTTGTGTCCCAAGGGACCCTTTCCCGCCTTCTCGTGTGTTTCTTCTTGTCTTGTTTTGTGGACCCTTTAGTTCGTACCGTGGTCAACCATCATTTGTGCCAGCGGCTCCATGGCCGCCGGAACCTGTCGCGATACATCGCTGTCTACCGTTGCCAGCAGATCTTCATTCTCACTGGCTGCCCTCTTCACCGCGGTTGGTTGCCGCTTGGTAACGATTGTGGGCTTGACAGGCTTTTCGAGCGCGGCACGCTCCAGCGCGACTTTTTGCTGTACCGCTTTCATCGCTGTCTTCCGCGCCAGATCCTGCCGCTGATGGCGTTCGTACAATCCGCCCGCCAGGCTTCCGGCCGCCAGCATGCATCCCAGCGCCCAGCTCGCTGCCAGACGCCAATTGTGCCTCGCCGAGCTCACCACTGTCCGTGGCCGGCTGTACGCCGCCTCGCTCCAGGCATCTACGCTCGCCTTGAAGTTCTCGAGCGCCCCAGCGACCATTGGATCGTCAATCTCTCCCGCCAATTTGTCTCTCAAGCTCATCGTGTTCCTCTCAGCTCCGCGCGCACTCTCGCGAGCGCCCGCGATAAGTGGGCCTTCACCGTGCCCTCGCTCAATCCCGTGGCCTGCGCAATCTCTCTCAACTCCCGGTCCTCGACGTAGCGTAGCAGGAACACCGTTCGCTGCCGCTCGCTCAGGCCTTCCACTGCCTTCCAAACCTGTGCAACCTGTTCCCGCGCCAGTATCCGCTGCTCCGCGTTGCGCTCGCCGTTCGGCAGCCATTCGCTGGCCTCGTCCACGCCAATTGCATTTGCCTGCGTATGCCGCCAGAACTGCAGGCGCCGGTTGCGCCAGTGGTCCTTCTGCAAATTGATGGCGATCCGCATCAACCAGGTCATCGCGCTTGAATCGCCGCGAAAGTGTTTCCAGTTCCGGTGCGCCTTCAGGAAACACTCCTGCGTCAGCGTCTCTGCCAGATCTACGTCCCTGAGCGATGCCAGCAGGAACCGGAAGATTTGTGGCCGATGGCTTTCGACGATGCTCGCGAAATCCTGCGCAGCAATCTCCTCCGCCGCTTCCACGGTCATCGGTTTCACGGCTGTTCCGGCTGCCATCACTTTGGTAGACGTCCCCATCCCGGGCAAGTTTACAGCCCCCCACTCCATTTTCGCGCCAAAGGGCCACAAAACCTAGGCGCGGAAGGGACACGGACGGCCTGCAAATCCATTATTCTCATCAAGGATTTCCCCGCGCCGGCATCGTGCCGCGCGCCTATGCGCGCAACGGTATAATTCGTTGCGGCGGAGGGAGCTTCTAGCGGCGAGCGATACTGGAAGAGGCTGGAAGCTGAACGCTGATAACTGTGAAGCGATTGGAGAAGGAAATGATTTCCCGCCGAAAATTTGTCAACGGACTGGCTGCTGGTGCAGCGGCCTCGGCCTTCGCGTCAACCGCAAAGAGCTATGCGCAGATTCTCGGCGCCAACGATCGGCTGAACTTTGCCATCAACGGCCTCAACGGCCGCGGCCACGCGCATCTGTCATCGCTGCGCGCCAATAGCAACTCTGCGCGGGTCGCTTATATCTGCGACGTGGACACCGGCATCCTTGCCAAATTCTCGGCTGAAGCAGAACAAAAGCTGGGCTACGCGCCCAAGGCCGAGACCGATTTCCGCCATGCGCTGGAATCGAAGGACGTCGACGCCATTACGGTTGCCACTCCCGATCACTGGCACACACCGATGGCAGTGCTCGGGCTGAAGGCCGGTAAACACGTTTACGTCGAAAAGCCCTCAAGCCAAAATCCGCGCGAGGGCGAACTGCTTGTCGCCGCGCAGAAGAAATATGGAAAGCTTGTCCAGGTGGGCGATCAACAGCGATCCTCCGACTACACCATCCGCATGATCCGGCAGATTCACGAGGGCCTCATCGGCGATGCGTACATGGCCAAATCCTGGTACGTGAACATGCGCGGCTCCATGGGCATTGGCAAGCCGGCGCCCGTGCCCGCCTCGCTCAACTGGGATCTGTGGCAGGGCCCCGCGCCGCGCAGCGAGTACAAGGACAATATTCATCCCTACAACTGGCACTGGCTGCGTCGCTACGGCACCGGCGAGACGCTCAACAATGGAACACACGAAGTTGACGTCTGCCGCTGGGCTCTGCAGGCGGAAATCCCCCACGCCGTGACTGCAAGCGGCGGCCGCTACCAGTTCAAGGACGATTGGGAGTTCCCAGACACGATCATCACTAACTTTGAATACCCCGGCAAGCTCATCTCGTGGGAGGGCCGTTCCTGCCAGGGAATTCGCCTCTACGATCGCGACCGGGGTTCGGTCATCATGGGCACCAAGGGCTCGGTCGTCATCGATCGCGACGGCTACGACGTCATTGATTGGAAAGGGAAGCAGATCGACACGTATCGCGTTGGCCACGTCACTTCCACTGGCGACCTGGTCGGAGCCGACTCCATGACCGACGCCCACTTCGCCAACTTCATCGCGGCCGTTCGCGGCCAGCAGAAGCTCAACTCTCCCGTCCCGGTCGCCAATGTCACTGTGACCATGCTCCTGCTCTCGAACATCGCCTGGTTCGTCGATCGCCTGCTGCGCCTCGACACCGAAACCGCTCACATCATTGGCGATCCCGAGGCAATGAAGTACTGGGCCCGCACCTACGAAAAAGGCTGGGAAGTGACCGTCTAAGGAGGCACACGAATGACGGCCGGAAACGAAATCTTGCCTGCTGCACAAGCTGGAACCCTCACCCTCGGCGGCGATTTAACCGTGAACCGCATGGGTTACGGCGCGATGCGCATAACGGGCCACGGCATCTGGGGTCCGCCCGACGACGTCGACGCCGCGCTCGCCACGCTTCGCCGCGCCGTCGAGTTGGGCGTCAGCTTCATCGACACCGCCGACTCCTATGGTCCCGACGTCTCAGAGGAACTGATCGCGGAAGCGCTCTGGCCGTATCCGGCCGGCCTCGTCATCGCCACTAAAGCCGGATGGACACGCCACGGCCCGGGCGTTTGGCAGCACAACGCCAGTCCTGCTCACATTCAGCAGGCCATCGAAGGCAGCCTCAAGCGCCTGTGCCTGGAGCGCATCGACGTTTACCAGCTTCACGTGCCCGATCCGGCCGTCTCCTTTGATGCCTCGATGGAAACCCTCGCGCAGCTGCAGGAGCAGGGCAAGATCCGCCACGTCGCGCTTTCCAACGTCACGCTCGAGCACATCCATCGCGCGCAAGAGATCGTCCCCATCGTCAGCGTGCAGAACCGCTACAGTTTCTCCGATCGCGAGTGGGATTTCGTGGTCGATTATTGCGAAGCAAACGGCATCACGTTTTTGCCATGGGGGCCCATGGCGCAAGGCCGCAAGGCCAGCGACGTGGTGGAGAGGATCGCCGCCGCTCGAAACGTCTCTACGGCGGTAGTCTCGCTGGCGTGGCTGCTGCGCCGCTCGCCGGTCATGCTGCCCATCCCCGGCACCAGCTCGGTGAAGCACCTTGAAGAGAACGTCGGCGCGGCCGCCTTTCGGCTCAGTGACGCCGAGTTTGCCGAGCTTGCTGCGGTGGTTCCCAAGCCCTACTGGCTGCGCGGTTAAGATCCTGGCTCGGCCGGTGATGCCTCGGGCCCATGCGCCTCACGGCTCCTTCGATGCCGCCGGTTATGTTCCGCCCCGCGCATCAGGAGCACTACGGGAATGTTGAGCAAGATCAGAATCCCCATCAGGAGAAATGCGTCGCCATAGCT
>JBEKAJ010000151.1:0-8549 GCA_050018295.1 Occallatibacter sp. | reverse complement strand
CGGCGAGAACCAATGGCGCGCCCTCGTCCGTCCCGGCCGCAAGATCGCCATCGGCGAGCGCCTCGTCTTCCCCGCGCCCAACGGCGCCGTCGCACTCGAAGCCGAGGTCCTCGAGCGCGGCCAATTCGGCGAGCGTCTGCTCGAGTTTGCCCCCGTCGACGACTTCTTCGCCGTGCTTGACTCAATTGGCCACACGCCCTTGCCGCCGTACATCCATCGCGACGACGCCAAAGCCGATCGTGACCGCTACCAGACCGTCTTTGCCCGCGAACGCGGTTCCGTCGCCGCGCCCACCGCCGGCCTGCACTTCACGCCGCAAATGCTTGACTCGCTCGCCGCCAAGGGCGTCGAGATCGCGCGCGTCACGCTCCACGTCGGCCTCGGAACATTCGCTCCTCTGCGCGTCGAGCGTGTCGACGAAGTGCGCCTACATCGCGAGCGCTATACCATCGGCTCCGCAACCGCCGAAGCCATCAATCGCGCCATCGCGGAGAACCGACGCATCGTTGCCGTCGGCACCACAGTCGTTCGCACCCTCGAAGCCGTCGCACTGGCCGCCGGAAACAGCCCAATCAAACCGCACTCCGCGGCAACTGACATTTTCATCTCTCCCGGCTTCGACTTCCGAATCGTCAGTGCCCTGCTCACCAACTTCCATCTGCCCCAATCCAGCCTGCTCATGCTGGTCAGCGCCTTCGCCGGTCACGAGCGCATTCTCTCGGCCTACCAGCACGCGATTCACGAGAGCTACCGCTTCTTCAGCTACGGCGACTGCATGTTCATCGCCTGATTACGCGCCCGCTGCTTGTTGTTTACTGTCCACTGCTCGCTGTCCACTGTTATTCTCTCTACCGTGACCGAGCAATCCAGGCCGCCCGTCTTCCTCCTCGACGCGATGTCCTTCATCTTTCGTGCCTATCACGCCATGCAGCGCTCGCGGCCCATGTCCACACGTTCCGGCCTGCCCACGGCAGCCACCTACGTTTTTGTCAACATGATCAAGAAGCTGCGCCAGGACTTCGCGCCCAGATACTTCGCCGCCGTCTTTGACGTCAGCGGCGAAGTCTTCCGCGACGAGCGCGCCCGCGCCATCGGAACGCTGCGCCGCTGGAACGGTAAAACACAGAGCATCGAAGACGTGAGCTACGAGGGCTACAAGGCCAAACGCGAGGCCATGCCCGAGGATCTTCGCCGCCAGATTCCCTACATTCGCCGTGCCCTGGAGGCGCTACGCATTCCCATTCTCCAGGCTGAAGGCTTCGAGGCCGACGACGTGATAGGCACCCTCGCCCGCGAGGCAGCCGAGCAACAGCACGAGGTCTTCATCGTCTCCGGCGACAAGGACATGATGCAGCTCGTCACGCCGCGGGTGAAGATCCTCAACCCGCAAAAGGACAATCTGATCCTCGGTCCCGACAAGGTCACCGAGACGCTCGGCGTCCCCCCCGACAAAGTCGTCGATGTCATGGCCTTGCGCGGCGACTCGGTCGACAACATTCCCGGTGCGCCCGGCATCGGCGACAAGGGCAGCGTCGAATTGATCAAGGAATTCGGCACCGTCGAAGCCGTGCTCGATCGCGCCGCCGAAGTTAAGCGCAAGGCCTACCGCGAATCGCTCGAGCAGAATCGCGATACGGTTCTGCTCTCAAAAGAGCTCGTCACCATCGACACTCACGTCCCGCTACCCCTGGACCTGGCCGCGATGGAAACCCAGCCGCCCGACCTAGAGGCCTGCCGCACGCTATTCACCGAACTCGAGTTCACGTCGATGCTGCGCGACCTTGCTCCCGCGGAGGGCGGAGCTTTGGTTGAGCTTATTGATGAACCTAACGTCGAGCAGGCCGCCGCCTTCTACGCCGCCGCCCACGAGAGCGGGTTCGCCTTCGCGCTCGACGCAGCAGAGCCGCCATTGGACGATCCCGAAGACGAACAGCCGCCGCCGCTGTCGCTACTTGACGTGGCTGAAGCCGCCGAGAAGAGGATCCACTTCTATGTGGGAGTCTCCGCCGATCCCGCCCGCGCGCTGCGTCTGCCGCTTACGCCTGAGCTCCGCGCCCTCCTCGAAGACGCCGCCGTGCCCAAGCGAGCCCACGATTGGAAACTGGCGTTGCACATCCTGGGCGACATGGGTGTCGAGTTGCGCGGGTCGGTGGATGACACCATGCTTCTCTCCTACGCCCTCAACCCCACGCATGCCACGCAGGCATTGGCTGATGTCGCTGCCCGGAATAATCAGCCGCCACCTTCGTCGCTCGCTGCGTCGGCCGCCGCCATTCACGCGCTCGTTCCCGCTCTGCGCGAAGAAGTCGACAAAGCCGGCCTCGCGCGCGTCTACGCCGAAATCGATCTCCCGCTCGCGCCCGTGCTATATCGCATGGAAAAAGCAGGCATCCGCATAGATACCGGCGTGCTCGACGGCCTTTCCGAACGCTTCAGCGTGGAGATCGAGCGCGTCGGCGAACGCATCTTTGAACTGGCTGGCGAGCAGTTCAACGTCAACTCGCCCAAGCAGCTTGCCGTTGTGCTTTTCACCAAATTGGGGCTGCCCGCGCCGCCGGCGCGCGGCAAAAACAAGTCCGTCTCCACAGCGCAGGACGTGCTCGAGTTTCTGTCCGAAAATCACGAGGTTCCTCGCCTCGTCCTCGAGTACAGACACCTCTCCAAGCTAAAATCCAACTACGTGGATGCCCTGCCGCTCCTCGCTGATAGCGATTCGCGTGTGCACACAACATTTCAGGCTGCGGCCACGGCCACCGGCCGCCTCTCATCGGTCAATCCGAATTTGCAGAACATTCCCGTGCGCACGGAGCTGGGTCGCGAGATTCGCGCCGCATTCACCTCCGCACTGGGCACGCAACTGCTCTCGGCAGACTACTCGCAGATCGAGCTGCGCCTGCTCGCGCACTTCAGCGGCGATCCGTTGCTGATTCGCGCCTTTGCTGAAAATATCGATATTCATACGCTCACGGCCAGCGAGGTCTTTGGTGTTCCCGTCGACACTATGGACAAGGAGACCCGCAACCGTGCGAAAGCCGTCAACTTCGGCATCGTCTACGGAATCTCCGCATTCGGCCTCGCCGCACAGTTGGGCATTCCGCAGGCCGAAGCAAAGGCATACATCGATCGATACTTTGCGCGCTATCAAGGTGTGAGAGCTTTCATCGAGAAGACTCTCGAGCAGACGCGGAAAGAAGGTTCCGTCCGCACGATGTTCGGACGCTTGCGGCCGATCCCTGACATTGAGAGCCGCAATGCTAATCAGCGTGGATTCGCCGAGCGCACTGCGATCAACACACCGCTTCAGGGTACAGGCGCTGACCTCATCAAGCTCGCCATGATCTCCCTCGACCGCAAACTGGCAGAGCGAAAACTCAAAACGCGCATGGTCCTGCAGGTCCACGACGAACTTTTGTTCGAAGTGCCGTACGACGAAGCCGACGAAGCTGCGGTCCTAGTCCGGGCGGAGATGGAGGGGGTCGTAAAACTGAAAGTGCCACTCGTCGCCGACCTCTCGTTTGGGCCGAATTGGAGAGATTTGAAGTAAGGCGATCTCCGGCCTAACCTGGGTCGGTCCGGTAAACGTATGCCGCGGTTGGAGGAATCACAATGAAAAAGGTCACTCGGAGAGATTTCGCAAAGAGCGCAGCGATGGCTCCCATAGGATTGGCCGCTGTATCGTCTCTTCTTGGCAACGCCGGAGCATCGCCTCTCGGCCAAGTAGCTCCCCCGCCACCGAAGAACGCTCTGGACCCTGATGCCGCGGCCAACCGCGTCTTTTCTGTTGCCGAGCCCGAACCTTTTGCTGCGCCGCTTGAATTCGTTCGGAATGAACTGTCGCCGAAACTGAAGCCTTTTTCATTGGGCGAAGTAACTCTCGAGGCCGGCCCTCTCCAGCAAGCGCGTGACTGGAATCGCGGTTATATGCTTCGCCTCCCGAATGACCGGCTACTCCACAACTTCCGAGTCAACGCCGGTATTCTGTCGAGTGCCAAACCTCTCGGCGGGTGGGAAGCTCCAGGATGCGAGCTGCGCGGACACTTTGTCGGTCATTATCTTTCCGCGTCTGCTTTGCACTTCGCCGCGACGGGAGACGCCGCAGTCAAGGCGAAGGCCGACGAGCTCGTTGCGGGATTAGCGGCTTGTCAGGCCGCACTCGACCAGAACGGCTACCTGAGCGCCTTCCCTCCCGAGTTGTTCGACCGGCTCGAGCGCCGGCAGAATGTCTGGGCGCCGTTCTATACCCTGCACAAGATCATGGCCGGCCTCCTGGACATGAAGACACAGGCTGCGAATGATCAGGCTCTTGATGTCGTCGTCAAAATGGCCGGCTGGGTCGACGCGTGGACCGCGACGAAAACCGATGGCCACATGCAGGAAATTCTGAACACTGAATTCGGTGGCATGAACGACGTCCTCTACAATCTTGCCTCCGTAACCGGCGACGACCATTGGGCCCGCACAGGTGACCGCTTCACCAAGAAGGTTTTCTTCACGCCGCTCGCCCTTCGCAAAGATGAGCTCAAGGGCCAGCACATGAATACCCACGTTCCGCAGGTGATTGGCGCGGCGCGGCGCTACGAGCTCAGCTCCGATTACCGGTTTGCTGACGTGAGCCGCTTCTTCTTCGAAACCGTATCCGAATCGCGAACCTATGCGACGGGGGGTTCAAGTAACAATGAGCATTGGCTCACCGATCCGAACCATCTCGCGATCGAGAAACGAATCAGCTCGCACCATCAGGAGTGTTGCTGCGCTTACAACATGATGAAACTTGCGCGGCACCTGTATATCTGGAGCGGTGACAGCCGGTTCATCGAATACTATGAGCGAAATTTGCTCAATCATCGACTGGGCGCGATTGAGCCCACGACGGGGCATACCTCGTATTTTCTATCTATGTCGCCGGGAGCCTGGAAGACAAAGTGTACCGAGGATCAGTCGTTCTGGTGCTGCACGGGGACTGGCGTTGAAGAGTTCGCCAAACTGAACGACACGATTTACTTTCATAATGACGACTCGCTTTTTGTCAATCTTTACTTCGCCTCAACTGTGAACTGGAAAGATCGTGGCGTTCGCTTGAGACAGAAAACGAATTTTCCCGAAACCGGCCGTACTGAGTTCGTCATCGAACAGACGCCCGGCACGCCATGGCCGCTTCAGCTGCGCATCCCCTCGTGGACGACGGCTGAGAACTCCGTCGAGATCAATGGAAGGCGACTTGAGGCGCCCTGCACGCCGGGAAGTTATTTGACGCTGACTCGCGTCTGGAAAGCCGGAGATCGCGTTGAGCTAACGATGCCAATGCACGTCACCGCGGAGCCGCTGACGGACGACCCGACTCAGCGTGCTTTTCTGTATGGACCGCTCGTGTTGGCTGGCCAGTTTCCACGAACTGGGCTCGAAGATGAACTCGAGCACAATCAGGGTCCGGAGATTCAGGAGGCGCCCGCGCTACAGGTGCCTCTTCTCAAAGCGAACGGCGCCGAACCCAGCACCTGGATCCGTCAGGTTGCGGGTGAGACTCTTGCATTTCGCGCATCTGGACAGCAGAACGAAGTGGTTCTCAAGCCCTTAAACCAAAGTTGGCAACGATTCGCTGTCTATTGGACCGTGTCTTGAGTCGTGGCGCGCCCCGCATTGACGGCCCTGATGGAGCTTGGCATCTGCGCGAGTCCGCAGGACCACGGCTTGGATTCGTCCCAAAATATCCCTTGCATACTTATGCAATTCAGGCGTATATTTATTCAAGCGCGGTTTCCGCCCTGCGGACCGTGCCGTTGCTTTGCTCGCTTAAGGAAGCGGTTCCCAGGAATGAACGTCCAACGCCTCAATGTAATTCGTGAAGTGCTGGCCAGCTCGCCGGTGGCGAGCCAGGATGAGCTGCGCCGCAAGTTGCGCCGCCGCGGCATTCAAGTAACGCAGGCTACGCTTTCGCGGGACATTCACCAGCTGCGGTTGTCAAAGGGCCCCGGCGGTTACTCGCTTCCCAATGGGCACAACGCGCCAACAATCGCGGCGGCGGCAGAAGAGGATCAACCGCCCTCCCTCAATGAAATGATCGATAGCTTTGGTCTGCGCGTGCGCCAGGCAATGAACCAGGTGGTCTTGAGCACCGTCATGGGCGGCGCACAGCCGGTTGCGGCGGCCCTCGACCGCCAGGAGTGGCCGGAAGTTGTTGGTACCATCGCCGGAGATGACACGGTTCTGATAATCTGCGCGGATTCGCGCCAAGCGAGTGAAGTCGAAACGCGTCTAAGGACGATGCTCGAAATATGACGAAGACTGTACAAGCCGCGGTTGTGGGAGTGACAGGGTATGCCGGAGCTGAGTTGGCCAGGCTGCTGCTGCATCATCCCCGCCTGAAGAATAATCCGCCGGTCTTTGCCGGACGTGTGGATGCAAAGAATCAGGCGCGAGGCGGAGTTCCGCTCACCGAAATTCATCCACAGTTGGGAGATAACAACGGGAGCGCCAACTTGAAGCTCGAGGCCTTCTCGTGGGAACTCCTTGCCGAGCGCGGCGTTGACGTCTTGTTTCTCGCTACACCTCACGAGCAGTCGCGCGAGTGGGTTCCGGAAGCGCTCCGGCGTGGGCTGCGCGTAATTGATCTGAGCGCTGCTTGGCGTCTAACCGAGCCAGCCAACCGTGCCGTGTATGCTTTCGCGGACGAAGGAACCGAGCTGGCCGCAGCCACGCAGACAAAGGCCGTCTACGGCCTGCCCGAGTTGCATCGCAAACAGATTGCGTCAGCGAAGCTGGTCGCTAATCCTGGCTGCTATGCAACCTCGATCATTTTGGCTTTGAAGCCTCTGGTGGCCGCAGGCCTCATCGACCTCGAGCATGGAATTGTTGCTGATGCCAAGAGCGGCGTCAGCGGAGCCGGCAAGGTCCCCTCCGCCAGAACGCATTTCATGTACGCGGCGGACAATCTTTCAGCCTACAGCGTGTTTACGCATCGACATACCGGCGAAATTTTGCAGGAGATCGGCGTTTCGGGTTGCCAGATTGTCTTTACGCCGCACCTATTGCCGATTCCGCGCGGAATTTTGTCCACGATTTACGTGCACTTCACGAAGGCGCAGACGCGTGAGAGTGTGGCGCATGTGTATCGCAAGTTTTTTGCAGGCAGCTCAATGGTGCGGCTTTACGAAAATCCTTTGCCGCAAATTCAGTATTCCGTGCGGACGAACTACGCGGACATTGGATTTCAGCTGGATGCCAGCGGCAAACGCGCAGTCGTCATCAGTTGCCTCGACAATCTCCTGAAAGGCGCTGCTGGCCAGGCCGTCCAGAATCTGAACGTCATGCAGGGCTGGTCCGAATCGGAGGGTCTCGCATGAAACTTGCTGCGGAGGGCCTGAAATGAAGTACGTCGTCAAACTGGGAGGCGCGGGCCTTGAGACTCCTTCGCTGCTCGAAGGCTGCACACGAGCCATCGCCGAACTTGCCCGTGACGGCAACCAGGTGGTTGTTGTCCACGGAGGCGGCATGCAGTTGACCCGGACGCTCAAGGCACTGGGCAAGCAGAGCGAATTCATCGATGGCCTCCGCGTCACAGACGCGGAGACGCGCGATGTCGCGCTGATGGTCTTTGCCGGCCGCGTGAACAAAAACCTGGTCGCGGCTCTGGGCGCATTGGGCCAACCGGCGGTTGGCCTCTCAGGCGGCGACGGATTGCTCTTCCGCGCGCGCAAGAAGCGTACATCGCCCGATCTTGGCTTCGTTGGCGAGATCGCCGCGAGCGACCCCCGCTGGATTGAGGCCGTGTGGCAGTTGAATGGTGTTCCGGTCCTTTGCTCCATGGCTCTCGGATTCGACGGCGAGTACTACAACATCAATGCCGACGAAATGGCAGCGGCCTGCGCCATTGCCTGCCATGCCGACGCCCTGGTGTTCCTCACTGACGTTCCGGGCGTAAAGGGGGCCAACGGCGAAGTTCTGCGCTGGCTTTCCATCGATCAAATAGCGGAGATGGTCAAGACTGCGGTGATCTCCGGCGGCATGTTGCCTAAGCTCAGCGCATGCCGCGAGGCGCTTCTGAACGGCGTGAAGCGCGTACGGATTCTGCCCGCCGAAGCTGCAGGTTCCCTGCCTGATTTGTGCAGCTCACGAGTAGCCCATGGCACTGAAGTGATGGTTGCATAGGAGGTTTTTCGATCAATGAAACTCGAAGAGATTCGCGCCGCAGAAGCCCGCCTTCTCCTCTCCACTTACGAGCGGAGCCCGGTGCTTTTCGTCGGCGGCGAAAGTGTCTCCATCATCGATGAGGCGGGTGATCGCTATCTCGATCTGCTCAGCGGCATCGGCGTTAACGCCCTCGGTTACAACCATCCGGCGATCGTGGGGACGATTGCCCGCCAGAGCCGCGCGCTCATCCATTCGTCGAATCTCTACTATCACGAGGGCCAGGCTGAATTGGCGTTGCGTCTCGCCGAACGCGCCAGGCTGGACCGCGTTTTCTTCGCCAACACCGGCACTGAAGCGTGGGAGGGCGCGCTCAAACTGGCGCGTGCCTATGCAGGACTGAGGCGCAACGAAGGCGCGAACAT
>JBEKAJ010000150.1:0-8585 GCA_050018295.1 Occallatibacter sp. | reverse complement strand
GCAGCCCGGTATACTCGAACTTGCGTTAAGCGGGAGTAGCTCAGTGGTAGAGCATCGCCTTGCCAAGGCGAGGGTCGCGAGTTCAAGTCTCGTCTCCCGCTCCATTCTGCATTTCTCCGGCGTGCATAAACCGGGTGAAGAGTGGAATGAGACGATCCGCAACCCGTGAGGCAGGCAGCCCAAGGCGCGGTACCCAAGTGGTAAGGGAGAGGTCTGCAAAACCTTTATGCGCCGGTTCGATCCCGGCCCGCGCCTCCAATTCCTCAACCGCCTGCTCCCACTCAGCGACGCCACCGTTAGTGTAAGAGTGTCTCCGGGACGTGCTCCGTCCCCAACGAGTGAGGATTGCGCCATGGCGGAAATTCAAAACAACGAATTGCATCAGCAGTTTGCCAGTGACAACTATGCGGGGATTTGTCCAGAAGCGTGGCAGGCCATGGAGGCCGCCAATCGCGGGCACGTGACTTCGTACGGTGACGATCCGTGGACGGTGAAGGCGGCCGATGCGTTCCGCAACTTGTTTGAGACGGCCTGCGAGGTCTACTTCGTCTTCAACGGCACTGCGGCCAATTCGCTGGCGCTGGCGTCGCTCTGCCAGTCCTATCACAGCGTCATCTGCTCCGACCAGGCGCACGTGGAGACAGACGAGTGCGGCGCGCCGGAGTTCTTCTCGAACGGTTCGAAACTGCTTGTGGCCGCGAGCCCGGAAGGAAAGCTCACGCCGGACGCAATTCGAGAACTGGCGACGAAGCGCAGCGACATTCACTATCCCAAGCCGCGCGTAGTGTCGATCACGCAATCCACAGAAACCGGCCGCGTCTACACACTCGCCGAGTTGCGCGCGATTTCGGAGGAATGCCGCACGCGCGGGCTCTCGCTACACATGGACGGCGCGCGCTTTGCCAACGCCTGCGCCAGCCTGGGCTGCTCGCCGGCAGAGATGAGTTGGAAGAGCGGCGTGGATGTGTTGTGCTTTGGTGGAGCCAAGAACGGCATGGCGATGGGAGAAGCAGTACTGTTCTTTGATCGCGCACTGGCAACGGACTTCGACTACCGGTGCAAGCAGGCGGGACAACTGGCGGCCAAGATGCGGTTTCTTTCGGCGCCATGGGTGGGCATGCTGGAGGGCGGAGCGTGGCTGCGCAACGCCGAGCACGCCAACCGCTGTGCGCGCCAATTCGCATCGCAGGTTGCGGGAATTCCCGGAGTGCGGCTGGCGCAACCAGTCGAAGCCAACGCTGTGTTTGTTGAGGCGCCGGAGAAGGTTCTCAATCAACTTCGCGCGCGGGGATGGAGCTTCTACACCTTCATTGGCGGCGCGGCGCGCTTCATGTTTGCGTGGGACAGCGAACCGGCTCGCATCGATGCGCTCACCCGCGACCTCCGCGCGTGTGCCGCAGCCGCGTAAGCAACAGGTCCTGTATCAGGGCTTGGCTTCAGCCATGCCGAAAGCGCGCTCAAAGCGGTCCCGGACTTCAGCCCCTGAGGCATCACGCCTGAGGGAGCAGGTCAAGAGAACGGGGCAGGTCGCCAACCTTGCAAGCGGCCGCCTTCGTGTCAATCCCCCAAACTCAAGATTGTCCCCGCAACCCCTTGAAACGAATCACTAAATTCCTTTCCCAAGTTTGCAGATTGTTTCCGGCAAATCGCTATCCTTGTAATAGGAAACGAGAACAGGCGTTCTTCCTTATCGGAGAGCGTCCGGGCGGTCGAAAGCGTCTGCGGGGCTCGAGTGCCATGGCCTTCCGTTTTCTATGTCCATGCACCGAAAATAGGTGCAAAACCAGAAAAAGCGCACGTAAGTCCTTTAGAAAAGAATACTTGGATTCTAACCCCTTTTGGAATCAGAGGTTTAGCGGACTTAATCATTTATCTAAGTCATTTAGAAACAGTAACTTAACCCCCAAAAAGGGTACCCCCGGGGGGGAGTACTAGAAAGTAAACATGTGGCTTGGTGCCAGAGAGGAGGGCTCGCGGCGGGAGTGTTCCCTTACTGTTGCACCGTTTCCCATTGGCCCGACTTTCCCGAGCGGAAGATCGCTTCGATGACGGCCATGTTGCCGATCGAGTCTTCGAGCGGCACAGGAACTTCGGTGTTGTCACGGACAGCTCTCGCGAAGGCGTCGCCTTGCAGCGTGTACTGATCGGCTGAGGGGAAGGTCTCCATCGTGATTCCGCTGAAGCTGAGGTCACCGGTCGCATCGATGAAGAGCCGCGTGGGCCGGTCGCTGGGCGCATTGAAGGGAATCTCAAGTTCGATGCGGCCGCGCGTGCCCAGAATCTGGACGCGCTGAAACGGGGCCTGCTGAGTGCTGCAGGTAAAGATTGCCTGGCCGGAGCCGAAGTCGAGAATCGCCGAGGTCAGCCGGTCAGTGCCCATCTGCACATCGCGATCGACAAGCGCAACCACACGCCGCGGCTCCTGGCCGAAGGCAAAGCGCGAGCCTTGAATGCAGTAACAGCCGATGTCATACGTGGCGCCGCCGCCCGTCTCAATCCGGTTGCGGATGTTCGCCGCGTCCACATTGAAGTAGCTGAAGTGCGTGTTGACGGCGCGGACTTCGCCGATGCGGCCTTCGTCGAGAAGCTGGCGCACGCGCAGCCACTGCGGCGCGCTGCGGATCATGAAGGCTTCGCAGATCTTGACGCCGGTGCGGGCGCGCACGTCGAGCAGCGTTTTGGCCTCGGCGACCGTCATGCTCAGCGGCTTCTCGCAGAGCACGTGCTTGCCAGCTTCGGCGGCCTTCGTGGTCCACGGAACATGGAGCTGATTGGGCAGCGGATTGTAAATGGCATCGATGTCGGGGTCGGCGAGCAGCTCCTCGTAGGAACCGTAGACCGTGGGAATGGCGAGTTTCGTGGCTGCCTCGCGAGCTTTGGCAAGATCGCGAGAGGCGATAGCGGTGACGGTGGTGAGCTCGCCCTGCTGCATGGCAGGGATCACTTTTTTCAGGCCGATGTTGGCTGTGCTGAGCACGCCGAAACGAAGCTTTGTCGACATAACGGCATGATACCGCCGAACGCGGCGGATGATCCGCGGCTCACGCGTAGTTGACGGCCATGGCAAGCGCTTCTGCGGCGTTGGCGGCGACGCGGACGAGAGTGCGATTCTTCGATTCGATGAATCCGGCGGCGATTGCGGTATCGAAGAAGGTGAGAAGGCCGTTCCAATAACTTAGCGTGTTGATCAAGATGCACGGCTTCGCGTGCAGGCCGATCTGCGCCCAGGTGATGGCCTCAAGTAATTCGTCAAGCGTGCCGTAACCCCCGGGCAGCGCGAGGATGGCGTCGGAGAGCTCATGAATGCGCGCCTTGCGCTCGTGCATGGTGGAGACGAGCTCGAGCGAAGTGAGCCCGTTGTGAGCAATCTCTCGGCCACTGAGCGCGTCTGGCAACACGCCGATCACTTCTCCGCCAGCGGCCAGCGCCGCGTCAGCCACGGCACCCATCAAGCCGCGGCATGCACCACCGTAGACCAGGCCAAGGCCGGCTTGAGCTATGGCGGAGCCGAGAGCCGTCGCTTCCGCGCGAAAAGCTGGGTTGTTTCCGAAGGCCGATCCACAAAAGACGGCGACGCGGCGCAGAGGCTTGGCTGAGCTGGTCATGGTTCTTTAAGAATAACGGGCGAGGGGCGCCTACTTCCTGGCGGATGCGCAGAAGGAATCGATCTGCGCTGCCTGAGGGTCGGGAAAGTACCGGCGCTGAAAGAACAGCGCCACGTTGACCAGAGCGATCATCACGGGCACTTCGACCAGAGGCCCAATGACCGCCGCAAAGGCGGCTCCCGAATCGATGCCGAAGACGGAGACGGAAACGGCGATGGCCAGCTCAAAATTGTTGGAAGCGGCGGTGAAGGCCAGCGTCGTGGTCTTGGAGTAGTCCGCGCCGAGCTGTCGGCCCATATAAAACGAGACCAGGAACATGACCACGAAGTAGACCAGAAGTGGCGCGGCAATCCTGAGGACATCGAGCGGGAGGCGAACAATATAGCTCCCCTTGAGCGAGAACATGACGACGATGGTGAAGAGGAGAGCCACGAGAGTGAGGGGACTGATGCGCGGGATAAAGTTGCGGTCGTACCAGGCAAGACCTTTGGCGTGGACAAGGACTGTGCGTGTAAGGAATCCGGCAAGACAGGGGATGCCAAGGTAGACGAAGACGCTCTGCGCGATGTGACCAATCGAGACGTGGACGACCGCGCCCTGCAGCCCGAGCTTTGCCGGCAGAACGGTGATGAAGACCCAGGCGTAGAGCGAGTAGAAGAAGACCTGAAAGAGAGAGTTGAAGGCGACCAGTCCGGCCGCGTATTCAGTGTCGCCTTTGGCCAGTTCGTTCCAGACGATGACCATGGCGATGCAGCGCGCCAGGCCGATCATGATGAGGCCGGCCATATATTCCGGGTATCCGCGCAAGAAAACGACAGCCAGAACGAACATGAGCACCGGACCAATGAGCCAGTTCTGCATGAGCGAAAGACCTAGCACTTTCTTGTTGCGAAACACCTCATGCAGCTCGTCGTACCGCACCTTAGTAAAGGGCGGGTACATCATCACGATCAGGCCCACAGCAATGGGGATGGATGTGGTGCCGATGCTGAAACGGTCGAGAAAAGGAACCACGCCAGGGACGAGCCATCCGAGCGCCACGCCCACCACCATCGCGGCAAAGATCCAGGCGGTGAGGTATCGATCAAGAAACGAGAGCCGGCCAGTTACCTTCATGAGCAAACCTCAAAGAAAGAAATGTGCGTGCTGCCCAGCGGCGCGAGCCGCCGGTCATGAACGGCCGATCTCGTCGATCTCACGTTGGATGGAAAGCTGTTGCAGTGAGGCAAGGAGCAGCGAGAGAAAGAGGCCGATTCTGCGATCGAGAATGACAAATGCATCGCGAAAGGCACGGGCGATCTCCTCGGGTGTTCCCTCGACCGCGGCGGGATCGGGGATGCCCCAGTGCGCGGTCATAGGCTGGCCGGGCCAGTAAGGGCAGGTTTCTTTGGCAGCGTTGTCGCAGACGGTGAAGACAAAGTCCATTTTGGGCGCGTCCGGCGCGGCAAACTCGTTCCAAGATTTGCTGCGCAGGCCCGCGGTTGATATTCCGGCTGAGGCGATCTGTTTGATCGCTTCATGGCGCGGCTGACCGGAAGGATGGCTGCCCGCGCTGTAGGCGGTGAATGTGCCCTTGCCTTTGTGGTTGAGGATCGCCTCGGCCATCAGCGAGCGGGCCGAGTTGCCGGTGCACAGAAAGAGGACATTGTAGTGGTTGGGCATGATGTGGCTGGCCCCTACGCCGTTGCGCCAGCGCCGCAGCAGCCGGGCGCACAGCAGGGGGGCTGAGGTTTGACGGCGCGGATAAAGGCGCTGAGGAATTTGCCATCGACCTCAGGAGCGATCGCATCCACATCGACACCCGCCTCGGTGAGAGACTGGCGTGCATCCTCGGCGTTGTAGATGCGTGTGGGCTCGAAGGAGACATCGGCAAATCCGGCGGCGATCAGCCGGGCGCGATAGTCCTGCTCTTCGAGCGCGCCCGCCATGCAGCCGACCCAGAGCAACATGCTCTGGCGCACGGCATCGGGGACGGTGCCGCGCACGACAACGTCAGAGACGGCGAAGCGGCCGCCCGGCTTGAGCACGCGAAAGGCCTCACGCAATACGCGGTCCTTGTCAGCAGAAAGGTTGATGACGCAGTTGGAGATGATGACGTCGACCGAGTTGTCGGCCAGTGGAATGTTTTCGATCAAGCCTTTGAGAAATTCGCCGTTCTCAACGCCCGCCTTGCGCTGGTTTTCGCGCGCCAGGGCAAGCATCTCGTCGGTCATGTCGAGGCCGTAGGCTTTGCCGCCGGGAGCCACGCGGCGCGCGGAGAGCAACACGTCAATGCCGCCTCCGGAGCCGAGGTCGAGGACGACTTCGCCGGGCTTGAGATCGATAAGCGCTGTGGGATTGCCGCAGCCCAGCGAGGCCTGCAAAGCCTTCTCCGGGATGAGGCCCTTTTCACCGTCGCTGTAAAGATTGGTAGTGATCGGGTCGCAGCAGCGGAGGCCGGGATCACAACAGGCCTGAAGACTGCATGCCTCCGACACGGCGCGCGCGGCCTCACCGTATTTCTGCCTGACTTGTTCCTTCACTTCCGCCTGTGCTGCCATTCGAATCCTCCTTCGTATATGCCTAAGCAAATATATTACTGGCATTCATATTTGTCAAGGCGTATATTTAAAGAGATGGGACGAAGCGCAAGATCAGCTGACTTGGCGCATCTGTTTGCCGCACTGGCCGACCGCACACGGCTGCGCCTGCTGAACCTGATGAACGGCCGCGAAGTGTGCGTGTGCTACTTCGTCGAGATCCTCAAGCAGAGCCAGCCCAAGGTATCAAGGCATCTGGCCTATCTGCGCAGGGCGGGAGTCGTGCGCGCGCGGCGCGAGGGCAAATGGATGCACTATCGCATCGAGCGGCCGGCTGACTCCGCGTTGGCCGCGATTCTGGACGTAACGCTTGAGTCGTTCGACGCCGACCGGGAGATGATGGCCGATCGGGCACAACTGGACCGCGTCTGCTGCCGGCCCGAGCGGTTCGTGACGCTCGCCGGAGCGCCGGTGCCGGTCGAGCTGGAATCGGAGATCGCCTGATGTGAACCGAGTGGGGCACGCAAGCCGCTGGCGCAAGATCGCGCTCGCACGCAGCGCGAGTTTGGGGGCTTTTCAGGCAAAGGCTTCTGTGTCATGCTTGCTTGCATGGGAAACAAAGACAAAGGTAAGAGAGAAACGAAGAAGGCTCCCAAGCCGAAGCCGAAACCAGAACCGGGACGCAAGCGCGAGATGTTCACTCCGCCGCCGCCACCGAAGTAACGAGTGGCGCAAGCGCCTGATTCGTGCTGTGGCTAAAGGGCCGGCTCAGGAAGAGTGTCGGTACGTGCCGCGCCAAACCGGCGCTCAGACGCGTCAACAACAGCAAAAAGGCCATCCAACAGGGATGGCCTTTTGCTTTGCCTGCAACGGTGAACAGAACTCAGGGCTGGGACGCGGTGCCCGTGCTCGGCTCGGTGCGGGCTTGAGCCTTTTCCGCCAATACCTTGTGTGCGCTATCTTCAAGTGCCTGGGCTTCGGGCATGTAGGTGAGCGCCTTCTGGACCATCGGGTCCCAATCGGCGATGACGCGCAAGCCGGTCAGTTGGCCGAACTGAATGGTGAAGATGTCTTTCTTGATTTGCGCCTTGATCCAGTCGGAGGAGTCGCCAATGTCGCCGTCGGTCCAGTCAACGTTCTGGCTGGTGAGAAATTTCTTGAAGTCGTTGAGGACAGTGTCGTCGACCTGGAAGTTTTTGTCGATGGTGTGCGTGGCCACGTAGACCGGCGCGAAGTGGAAGAAGACGTCTTTGTAGACCAGCTCGTCCTGGAAGCGGTTGGTGGTGGGCGGCTCGATTTTTTCGTCGGGCGTGATGCCGCCGCCGCCATAGACGGTGCGGCCCGAGTCAGTGAGCTTGACTTCGCGGCTGGAGGAGTCGGAGGTGGGCCCGCCGCCGGCGTGGTTGTAGTAGTCGTAAAGCGAGACGCCGGCATAATTGCGCTGGATGAGGCGGCCGGACGGCGTGTAGTAGTGATAGGTGGTAAGGGCGAGGCCGGAATCTTCACTGAGGTTATAGACGGTCTGGACCAGGCCCTTGCCGAAGGTGGTTTCGCCCACGATGAGGGCGCGATCGTGGTCCTGCAGCGCGCCAGAAACGATCTCGGCCGCCGAAGCGGTGTCGCGGTTTACCAGCACAACGATAGGGAAGGTCTTGCCGTCATTGCCGTGCGTCGCGACGTAGTTCTGATCGGAGTAGGCGCGGCCGCGCTGGGAGACGATGGTCTGGCCCTTGGCGAGCAGGTGGTCGCAGACATCCACGGCTTGGCTTAGGAGGCCGCCGGGATTCTCGCGCAAATCGAGCACCAGGCCCTTGAGGTCGCCAAAGCTGTTGATGGCGTCGTCCATCTCCTGGCCGGTGGTTTCCTGGAACTGGGACAGATGAATGTAGCCGATGCCGGGTCGAATCTCGAACTTGAGATCGATGGAGGGATGCGGAATCTCGTCGCGAACGAGGTCGAAGACCATCGGCTTGGCCTGGCCGTAACGAACCATCGTGACCTGGACGTGCGTGCCCTTGGGTCCCTTCAGCGCTTTGGCAACCTGATCGGAGGACCAGCCGTCGGTGGATTTGCCGTCAACGGCGACGACCTGGTCACCGGGGTGAATGCCGGCGCGGAACGAGGGCGTGTCCTCGTATGGAGTGACAACGTAGACGTTGCTCTTGCCATTGTTGTCATTTTGCTGCTGGATGACCATGCCCACGCCATAGTAGTGGCCGCGCTGATCTTCGCGCAGGCGGGCATAGGCCTTGGGATCGTAAAAATGCGAGTGCGGGTCAAGGATCTGCAACATGCCGGGGATGGCGCCGTCGTAGATGACATCGTCGGCCTTGTTGGGGGTGAGGGGCTCGGCGTAGTTCTGCTCCACGATCGCGTAGACGTCGGTGAATGCCTTGAGGCTGTCGCGGAGCTGGCTCTCGTCCTGCGACGATTGGGCGCCGACGCGGCGCTCGAGAACGGT
>JBEKAJ010000149.1:0-8610 GCA_050018295.1 Occallatibacter sp. | reverse complement strand
CCACCGATCTCGAGACTCTTGCCGCGGCAGAGATGAAACTCGTAGGCCGATTCACTTGCCAGGCGTGCAAGATGTATTGCAGCATCGAGCGCTTCGAGGTGGCTGGGCGAAAGTTTCCCTTTGGCGGCCGTTGCAGCCTCTACGAGAATGTGTGGAAGAGAAAGTCCCGCATTGCGCCTGCCCCGGACCTGGTGGAGCAGCGCGCCGCGATCGTCTATGGTGTTCAGAAACATGCCGGAGAAGAACCGGCTCAGGGACCGAAATCCCGCGATTACTGGGACGTTGGCCCCGCACTTGAGGCCGCGCGGTCGTTTCTTGAGGAGTCGTTCGGTCAACCCAATGGAAAGCCGCGGATCTCGGAGACACGCATTGGCATTCCTCGCGCACTGACTACACATTCCTTATTCCCCCTCTATTCTTCATTCTTCTCCGCTCTGGGGATGGATGTTGTGTTGTCCGGAGTGGACCTGCGGGGCGATCTAAAGTCGAATTCCGGCTTCTGTCTGCCGGCGCAGATCGCACATGGCGCGGTATTCGATCTGGCGCAGAAGGACGTGCGCGTAGTCTTCCTTCCGCAATTGGCGCGCATGCCTCAAAACGGCTCTCCCAAGGATTCATACCTATGCCCGATCACGCAAGCCGGCCCCTATTTCCTCGCCAAGGCATTTCCCGATACGCAATTCCTGGCGCCCATTCTGGACTTCTCCCTGGGATACGCGAACAACACGGCGATGACAGAGATGGCCGTGCGCGAGTTGGGAATTCCGCGGGAGCGGGCCAACGAAGCCTGGGCCACGGCAGTGCGCGATCAGACGGATGCCGAGCGCGCTCTGATGCAGATGGGCCGTCAAGCTCTCGATCAGGCATTGGCAGATGGTAGCCCGGCGATTTTATTGGCCGGCCACAGTTATAACGCCTACACGCCGGAGGCCTCGCAATCGGTGGGCAAGAAGCTTTCCAGCATGGGAGTTCTCGTGATTCCCGCCGACTGCCTTGAGCCGGTCGGGGCGGGGCCAACGGCATGGCACTTCGCAAATCAGATATTGAATGCGGCATTGCTCGCAAAACAGCATCCCAACCTGTTTCTCCTGGTTGTCAGCAACTTCAGTTGCACCATCGATGCATTCACGCAGTCGGTGCTCGCATCCCAGTTGGGATCCAAGCCGTATCTGATTTTGGAAATCGACGCTCACACCGCCGACGCAGGCGTGCAAACGCGCCTTGAGGCCTTTCTCGACGTGGTCCAGAATTACCGGGCGTCTCAACGCGGACCTGCCAGGGCGTTTACCCCTTGCACACTGCTTACGGGCGGAGTCGTTCTCGCTTCCAGCGGCGAGCGAGTGCTGCTCACCGACCCGCGCGTCAAATTGCATATGCTTAACTTCTCGCAATACCACGAGCAGTCCGCGGCCATGGCCCTCGGTTGGCTTGCCTTGCACGCCGGCCGGGAGGTCCCCATCGATCGTAGCCAGCTCGACCTGGGCCTGCAATTCACCTCCGGCCGCGAGTGCCTTCCGCTGCCTCTCGCCATCGGACAACTGCTCAAAATCCATCGCGATCGCAAGCCCGGCGAGATCGTTGGCTTCTTCATGATGCGCGGCGGCGCTCCCTGCGCCTCCGAAGCTTACATGGAGTATTTCGAAAGGTTCATCGTCGAGCATCGGTTGGCCGACGTATTCATGGTCAGCCCCGGATCGGAAGACGGCTATCTCGGCTTCGGGCCCGCCGTTCTCATGGACCATGTGTCCCCCGCTATTTTGCTTGCGGACATCCTCGTCGAGATCGACAACGTTCTGCGCGTAGCGGGCGCTCCCGGATGCATCGAGCAGCTTCAGCGCGAGTGGAGCCGATTCCGGCTGAAGGCAACAACGCTGGATGAATTTTCGTCCCAACTGCCCGCATTTGTTGAGCAGTTGACCGAGCTGCCGCTGACGCGGGATCCCGCAGCCTGCCCCAAGGTCGTGGTCACAGGCGACTTCTTCGCCCGCTTCAGTCCATTCTTTATGGATGGCGTCCGCGACCTTTATGCCGCGCGCGGAATCATCCTCAAGCCTGTCGATCTCACCGAGCTATTCCTCTATGTCACCTATGACGGCATGCGGGAAATGGCCTATAACTGGGGACTGAAGCCGGGAGGTTTCGCCCTCGCCAAAGCCTGCACAAGGATGCTGGAACCCGATGGACAACAGTATCTGCAGCAATGGTGGGGCTATCAGTCCGGAAGAAAAGCCGAGCAACGCTACCGCGAGATATTCTCGAAGACCGGCCTTCTCATTTCCAGGTCCAATGACGTCGTAACCTTAATTGATAAGAGCTCTGAACACATCTCGCCGCGAATCTTCGGCGAGGTCACACCCACGGTTGGCCGGAGCCTGAACGCGGAATACGAGGGTTACGACGGCATCATTTTGATCGGGCCATTCAACTGTCTTCCCTTCAGAATCTCCGAAGCGATTCTCAAGCCTGTCAGCATTCAACACAGCATGCCCCTTCTCTGCTACGAAACCGACGGCTGCGCTGTGTCGCCTGCCGTGCTCAGGCAAGTGGACGTGCACATTCAGCAGGTGCTCGAACACTCGGCCAGAACCCATTCCGAGCAGCCCGAGCCGCTAGTTCGCTAAATTGATACGCTGATTCGAGGTAAGGTCCACAGCCTGCAAGGCTGAGGATTTTGGCTGATTCGCATTTGTGCTGCGACACGCCCTTCGGGCATCAGCCTTCCGCTCACTGATCTCTGACCCCTGTCTTCAGCCCCTGCCGGCGTTCGCCGCGGCGAAGTCGCGCGCCGAACCAACCCGCCAGCTCACAATTTCTTCTTGTGCTCACCGCCCCGTCATCTGCTCCAGCTTCTCCGGATAACGCGCTCCTTCGATGCTGATTCTCGAAGCGGCGCTGTCGATCTCGCGTAGATCGCCCACAGTGAGTTCCACTTCGACAGCTCCGATGTTCTCCTCCAGCCGATGAAGCTTGGTCGTGCCCGGGATCGGAACGATCCACGGCTTCTGCGCCAAGAGCCAGGCCAGGGCGATCTGCGCCGGCGTCGCATTCTTCTGTGCCGCAATTCTTCCCAGCAGGTCGACGAGCGCCTGGTTCGCCTTGCGGGCCTCCGGCGTAAAGCGCGGGATTGTGCTGCGGATGTCGGCTTTGTCGAACGTCCTGCTCTCGTCGATCTTTCCTGTCAGGAAGCCTTTGCCCAGCGGGCTGAACGGAACCAGGCCGATGCCAAGTTCCTCGAGCGCCGGGATCACCTCCGCCTCCGGCTTCCGCCACCACAGCGAATACTCGCTTTGCAGCGCGGTCACGGGCTGCACGGCGTGTGCGCGGCGAATCGTCTGCACGCCCGCTTCAGAAAGGCCAAAGTGCCTCACCTTGCCCTGCTGGATCAGCTCCTTCACCGCCCCCGCAACCTCTTCGATCGGCACTTCGGGGTCGACGCGGTGCTGGTAGAAGAGATCGATATAGTCGGTCTTGAGGCGATTGAGGGAGCCTTCCGCGGCATGCTTGACGTGCTCAGGCTGGCTATTCAGCCCCTTCCCGCCCTGGCTTCCGTCGGGATTGATATCGAATCCGAACTTGGTGGCAATCACCACCTTGTCGCGAACGGGCGCCACCGCTTCGCCCACCAGCTCCTCATTCGTGAACGGGCCATAGACCTCGGCCGTATCGAAAAACGTCACGCCGCTATCTACCGCCGCGCGGATCAGTGCGATTGCCTTACGCTTTCCCGGGAACGGTTTGTAGGAATGGCTCATGCCCATGCAGCCAAGGCCGAGGGCCGACACTTCCAAATTGTTGTTTCCAAGCTTCCGTTTCTGCATTGTTTCTCTCCTCTACCATGAATTCCGCTCGCATGTGCCCCTCGCCGTCCACGAGCCTGTCCCTGCCGGCGCGCTCTCCTTGCGGTCGCGCGCCGAACCTCCCGCCCACCAACGCGGTGTCATCCTGAGCGGAGCGCGTTCGGGGCTCCGTGATCGCAGCGCGTCCATGGGGCACTTAGCGTCCGGTCATCTTCAGCGCAGCTTCAGGAAGGCGGGCTCCTTCGATCTCCAGCCTGGAAGCTGTTTCCTCGATCTGCTTAAGGTCCTTCTCGGTCAGCTCGACGTTCACCGCACCGAGGTTCTCCTCGAGCCGGTGCAGCTTGGTGGTTCCGGGGATGGGCACAATCCACGGCTCCTGCGCCAGCAGCCAGGCGAGCGCGACTTGCGCTGGCGTCGCGCCTTTGCGTTCCGCGACGGCCCTGACCAGGTCGACCAGGAGCATATTAGCCTTGCGCGCCTCGGGCGAGAAGCGGGGCACGAGGTTCCGGAAGTCGGTGGAATCGAACTTCGTGCTCTCGTCGATCTTGCCCGTGAGAAACCCGGCTCCAAGCGGACTAAACGGCACGAAGCCGATACCAAGCTCTTCCAATGCCGGCAGAAGCTCGGCCTCCGGACCGCGCCAGAACAGCGAATACTCGCTTTGCACCGCAGCGACTGGCTGGACCGCGTGCGCTCGGCGGATGGTCTGAACCCCGGCCTCCGATAAGCCGAAGTGTTTCACCTTACCCTGGGCAATCAGCTCTTTGACTGCACCTGCCACATCCTCGATCGGCACATCAGGGTCGACGCGATGTTGATAGAACAGATCGATCACATCGGTCCTCAGCCGTTTCAGCGAAGCCTCCGCCACTTCCTTGATGTGTTCGGGCCGGCTATTGGTCCCACCACCGCGCTTGCCAGTCGCAAGATCGATATCGAAACCAAACTTCGTTGCAATCACCACCTTGTCGCGGATCGGCTGGAGCGCCTCGCCCACCAGCTCCTCGTTCACGAACGGCCCATAGGCTTCGGCCGTATCGAAATGGGTCACCCCGCGGCCATGGGCGGTACGAATCAACTGAATCATTTCGCCTTTGTCGGCAGGCGGGCCATAGCCCGAACTCATCCCCATGCAGCCAAGGCCGAGGGCCGACACTTCCAGATTGCTGTTTCCAAGCTTCCGCTTCTGCATTGTTTCCCCTGTCTTAAGCTGCTTTTGCCTTGCCAGGCATCACCCTGACTGTCGCCGCGCGGGCGCGTGCGCCGATCATCGGGCTGAGATAAGGGCTGCCCCGGTACTTCGCCCGGTAGGCATCGTCGATGCGGTCGTTGATCGGGCCGTCCACCACCTCGAACGTCACTTCCTTCGTCATGCCGGCGGCGATGATCAGCCCCGCTTTTTGCCGCACCGCGGCCTGGTACCAGCGAGAGTTCTGCCCGTTGTAGCCGCGCACGTAGAGGGCGTCCTCAACCGCAATCGACCAAATCCACGTTGGCGTGCCGTAAGTTACTCCATCCTCGCGGAACGGCGCGATGTGCAAGTCGTCTGCCTCTGCAATCCTGCGCAGTTCGTCCTTTTGCCACGTGCTCGTTGCAGCTTTGGATTGCTGAACCGTCAATGCCCAACCCCCTTGAGAAGAGGCGATGCGCCGTTGCCGTTCCGCTCTTCCCCATCCCAACGTACAGGAGCGCATCGTTCGTGCGCTTTCCTAATCCTGCCAATTCTTTGCCTGATCCTGCCTAACTCACCGATTTTGTGCACACACGACCCGTTCTGGCTGTAGGCTAAAAAAGGAGGATTTGAATCGTGGCAACGAAACAGACTGGAAAGCGCGAAGAACTCAAGTCCGTTGTGATCGAAATGCGCAAGGAGCTGGCCCGCAAGATTGCGGCGCATGCGCCGTCGCTCGGCGAGAATCCCACAGCCGTGCCCGGTCTCGCGCTTTACCGCCGCACCACGCCAACGGCATGTTACCGGGCCACCTACGAGCCCAGCCTCACGGTTTTCGTGCAGGGCCGTAAGCGCATCAACCTCGGAGGAACGGTCTACCTCTGCGACGCATCATCCTTCCTTTTGACTTCGATCGACGTTCCTGCTGAAAGTCAAATCCTCGAAGCCTCAGAACGAGTCCCCATGCTCACCATGAACCTCCGCCTCGACATGCCAACTGTGCGCGAGGTTCTTGGCCGCGAAGATCTTCCGGAGCCGGATACACCTGTTCAATATCGCGGCCTTGCCGTTGGTCAAACCACAACCGGCTTGCTGGCCGCGTGCTCCCGGCTCATCGACCTTCTCTCCACTCCCGAGGACATACCGTTTCTCAGCCACCTGATTCAACGTGAAATCGTCTATCGCATCCTCCGCACCCCGCAAGGCGAACGCCTCCGCGCCATCGCCACCGTAGGCGACCTCAGTCACAGAACGGCGCGAGCCATCGCCTGGCTCCGCGCCAACTACGCCAAACCGCTACGCATAGAGGAACTCGCAACCACAGTGCACATGGGAGTCTCCACGCTCCACCATCAGTTCCGCGCGTTGACCGCGATGAGCCCGCTGCAATACCAGAAGCTGCTCCGGCTGCAGACCGCAAGGCAGCGCATGTTGATGGACGGCATGGACGCCACGAGCGCGGCCTACGAGGTCGGCTACGAAAGCGTCAGCCAGTTCAACCGCGAGTACAGTCGCCTCTTCGGCCAGCCGCCCATGCGCGATGTCAAATCCCTTCTCGACGGCAAAGTCGTGGCCATCAACGCCGCCTAGCACTCAATTGCACTTTCGCTTAAGGGACGGCTCGTCAAACTCTCCTGTTGAGCTGGCTGTGTTCGTAGAAAAAATCCATGCTCTCAGGAATCGGCTGACGTAGAGAGGGCTTTGACCTTGGCGGCGCTACTGGTAGTTTCCAATGAGAACGAACGGCGCCCAGTAATACGGATGGGCATAGCCGAGGCTGGAATTTGAGGCTGTTGAGTCCTCGACGACTTGCACTCCGCGACCGCTTCCTCCGCTGGGAGTAACGGCGGAGCTACGCAGGAAGGCAAGCTGCGCCTGGCGCAGCGCTTCGGCTTTGCCTTGAGCTGGGTTTTTGACCCAGCGGTCATAAAAGTCGCTCATAATGCGGCTTGTACTAGCGTCGTTCACGTCCCAAAGCGTCGCCAGCACCGCTTCCGCATCTTTCTGCTGCGCAACCATGCCCAGGCTGTCCATCTCCAAGCCGTTCCTTGATGTGTAATCTTTCGCAGTACTGCAAGCCGAGAGCGTCAGAAGCCTTGTGCCGCGAAAGGCGACCGGAGAGTTCTCCATGTCCGAGAGATTCCATTCGTATCCTTTAGCGTCTCCGTTGCCTTCTCCGCCCAGCATCAAGAACGGTTCCTCGCCGTTTCCCGCTTCGACCACAAAATGGCTGGCGATATGCACCACGGAGAAACCTTTGCCGGAGCCAAGCTCTGTTTTCAATGCAGCCAGTGTGAACTGTTCATCTGGCAGCAGCTTTCCCTCCATCGGGCCGTGCGATTCCGGCACGCCTGGATCGTGGACCACGGCGTCCAACTCCGGCATCACGCCGGGCAGCGGCGGCAAACCACCATAACTCTTTGACAGGCCCATTGCCAGCGCGCTTGGCCTGGTCCCGTTTGTGAGCGGTGAATCCGTCATGTTTCCGTAACTCTCGGGCGTGAAGAGAACGTTGTTGAAGCGTTCGACCATGTACTGCCGGCCATCGTAGAGCGCGCCCATCGGCAGATAGCGCAAGGCATCGTCTAACGACCACAGCAGCGTGGGAACGCCACCCCGCGCAGAAGGTTGTGCTTCAAGGGTCTTCAACTCATCTTCCAGCGGAGCAACGATCATGGCATACAACTGCGCCAACTGGTGCCTGGGGTCGGAGTTACGCGAGCCCAGAATCTTGAGCACCTCAAATGCTTTGTCGCGCAACTCGGCCGGAGTAGCTTTGAGCTCGAACTTCTTTCGCGCGTTCGCAGTGACCACGATCTCATAGGCATGATCCTGGCCCAGCAAAAGACGGATGCCGAGGACATTCGGCCCGAGTTTTGTGAGTGTGTTTTGCAGATAACTCTGCGCGGACTGATCGTCACCCGAAGCTCCACCGGCCTGAGCAGCGCCCGGCCTTCCTTCAAGGTCCGGATAGATGGTTCCGGCGATGTAGGCCTGTATCGCCGCGTTTTGTTCGTCCATGCTTGCGTTCATTTGCTTCAGTCGAGCGTCTTCTTCGGCGGTGCGCACCGCTTTGGCCTGCAAGCCGGCCGCCTCAACACTGAGTTGCTCAAAGTCGAGCGCCATCTTTTCCAACCCCGCCATATCGCTCTCTGCCTTCTGTTGCGCTGCAGTGAGTTTCAGAAGTTCGATCTTGGGCGCGGCATCAGGACTGGCGCCGCGCACGATGTCCCTTAACTCCTGTTCTTTAAGAAGGTCGAGAATCTCTTCGGCTTCGCCGAGCCGGCCCGTCTCAATCAGAAGCTCTGCCAGCACGCGATAGGTCATCGACTTCGATTGCGCGAATCCAGCTTGCAAATCCTTGTTCATCCCCGCGATGTTCTTGCGAATCCGCTGGTAGGCGCTCACCGCATCCATTCCGAAAAAGATTGCCTCCTCGGGACGATGCTGGTCGCGTAGGCCGATCATCAGAGTGGTTTCAATTCCGCCCTGAATTTCCGGGTCGCCCGCGGCCGTCGCCAAAGACAATGCCGCCAATTCGCTCGCCAGCGCCTTCTCCGGCTCTTTCCGCGCGGAGTCCGCCCAGCCGATGGTCATCATCGCCAGCGCTTCGCCGCGACGGTCCTCCACTTCGCGCCAGAT
>JBEKAJ010000148.1:0-8638 GCA_050018295.1 Occallatibacter sp. | reverse complement strand
GACTGACGGTGCAGCTGACTGGCCAGTTTCAGGATTACTGTCTCTCGCTGAATGGCCGCGATCTTTCAAACACGGTTAGCCCATTCACCGCAGTTGTCGCCAAGGCAGGAAACGCCCAAACCATCGTCATCATCCTGGACGATGTTCGCTTCTCGACGGAATCCTGCAATTAAATGACAACGACTGCAAGGCATACGATTCTTCTCGCTGTCCTCGCCACACAAGGCTGTTTTTTTCGCGTCGGCGATGCCGCCCGCAGTTCCCGGAGGTGAACGGTGGATTTCTGGGGGAACGAATCGCATGGCTGCCTTGCGCCGAATCCTGTGCCCCGTCGTTTCTTGCCTGATCGCCGCCCTCACGCCCGCGAAATAGAGCGGCTCCCGCGTTCCCGTGCCCCTCTGAGGATTGCCGAAAGGGAGCGCTTCCTTGGCAAAGTGCTACTTGATAGTTTCGGCCTCGCAATTCAGAAACCCTTGAACCGCTCTACCCACGAGCGCAGTTGTCAACGATGGCCAAACACAAAGTTGGCGAAATCACGCTGCGGGATGGCGGGGACAGTCCAAGTACAGTGGCCAGGAAGGTGGCGTGGCGGGGACACTCCCGGCCCCTAGGGCGTTTCCGGGGACTAATCCGCCAGGGGGCCAGTAATCGGTCCCTAACTTGGACGATTGAGTTGAAGTCGTGGTTGAGGAGGACTGACCACGTTCGGTGAAATTGCGACTTCTCCAGCAGGGGTATCGCGGTAAACGCAACAGGTCAGGTGGATTGGGTCGACCCTTTTCCGAGCATCGCATCCAGATCATCACGAACCCGTTTGGGCTCCTCTCCGAGCGGCATATTCGCCACATCATGTACGCCGTCCAATGCGCCCTGCTCATCGGCCTGGAGAGGAGCAAACAAGGCATTAAAGTCATCAGGCCCAGATCCCGCAGTCGCGACGAGTTCGAAGGTCCTTCGCAGGGCCGCATCTGACGTCAGGCTGTGCACCAGGACTTCTGCGATCTGACGTCTCGCAATTACGCCATCGCTGGGATTTCCAGCGTGGCGCTTGTCGCCCTGCAGAAGTACGAGCCGGTGTTCGTCGGACTTGTTGTAGTCGAACCAGCCGGGCCGCACAATCGTGTACGGCAGCCCGCTGGCGCGCACCAGCCTCTCGGATCGCCGCTTCCAATCGTGCGCTTCGGTACTACGGTTATACGAACTGACGCGATTGGTCACTCCGATGGAGGTCATGAGGGCGATGCGCGCCCTTCGCCGCCCGAGGGCACTCAGAACATTGCGGACACCGCCATAGTCCACGTTCTCGGCACCCACTTTCCCCTGGCCGTCAGAGCCGAGCGTGAAGACGATCGCGTCTACGTCTTCCACCGCGCCGGGAAGTGTTTCTTGATGGGTGACATCACCCATGACAGCCTGTGCCTCATGCGGAAGTTGACGCACCTTCGTAGCCGTGCGGACCAGGGCGCGAACCTTATGTCCTTGGCTGAGTGCTTCTTCAACCACGAGGCGTCCAATGCTACCAGTGGCGCCAACGACGAGGATGTTCATGAAGGCTCCTTTCGTCACACTCGATCTTTCCGGCCACGGTCTTGACGCGGCGAATTCATCCCCGCCGCGAGAGCGCAGCGCCTTAGGTTCTCGATAGGCCATAGCGTGCAGCGGGCTTGCTATGGGAAAGGTTTGGTCCAAGCGCCAGACGGGCCGCGACAAAGTTGTCCCAGTCTCTGGCGTCGGGAAGAGACGGAATCGTCACAAGCTCTCCCTGGTCGAATCCAGCCAGTGCAGCATCTACCAGGTCCGTCGCTTCCATTATCTTGTCTGGAGAAAATCTCTCATCGACTGAGACTCCAAACCGGTTGAAGAACTCAGTTCGAGTAGCCCCTGGGAGAACCACTTGCAGCTTCACGCCCTTGGGTGCTGCTTCGGCGTGCAGTCCTTGCGTCAGGTTGAGGACGAACGCTTTGGTGGCGGTATAGGTGGCATTGACTTGTTCGGGATGGAGAGCCGCGATCGATGAGACGTTAATGATCCCGCCATGGCCGCGTGCCGCAAAGGTCTGAGCGGCTGCGATCGCAAGTCGATGAACTGTGACCACGTTCAGTTCGAGGACCCCTTCGAGCCAATCGACATCCTCCACAAGCACCTGCTTGGGAGTGCCGATGCCCGCGTTGTTGACAAGAAGAGTGATGGCGGCGTCTGAACGCAAACGTCGCTCGACCAGGCGAACCTCGGCGCGCGAAGTCAGGTCCGCGATCAATACATCAACCTCAACGTCACATGCTGCCGCAACCTGTTGTGCAAGGGCATTCAGCCGCTCTTCACTGCGAGCAACCAGGACGAGATCATAACCGCGCTTTGCCAAGCGGTCGGCATAGGCTGCGCCTATACCGGACGACGCACCCGTAATCAGAGCCGTACCAGGTTTTGCCATGTTTGAGGTCCCCTGCTTTCCTGCCAATAGCTTCATGTTAGGTTCAATCAGAAATCATCCCGGTGAACGCTTCCTGGATGGCGAGTCATTCGCAGCCGTCATCGGGGCGCGCCTGGCCAGTATTCGCTCACGACGCTGTAACCTCATCGACGGCCCGCAGTGCATTGAGCGTGCGCGGATATCCAATGAACGGCAATAACTGGGTAAGCACATCGATGAGGCGCGCCCGGTTGTTACCTACGTTCAGGTTCGCGGCGACATGTCCCTTCACCTGCGGCTCGCATCCGCCGAGCGCGACAAGCATGCTGAAAGTGAGCAACTCGCGTGTTGGTAGGTCGATGCCGCCTCGTGAAACATAATCGCCAAAGCAGTTGGCCGCAAGAAAACGATGAATATGCTGTTCGTCTCCAGGAGCGGATGCGAGTAGCCTTCGGAGGCCCTCTTCGCCAACTATCTGCTTCTGGACGGCTAGTCCGTTTTCGAAGCGATTCTTCGGCGTCGTGGCCGACTGGCCAGGCAGGGGAAGATTAATCCCTCGCTCTGTCAGTGCCTCGTTGGTCACATGGATGAAGTCGAAAACTTTCGCCAGACCAACGTATGGAACAGCTTGATAGACGATCTCCTTGATCTCGATCGGCGTGACACCGACTGTGAGTGCAGCCCCGACCATGACGCGATATTCGCGGATAGCCTGGCATGCGATCATTGCCGCAAGTTGAACAATGAGCCGCGTGCGGGCATCAAGATTGCTGCCGCGAAGCACTTCATCGAATGCGAAATTGTCGAAGATTTCGATGAGTTCCGGATCAGTCACCGCCAAGGTCGATACGTGGCCGGGGAACAGTTCATTGTGATTCTTTTGTGCCTGTGCGTTGGGAGCCATGTGTCAGTCCTCAATCTTGAGATTGAATGTCTCAGGGGCGGAGCAGGGCTTTAATTGCGCGTCTCTCGTCCATGGCGCGATAGCCCTCCGCTACCTGATTGAGCGGCAGAGTCAGGTCAAATACCCTGCCGGGATTGATCTTTCGGTTCCAGACCAGTTTGATCAGCTCGGGCAAATAGCGGCGTACTGGCGCAGGACCACCGTGGAGATGGACTAGTCTGAAAAACAATTGCTGCGTATCGAGCTCGCCCCCGTGCGGGACGCCGACGTAGCCGATCGACCCACCCGGACGAGTCGACTGGATCGCCTGCATCATGGATTCCTGGGTGCCGACACACTCAAGGACAGAGTCGGCGCCGATGCCGCTGGTTAGTTCTTTGATCCGTGCTACTCCGTCTTCTCCACGCTCCGTGACGATGTCCGTAGCCCCGAATTCCTGCGCGAGTTGCTGGCGCTTCTCATGGCGGCTCATGGCGATAATGCGCTCCGCTCCCATGACCTTTGCAGAAAGTACGCCCAGCAAGCCAACTGCGCCATCGCCCACAACGACAACGGCCGATCCGGGTTTTACATTCGCCGCATCGGCAGCAAACCAGCCGGTCCCGAGAACATCAGAGGTCGCGAGAAGGCTGGGAATGATATCTTTCGACGGCAGGTCTGGCGTGGCCACCAGCGTGCCGTCAGCAAATGGAACTCTAAGCAAGGGCGCCTGCGCCCCGCTCATGAAAGCGAGGTTTTGGCATCCAGACTGGTAGCCAGCCCTGCAATTCCGGCATGTATTGTCAGAGATGCAAAACGAACCGATCACGAATTGGCCAGGTTTCACAGTTTTGACCGCGCTTCCGATCTCCTCGACAATGCCGCAATACTCATGTCCCATCGGTGTCGGCTGGGAAATCGGCTGAATGCCACGGTATGGCCACAGGTCAGATCCGCACACGCATGTGGCAGCGATTCGAATGATGGCATCGGCCGGCTTCATGATCTTCGGGGCGTCGCGCTCCTCAAAGCGGACGTCACGCGGGCCGTATAGAACAGTTCCTTGCATGGTTGTTCTCCTTCCGGTTCACGCTTCACGTCACCGCTGCCGATACTGGGCAACTCCGCTTCATCTTCTCAGCGATTGACTCTCTGCTGCAGATGCGCCGGGTACCGATCACCTTGCACCGTGACTTGCGAGACCGCTGCGTTGATATCGCGGAGATCCTCGGTAGAGAGTTCGATGTTCGCAGCACCAACGTTCTCCTCTAGCCGATGCAGCTTTGTCGTGCCTGGAATCGGAACGATCCATGGTTTCTTTGCCAGCAGCCAGGCGAGAGCGATCTGAGCGTTCGTCGCATTCTTCTTGGCCGCAATCCGGCCGAGCACCTCAACCAGCGTCTGGTTTGCTTTCCGATTTTCAGCTGTGAATCGCGGAACAATGTTCCGAAAATCGGTCTTGTCGAACGTGGTGTTCTCGTTGATGGCGCCGGTCAGGAAGCCTTTGCCAAGAGGACTGAAGGGGACAAAGCCAATTCCGAGCTCCTCGAGAGTTGGCAATATCTCTTTCTCTGGCTCACGCCACCAGAGCGAATACTCGCTCTGCAGGGCGGTGACCGGTTGGACAGCGTGAGCACGACGGATCGCCTGAACGCCGGCCTCGGAAAGACCGAAATGCTTCACTTTGCCTTGCTGGATGAGATCCTTCACGGTACCGGCAACGTCCTCGATCGGCACATTCGGGTCGACGCGGTGCTGGTAAAAGAGATCGATGACATCGGTCCTGAGCCGTTTCAGGGCTGCGCCAGCAACTTCCCGGATGCGCTCCGGGCAGCTATCCAGGCCCTTGTGAGAATCTCCATCCTGGAATCCGAACTTGGTCGCAATCACAACTTGCGTACGAAAGGGCTCAACCGCTTCGCCCACAAGTTCCTCATTTGCGAATGGACCGTATGCCTCGGCCGTATCGAAAAGTGTCACACCGCGGTCGAATGCCGTCCGGATGAGGGTGATCGCCTGTTGGCGCTCCGTCGCCGGTCCATAACCGAAGCTCAGCCCCATACAGCCGAGGCCAATGGCCGAAACTTCGAGATTGCTTTTTCCCAATTTGCGTTTCTGCATCGTACGACTCCTATTCTCAGATCCCCCAAACAGCAACTGATAAGCAGGCGAGGGTCGCGCTTCTCAACCGACGCTGATCGCGACCTACGTCGCGCGGTACTGTTCACCGGTTACTTTTTCCATCCAGTCAACCGCCTTGCCATTCAGAGCCTCAGCAATGGCAATGTGGCTCATGGCCGTTGTGGCTGTTGCCCCGTGCCAATGCTTCTCGCCGGGCTCGAACCAGACAACGTCCCCCGGATGGATCTCCTCCACTTTTCCGCCTTCGCGCTGCACCCATCCGCAGCCCGCGGTTACGATCAGTGTTTGACCGAGTGGATGCGTGTGCCAGGCAGTGCGTGCGCTCGGCTCGAACGTCACAATCGCGCCTCCGACGCACGCCGGGGCCTCCCGTTGAAACATTGAATCGATCCGCACGGTCCCGCTGAACCAATCGGATGGTCCCTCGATCGATGCTTGTGAGCCAACTCTCTTGATGTCCATTTCCTGCCTTTCCTGAATTGGTGTTGTGTTACGAGTTGCCTATTCCGGAGCGCTTCGGGCCGGTTAACCACGGCAGTCAGCCTACGGGCCTATTTCTTCTCCTTAAACCGCGATCAGTTCATATTGATCGTTGCCCATCCTCATCTCTTTCATGTACGACAGCTGATGAAGACCCTGGCGGGATTCAATGCGCTCCTTGAGGTCGTGGAGTTCCGCTTCGGGAAGCTTATAGACCATGTCGATCGAGGCTTGGTCTACGGCAAGAATGTCGGTGGAGGCCAGAATGCCCAGGTTGCGCGCCTTAACCGGCGCGGCGCTGACGCCGGCGCAGTCGCAGTCCACGGACATGTTGCGCAGCACATTGATGTACACGATCCTGCTGCCGAAATGATCAATTGTGGCCTTGGCCGACTCCACCATGTTTTCCATGAAGGGTTCGCCTTTCAGCCAGCTCTCGTAATCCTCATCATCCGGTGCAGCGTGGACCATCTTCTTGCCGATTCGTCCGTCCGCGCAGCCGATGGCGATATTCTTCAGAGAGCCGCCGAAACCGCCCATTGCGTGCCCCTTGAAATGAGTCAGCACCACCATTGAGTCGTAATTCAGCATGTGTTTGCCGACCGACATTTCTTTGAAATGCTTCCCGCCTTTGACAGGGATCATCACGGCGCCATCCTCGTCCATAATGTCTACCGGGCAGAAATCCCAGCCGTTGATCTCGAGGGTTTCGCGATGGTCGGCAGCAGTGAATCGCTTGCCCTTATAGAGCGTATTGGTTTCCACCAAATTGCAGTTGGGAATATGCTGCTGCAGGGCTTTCACCATTTCCCGCGGCAGTATATTGGGGCCGTGAGGCTCGCCTGTGTGCAATTTGATTGCGATCTTGCCTTTGATCCGTTTGTTGATTCTCGCGTAGACCTTCAGCAACCCATCGCCGCTGAGGTCTTGAGTGAAAAAGACCTGCGACTTACCTTCTCGCGTAACCGCAGCGGCGTCCATGCTGCCCAAGTTGCCCAAAGCAACACTGCCTAGCGTAAGTGCGCTTCCCTTAAGAAAAGTGCGACGTTCAACTCTCTTTTCCATCGTTCTCCCTCGATTGCCAGCACCGGGACAAGCGATCGCAGTCCCGCTGATGTTGCTAACTTAGCTCTGAAGCACACCGGCGCACTATGCAAAGAACGCCAAATTTGCAGCAGATCGCGCCAATTTTCCGGATCGGGGATGGCGGACGCGCGTGGCGCATTTTGCAGTAAATTTGGCACAATTTGCATGGCAGCGAACGCTCAAACACTCTATCGTGGATCTACAAAGCATTCGGCCCGGCGGAACTGCATCTGTTCGCCATGCCTAGTGGTCGATTCGGAAAGAGAGCCACCAAATGACAAAGCATTTCCGTGTAGCCAGCGGCCTGCGATCGAAGCTTGAGGAATCAGGCGTCCAGGCGTCTGCGGTCCTCCGCACCGCGGGATTGCCGCGGGACTTTTTCGATCAGCCCCGAATCCTCGTGAATACACAGGAACTGTTCGCACTCTGGCGTGCCATCGGTGAGGTAAGCAAAGATTCCTCCATCGGTCTCAAAATGGGGACGGAAACCAAGCTTGAGCGATTCCATCCCAGCGGAATCGCCGTTCTTTCGGCAGAGACCTTCGGCGCGGGAATCGAGTACATGGCGAAGTACAAGAAGCTCTCGGCTCCCGAAGAGATCCTGCAAGAAAAATGCGACGGTGAGTGGGCGATCCGGTTCCGCTGGACACTCGCCGTGGAGGTCGAACCTCCGGCACTCATCGAGAATTGCTTCGCATGGCTCCTGAGCATTGCGAGGCAGGGTACCGGCACTCGTCTTTCACCGCTTCGGGTAGAACTGGTCCAGACTCGTGGACACATCAAGCAGTTAGAAAGGCATTTTGGTTGTACGGTGAATTGTGGAGCAGCGCGGAACGCCATGGTATTCCGAGCGACCGACGCAGAGCTCCCATTCGTGACCCGCAACTCCGAACTCCTGGAGATGCTTGCTCCCCAATTCGAGCAAGAGCTCAAGCAGCGCTACGCGGATGAGGAGAACACCTTTATCGAACTCGTTCGTGGCGCCATTCAACAACGGCTTACTGGAAAACGTCCGTCGATTGATGAGATTGCGGATGATCTGCACATGAGTTCGCGTACTCTGCAGCGTCGGTTACAGGATTCCGGCTGGAGCTTCCAGCGCGTGCTCGATGACGCGCGCCGCCAACTGGCGCGATACTATCTAAGCAATTCCGTGCTCGAACTGGGCGAAGCAGCTTATCTGCTCGGTTATGAGGATGCGAACTCGTTCGCGCGTGCATTTCGCGGGTGGGAAGGCGTCCCTCCAAGATACTGGCGAGAGAGCCATCGCGAGACAGCAATTCAGTGAGGAAGAGTCCGGCTTCACCCCCACTGAAACTGAGTCCAAATGGAAAACCGCTGGTCTGATTACTACCGGAAAGTCGGCAAGCGTTCGCCGATCCGTCGTCGGGGAAATCGAAGAAATGGGCTCCCCATTACGCGGGCGAGTCCAGGACAGCACGGAATCGTCCGGTTTCCCCTCGGCAAATGCTCCGTTGGCCTTACAATCCTCGGATCTGCAGGCTCCGCTCAAGCAACGGCACACGATCCATCTCCGTGAGCATCGTCAACCTGACTCCGTTTCATCTGGAATCGGAAGTAAATACCGGACGATCTCAAATTCACCGCTCTCTTCCGCGCCGAGATAAACCTCAATC
>JBEKAJ010000147.1:0-10434 GCA_050018295.1 Occallatibacter sp. | reverse complement strand
CACCTGATGAAGATGGCCGGCATGTGGGCGCTGGGGCTGGTTCCGGGCGCACTGTATATGGCGTTCAGTCCCGACAAAATTGCGCGGCCGGACCGGTGGAGCTACGGCCCGTGGCTGTGGGCGCTGAAATATACGCCCTACTCGCATGTATTCAGCTTCATCTTCGGCGTGATGCTGGCTGACCTGGACCGGATGATCGAGCGCACGGCGCATGTGCGCCTGTGGCTCGGGATCATCGGATTTGGCGGGATTTATGGACTGCTGAGCATGGGACCGTTGGTGCCCTACGCGATCATCCATGATGGATTGCTGATGCCGCTGTTTGCCTGCATCATTCTGGGACTGGCCGGAGAAAACCCATTAGCTCACGTGCTGGGAGTGCGCCCGCTGGTTTTTGTGGGTGAGGCGAGCTACTGCCTTTACCTCCTGCACTTCAACCTATGGAACCTTGTTCACGGCTCGCATGTGCTGGATGCGCTGGGATTGAGCCGTTTCGATCCGTGGATCAGCTACGTTCTGCTGATTGCGCTTGCCATTTTCGCGCTTTACTTCATCGAGAAGCCGGCGCAGCGGAAGCTGCGCGAGTGGATGCACGCGGCGACGGTAGTGAAGGGCGCGTGAACGCTGGACAGCCGACGGTGAACAGGGATCGGTGCACTGGGAACAGGGAATGAGCATCATTGACCGACGGTCAACCTTGGATTGAGGCCGTCGCCGGCGTGGAACAAGAAGCCCAGCCGCGAGGGCTGGGCTCTATGAAGCGGGATGGTCTGCGCTGCTACTGCGGGGTTGATAGGGCGTGGTTGCCGTGAGGGACAGCGATCAAAGCGGTCGGGTTCGCGCCGGTGGGGTAGGGAGTGGCCTGCGTTTGCGCGATGGTTCCGTCACTGGGATTGAGCTTGAAGCCGGAAACGGAATTGCCCAGATAGTTGGCAGTGTAAACATAGCGGCCGAGCGCCGGATCGACGATAATCGACACCGGGTCAGTATCGGTAACAGTTGCAGCAGTTCCGGTGACGCTGACGTCGGCCGAAGGCGTGCCAGTGGGCAGTGAGATCGAGTAGGCCGAGACCGTCTCATCCAGCGAGTTGCTGAGGTAGATGAAGATGCCGCGCGGATCGATGACAACGGAAGATGGCTCATTGCCGGTTTTGAAGGGGCCGTTGAGCATGAACTGCAGGGAATCAGTGGCCAGCACCGTGTATCCGATGAGCTCGTTGGAGGCGAAGTCAGTAACGTAGATGAATCGACTGACGGGGTCAGTGGCCAAGGCTGACGGCTTGACGCCGGCCTGATAGGGGCTGCCCGAAACCGCAGTCATTGTGCCGCTCGAGCCGACAGCATAACCAAAGAGCCAGCCTGGATTGGCGTTGCTGGTGGTGGTCCCGCCGGGATTGTAAGCCGATTTGTCATAAGCAGTGACGTAGACGGCCTTGCTGTTAGCGAGCACGGTAACACCCGTGGGCACAATGGTGTCGGTCGAGAATCCGGGGACAGTAAGAGAGAGTGTCGCGGTAGCGGAGCCGATGGCGCCAGAACTGAGCGCGTACTCAGTGAGCGTGGCGGAGGCCGTTCCGGAGACCACATACAAATAGGTGCCGGCGGCGTTCACGGCAATCGAGACAGGGACGTTGACGAGGGTGATGGTGTCTTTCTTAGTGAGATTGCCGTGGTCATCGATGGCGAAATGAACGACGGAGTTGTTGCCCTTGTTGGCGACGTAGAGGTTGAAATAGTCGGAGGTAGTGGCCATGGCGACGGGGCCGGAACCGCCGGAGTCAACGGGCGACGCGGCGCTGCGGAGTGCGCCCGACTGGGCGTCGACGGCGTAGGTATAGATTTGACCAGCGCTGCCCGACGAGCTGCCTGCGGAGGCGGCCACGAAAACATAGTCAATCGTCACAAGATTGCAGGCAGTCAGGAACGAGGCCAGGATCAGGCCGATTGCAGAGACCAGAAAAAGCTGGCTCAATCTACTGAACTTCATGCGCTTCCTTCGTCATGGGCCCGTGAAGAGGAGCCCCAAGAAAACTCGTTAATGTTGCCCCCGTTGTTATTGTAAAAGCCGGATCGGGGGAATTGCCACCAACTCCGCTGCCGGAGCTGAGCGAATGCAGGCTCTCACGGCTGGATGCCGCCTCCTGTGCCATTGTGCGGTATGGCGGCCACGGCCGTTGGATTGTCGTTGCTCGGGAAGGGAGAATTCTGCGAATCGAGAAGTGTTCCGTTTGTGGTGCTCAGCTCAAAGCCAGAAACGGTGTTGTCGAGGAAGTTGAGAGTGTAAAGGAAATGTTCCGTCGAAGGATCGATTCCAATGGCTACTGGCTGCAAGCCGGTTGAGTATGTGCCAATGCTGGTGAGCTTGCCATTGCTGATGGAGTAGGCGGTGACATTGCTGTCAAGCGAGTTGGCCACATAAGCAAACGGATAGGAAGGATCGATGACGATGGCGGAGGGCTGATTGCCGGCGGGGAAGGGACTGCCGGCGAGGGGCGTCAAGTTGCCAGTGTTTACGGTGTACCCCCGCACATTGCCGCTGCTGAAGTCGGTGACGTACACATAGGTGCTGGAGGCATCGCTGGCGATGGCGGAAGGCTTGACGCCGGCCGCAAAGGGAGAGCCGCTCAGGGGCGTAAGAACGCCGCCAGAGCCGACAGAGAAACCGAAGACGTAGCCTGCATTTGGCGCGACGGAAGAGTCGTAAGCGGTGACGTAGACATAAGCGCCTGAAGGAAGGACGTTGACGGCGGTGGGGACGATGACGTGCGAAGCGTTGGCGCCGGAGAGCGTCAAGGGCCAATAATTCCCGCCGACTGCAGGATTGGCAGCGGGCGAGCCGATGGTCACGGGGCTACTGCTGCCGTTTGGCGCCCCGAGCGGAAAGACGCCGATGGAACCAGAGCAGGGTTCTGCGGAAGAGCAGATGGGAAGCGGCTGGTACAGGTCGACGACAAAAAGGCTCGACCGATTGGCGGCGATGGCGAGGGGGAAAATCCCCGGTGTATTGACGGTGTTATAGGGGTAGAGCTTGCCGTCGGTCCCGATGCCGAATTGCACGACGGTGTTGTCGTCCTCGTTGACGACGAAGAGGCTGCCGTAGTCGACGGAGACGGCCTCAGCCACGGGGTTGCGCCCCCCGGATAGAAAGGGCGAGGTGGGAATCTGGCGCATGCGGCCGGACTCGGAGTTGACCTCAAAGACGTCGATCTCGCCATCGAGGCAGTGCGGGTTGGTCGCGCACATGCCGGGCGATGCGGCAAGCGGGCTGGAAATGAAAACAAAGTCGACGGTCAAGGTTTGCGTCAACTGGGAGCAGGCAGTGACGAGCGAGGCCGCCAGAAGGCTGGCCGCGCCGACCAGCAAAAGCTGGCTCGATTTATTAAACTCCATGCGCATCTTTCATTCACGCAGCCTGCAGGCAGGCCCTTCAAAACGAGCCGGTCAAAAATCGAATTCCGGCGAATCGAATTCCGGCGCCAATACCAAGCAGCGGCGCCGAAATTCAGCCAAGGTCTGCTGACAGACCGTCAATTCGCGCAGGCTTCGGACGGATCCGAGCCCGGCATCAGGACCGGTCCGCCATGCCATGGCTGTTCGCATCTGGCGGGCGCGGTGTTGCATTAACTTGTGCGCCCATCAACCAGGCACCACGTTGCCGGCCCCTGGAGATTGTAGTCGCTGGCCACCCGGAGATCGGTGAGGTCGCCCGTGGATGGATTGAGCACCCGCCCCGTGACCGTGGAGTCGTATTGGTTGGCTTCGTAGATGAACTGGTCGGAGGGGTCTTCGACGATGCACTGCGGACCCGATCCGGAGCCGGTAATGATCGTCGCCTCATCAGCAAGAAAGCTCAACTGGTAAGCAGGCGCGGTGGTGAGAAAGTACCCGGCCAGCCCGCTATTTGGATTCGGCCCCGTGACGTTGTTCCCCTGGTTGGCGACATAGACAAACTTGCCCTTGCTCTCAAGCAAGATTTCGATGGGGTTGGAAAGATTGGGGTCATCGGGAACCGCGCCGCTCGGCTCCGCCTGGAGCGCGCCGCCCGTAGCCAGCGTGTAGGGCAGAATCTGGCTGGGCGAGGTGGTTGAAGTGCCGTTAAACGTGGCGGTGATGGGCTCGTTATCCAGAACGTAAATAACGCCCCCGGTCTGAACAATGGCCGTGCCCTGATGAATACCGAGCGGCTGGGAACTGTTCTGGCTGAGTGTCAACTGTCCGGAAGAGGCCGAGTAGCTATAAGGGAAGACGAGACTGCCACCCGTATACGGGTAGGCCGTTGGAGTGGGCGCGCCGGCGAGGGTGAGAACGGTAGAGCTGGATAATACGAAATCGACTGGGTTGGCCGGAACCGGGAAATAGGTGATCGGCTGGCCGCTGGTGGTGGCAGTCACCTGGGCGTTGATAACCAACGAGAGACGGCCGGTGCTCTGGTCGATCTTGAAGACGGTGATGTCGCCGCAGGTTGTGACCGATTTTCCGAGCGCGAGCGCGCAATTGTCTGTACTTGACGGGCTGGCATTGTCGGGTGCGTCGTGGTCCAGGACAAAAAGATAGTTGCCCGAGCCGTCGGCAAACATGCGGAACGGGTTGATGCCCTGAGTATAAAAGGTCTCTTGCGGTGTGAGAGTGCCATTTCCGCCAACGGCAAACTGCGTGATGTTGGAGTTGAGGCAGGCGTTGGCGCCGGTGCCGTAGCAGTTGGGGCTGCCCGAGGCGGTTACGCCGCGATTGAGGACATAAAGGAACCGGCTACCGAGGGTCAACACGGCGCGGACCGGGTTGGCTCCGCCCGAAGCAACGGGCAGCGTGTTAATGGGCGTCAGCCGGCCCGTATTGTGATCGATTTTGAAGCCGGAAACAATGCCGCTATTGCCGGTGGAGACGTTAACGGTTCCCGTCACATACAAGAAGCCAACCGTATAACTCTCAACGCAAGACGTCACGCCAAGAACGACGGCCGCCGAAAGTGCGCCCATCGCAAGCGCCTTGCCGAATTTCATGAACTTCATGCTATTCCTTCATCCTGGTCAGGTATCAGCCGCCAAGTTTCATCGTTCCCGAGTAGTGCTGGGTTGGGATGGAGTCCCTGATGAATTGTAAAAGGCGAGGGCGGGTTGTGCCTAGTTTCCACCTCGGACTGGTAAATACCTCGGTCTGGGGTTGCTGCGGCGAATCGCGCGCGGTTCGCCCTGGGTTCCAAAGCCTGGTCTTCACTTTTCCGGCAGCGGTCGGCATTTGGACGCGCAGGGGCGCGAAAAGTCAACGGCTGAACCGGGGCGAAGCAAGGGCTGTGAGCGCGCAAGAACGGCATGGGGCCGGAAGGCGAGAGAATAGGAATATGCTGAGCCGACTGCCGATCGTTTGTTCGATTCTGGCCGGGTTGAGCCTGGCGGGCTTTTGTTATCTCGAGCCCATGGCACTCGGGCAGGATGTCCACGTGCGCGTTTCACCGGATGTGAAAACGGGAATCGAGGGCACCACGGAGTTTCCCACCATTCAGATGGCCATGGACCATCATCCCTTTGCGGACCTGGGGCCAAACGGCAAGCCGGGGCGCGTTTATATCGAAATTGCGCCGGGCGTGTATCACGAGCGGGTGATCGTGACGCAGAACCATACGAACATTACGCTGGTGGGGATGGGGAAAACGCCGGGAGACGTGGTGATCACCAACAGCCTGAATGCCAAGCAAGCCGGCGGAACGTTCTTCACGGAGACGGTGGAGATCAACGGCACGGGATTCGAGGCGGACAACATTACTTTTGAAGACACGGCCGGCAATACAGGGCAAGCGGTTGCGGCGGCGGTGCGGGCGGACAAGGCGGTGTTCAAGCACTGCCGCTTTCTAGGCCACCAGGACACGCTCTTCGCGGACTATGGGCGCCAGTATTACGTCGACTCCTATATTGAGGGCGGGGTCGACTTCATCTTCGGCAACGCGACAGCGGTGTTCGACCACTCGGAGATCCACGCGAACGGGCCCGGCTATCTGACTGCGCAGTCGCGCACCTCGCCCGAGCAGGCGACCGGCTACGCGATCATCGACAGCAAAGTAACGAGCGGGATGGAGCCGGGCGCGGAGTCCGGCGTGGCAACTCCGCTGCGCGACACGATCAGCCTGGGCCGGCCGTGGCGCCCGTACTCGCGCGTTGTCTACATCAATACGGAACTGCCCGCCGACGTGATTCCCGAGGGTTGGAACGCATGGGGTAAAACGGATAGCATGCCGCAGGCCTATTACGCCGAGTTTCATTCGACCGGGCCGGGAGCGAATCCGGCCGCTCGGGTGTCGTGGTCGCATCAGCTGACTGCGCGGCAAGCAGCGCAATTCAGGCCAAGAGTGTTTCTGGCCGGGGCAGACCATTGGGATGCGGTGGCAGAGGCGGCGAGGCTGCCGTAGGGGCGAGCCGAAGGCTGTCTTTACATCCCGCACCAGCCCCTGCCACACTGGAGCGTGGACACCCAGACAATTGTCATCCTTGATTTCGGGTCGCAGTATACGCAGCTCATCGCGCGGCGAATCCGCGAGCAGAATGTGTTTTCGGTGGTCCTGCCGTGCACGGCGCCTCTCGCCGAGATTCGGGCGCTGAAGCCGATCGGGTTGATCCTGTCCGGCGGGCCGTCGTCGGTGTACGATGCGGACGCTCCGGCTGCGGACCCGGAGATTCTGGAAATGGGCGTGCCGGTGCTGGGTGTCTGTTACGGTCTCCATTACATCGTGCATCACTTGGGCGGCAAGGTGCTTTCTGCGCCGAAGCGCGAGTACGGTCATGCCGAAGTGATGTTGGAGGACCTGTCGACGCCGCTGTTCGCGGGGCTGCCGGCGAGGATCCAGGTGTGGATGAGCCACGGCGATGAGGCGGTGGAGCTACCCGCCGGCTTTCGCCGCGTGGCCGCCACGTCCAACGCGCTGGCCGGCATTGCTAACGAGGGGCGCGGCATTTGGGCAGTGCAGTTCCATCCCGAAGTGCACCACACGCCTCTGGGGCCGCAACTCATCCGGAACTTCCTCACCATCTGCGGAGCGCGTGGCGACTGGACGCCGGCGCACTTTATTGAGAGCACCGTAGCATCGATCCGCGAGAAGGTGGGCGCGGGGCACGTGATTTGCGGGCTTTCAGGCGGCGTGGACTCATCGGTAGCGGCAGTGCTGGTGCACAAGGCAATCGGCAGCCGGCTGACCTGCATTTTTGTGAACAACGGCGTGCTGCGCAAGAACGAGTTCGCGAATGTGCAGGCAAATCTACGCGGCAAGCTGGGCCTGAATATCGTAGCGGTGAACGCGAGCGCGCGCTTCCTGGAGCAACTGGCCGGCGTGACCGATCCCGAGGTGAAGCGCAAGCGCATCGGCGCGGAGTTTATCGCGGTCTTCGAGGACGAGGCCAATCGCATCGCGCAGGAGACGGGTGGTGTGGAATGGCTCGTGCAGGGGACACTTTATCCCGACGTAATCGAGTCGTCGAGCGTGAAGGGGCCGAGCCAGACCATCAAGAGCCACCACAACGTGGGCGGGCTGCCCGAGCGGATGAAGCTCAAATTGATAGAGCCTCTGCGCGACCTGTTCAAGGATGAGGTCCGCCGCATCGGGCGCGACCTGGGCATGCCGGAGGAGATCTTGAGCCGCCAGCCGTTTCCGGGGCCGGGGCTGGCAGTGCGCATTCTGGGCGAGGTGACGCCGGAACGCGTGGCTCTGCTGCAGGAGGCCGACGAGATCGTGGTGGCCGAGATCAAGGCCGCCGGGCTTTATACAAAGATCTGGCAGAGCTTTGCCGTGCTGCTGCCGGTGATGAGCGTGGGCGTGATGGGTGACCAGCGCACCTACGCGTATACATGCGCCATCCGCGCCGTGCATTCGGAAGACGGCATGACCGCCGACTGGACGCCCCTGTCGTACGAGCTGCTGAAGAAGATCTCCAACCGCATTGTGAACGAGGTGCGCGGAATCAACCGCGTGGTGTACGACGTGACGTCGAAGCCGCCGGGAACGATCGAGTGGGAGTGAGTGCTGGCCGTACGGGCGGACGCGGCCTCCCCATATCGACTTCAGGATTTTTTGGGCAACTCCTACCGCCCGCCCGGCGCGGCCTTGGCGAAGTGGAAGATGCAGTTGACCTGATGCGTGTCCGGGTCGGCCTTCACATCGAACGTCGTGACGACGGTTTGCATCCATTTCGCCAGGGTCCGGTCCTGCTTTTGCCCGCCGGCCGCGAAGCCCGAGACGTAGCTTTCATCGAATACGTCGCCGGGCGCCATCTTCCAGAGGCGCGTGAGTCTGGTGGCCATCGGACCGGGAGCGCCATCGAATTGAACTGTGCCCATTCGATAGAGCGGTCCAGGAACAATATCGAGGCTGTAATTCACGATGTGCGTGGCCTCGCTGAACGAAGCGTGAGAGACGACGGAGCAATCGAGATAGCCCCGGGCATGATAGGCGTCGTTGACGGCCAGAAGAAACTGATCGAGCGGCCTGCCGGAGCCGGCCTGATACTTCGCCAGAAACTTCTGAACCTCCGCGCGCGGAGCCAGCGCGTCTGCCGGATAGTTGATGGTGCCGAGCTTGTAAACTCCGCCTTCCCTGATAGTGACCGAATAGGGAATCTCCTGATAGTGACCGAATAGGGAATCTCGATGGCCAGATCTGAGGATTGGCCCGAGACGATGGGAGGATCGATCTGGACCACATCGACTTCGACGGCCGCGTAGCCCAGATCCTGGTAGAGATCTTCAAATGAGCGCTGAAGCCCGATTGCGGTGTTCTCCGTATCGAACTCGTTTCCTGTCTGGCCGTTGACGAGAGTATTGACCTTGGCTTGCATGGCAGGCGAGACGCCGGCGAGCTGGATGGGGCCGATGCGCACCGCCGGCGAGGTGATCGTGAAGTTCATGGCGGTGATCTTTTTGGGGCCCACGTCGCTGGTGAGACTCGCTTTTACCGTCGTCTTCGCGCTTTCCTCCGCCAGCATTTCTTCAAGCATCTGGCAGATTCCATCGTCCGTAGAGCCGCTGGCGGGCAGAAGACCGTGATACAGCGGGAAGCGCGCATGGATTTTGTCATCGAGATCTTTGCCGGGCCTGAGTGGCAGATTGTCGAGATGCATGGGGTAAAACTGGCTCGCGGGAGTCAACGTGAAAAGAAGGCCCTTGCTGTCGTTGCCGAATTTGACCACCGCAAAAAAGCCCGTATCGTTGAGCTGTTTGGCGTGCGCTTTTACGTCGCTGGCGTTCAGGCGCGCGCCCGGTTTGATGCCGGCGGCCGCGAGCAATTCATCCTGCGAATATTGTGCCGCGCCTTGAAAACGGACGGCCCTGGGCTGAGCTTTCTTTTGCGCAAGCAGTTGCAAAGAGCAGAGAAGAAGGACGGCAAGCAGTCGAGCTGATTTGTTCATGCTGCGCCAAGATTAGCAAATCGTGAGCCGCGCAACGAAAAACGTCACGCGATCTTCGGGCGCGTGAACCAGCCAAAAGCAGCGGTTCCAAACAGAATCAACGCCAACATTCCCGTCCATGCCAGCCCGGCCATGTGTTCCACCTGCGCCTCGCGGGCCTCGACTTCGCGCAAAGAACGTCCGGCCAGAACAAATCCGGGCTGATTTCCGCTGACGCGCTCGACGACGGCCGCAATGCGAACTCCGCGTCCGGTTCCGAGGATGGGCTGCCAGCTCACTCGCTCCTCGCCGTGGGCGCGCACATAGTCGAAGACGCCTTGGGGAGGGGCGGGCGTCTGCCCGTCAAGCTGCCCGGTTGAGCCTAGAGCGCGACCCTCATCGTCGTAGACAATCAGAAACGGAGACAAGCTCTTCGCCATGTCGACGATCCCGCCGCCGCGCGCGGTCAACACGCCCTGGCTGAGGCCGTCGGTGACGCCATATTGATTGAGGTAGACGGCGAGGTCAGTCGCCATCGCGATCTGCGGATCATTTGCTCCTTGCCGGAGCACCTGTTGCGGAATTGCATAGAGCGCCAATGCGAGGATCGTGGAGATTCCCGCCAGGACAGAGGCGTTGAAGAGCAATGCGGGACGGCCAAAGGTTTCGCGCAGCATGGCGAGATGCTCCTTTACGAGCGAAATAACAAGATCCTTGAAGATTGTGCGGGCCACAGCTCCGTGCGAGAGAGATCGATCGGCGCGCGTATCTCGGAACGCCTGGAGCATAACGGACCCGTACGAAGTCCAAAAACGTTTGGGGTAAAGCCGGAGTGCATTTGAGTAAATCCGTTCGATGCGATCGGGTGTCATGAGCGGCTCCTGTTGGGAAACAGGCCGAGCGACCGGGCGGATTTCACAGCGGCATCGAGGCGCCGAAGCTCTGCTGCGAGTGCGCGGCGGCCCGGTGCGGTCAAGCAGTAATAGCGGCGGCGCTCGTCGTCCGACATGCCCGATTCGGCGACCAGCCCGTCGCGCATCATGCGGTCGAGCGAGCCGTAGAGGGTCCC
>JBEKAJ010000146.1:0-8722 GCA_050018295.1 Occallatibacter sp. | reverse complement strand
CCCATCGCAGCCAGCTCCCGCACGCCGGCAGTGGCGCCGTGTCCAAAGCGGAAGTTTTGCCCCTCGTGCATTCTGCGGACGCCGAGCGCCGCAATCAGAATCTGCTGCACAAATTCGCGGGGAGACAGGCTGGCCAGCTCTCGGTCGAATCTGAGCACGAGAACCGCGTCGATCCCGGTCTCAGCCAGCAGCCGCAACCGCTCGGCCAAAGGCGTGATCAGCTGGGGCGCCTGCGCGGGCCGAAGAAACTGCTCCGGGTGCGGATCAAAAGTAATCGCGACGGCCCGCGCGCCCGTCTTCCGCGCCTCGGCTGCCACGGCGGCAAGAATCGCGCGATGCCCCCGGTGCACACCGTCGAAGTTGCCTACAGCCGCTACTGCGGGACCAAACCCGGCCGGGATCTCTTCGAGAGAGCGAAACACCGCAAACGCGACGCCGCCCGGCGACGCTTGGCTTGCGGCGTGGATTGGCTCCCGGCTCATAGCGTCACGGGCACGCTCAGCCCGTCGTATGCCAGGCTCACGTTCGCAGGCAGGGTGCGGTTGGTTTCCTCATGGCCCAGCTCGTGGGCGATGTGCGTGAACCACGTTTGCTTGGCGCCGATGCGCCGCGACCATTCGAGCGACTGCTCCACGGTGGAGTGGCTGGGGTGGGGCGCGTGGCGCAGCGCCGAGATCGCCAGTACCTCAACGCCCTCCAGCAGCGCGAAGCTTGCCTCTGGAATCGCGCTCACATCGGTCATGTAAGCTGCGTTGCCAATGCGATAACCCGAGATTGGTTGCTCGCCGTGCAACAGCGGAATGCGCACGAAATCGACGCCATGCACCAGGTTGCGCTCGCCAAGCGGGATGAGTTCCACGCGCGCACGCGTGGGATAAGTAGCCTGCGGTGAAAACGTGTAGGCAAAGGTGCGCTTGAGAACCTCAGCCGCCTCGCGATCGGCATAGAGCGGAATCGGTCCGCCCCTCTTTAAGGCAATAAAGCTCAACGGGCGAAGATCATCCATCCCCAGAATATGATCGGCGTGCGCGTGCGTATAGAAGACGGCGTCCACATGCGTCAGCCTCGCGCGCAGCGCCTGCTCGCGGAAGTCCGGGCCGGTATCGATCACGACAATTCGCTCGGTTTCGGTTGAGGGTTCCTTCCAGCGAAGCAGCACCGAGGGCCGCAGCCTGCGGTCGTGCGGATCCGGCGACGTGCACACTGCGCACTCGCAGGCCAGCGTCGGAACCCCCATCGAGGTTCCCGTTCCCAGAAATGTGAGCATACCTTGCATTTCAGGCTGCCAGCTTCTAGCTCCTAGCCTCTAGCTCCTAGTTACAGACCGCACCGTGCTGATGATGAGCCGAAAGGTTCTCACCACCGCGAACCAGACAATTGAATTGATGGCAATAACAGCCATCACGGTGAGCAGGTCTGTTACGACCCCCCATAGATGATTTTTCCAGAACAATTTCTCGATTAGCCAGCTTCCCAAAAAGTCTCCGGGAAACAGTGTGATGAATCCCGTCCCCCAGAGCAACGCGCCAGCCGACGAATAAGGATGATGCGAGAACCAAAAGCACAAAAACCCTAAAATCTGCACCGAGGCGAAGATGGTGAGCACTATGCGCTTCTTCATGCAGCTCCCCTACGACGTGATGCCGATGATGATTGAGTTTCCGGTCAACAATTGAAAGCTAGGAGCTTGAAGCTAGTAGCTAGAAGCTGTTTCTGTCACTTCTTCGCCGGTGGCGGGGGCGGCACGCTGGGCGCGCTCATCATACTGGTCAGCTCCAAAAAGGCCATTCGCGCCTCGAAGAGCACGGTCTGCAGCATGCGATCTTCGTCGGGAGTCAGGTTTCCCCGTGTCTTTTCCGCCAGAATCCCCAGCAAATCGATGGTTGCTCGCGCGCCCATGATGTCCACCCGGGGGCGCTGGCCGTCCTGCGTGCCGGCCCCCATCTGCAGCATCGCCGTCACGTAGAACTGTTGCACCAGGTGCTCAAATCCCATCGGCGGCTGCGGACCGGCGGCAGGATTCTGGGCGCGAATCAAATCCTCCAGCCGTTGCGCTGACGCATCGTACGCGGCCTTCTGCTCGTGACTCTCCGCGGCGGTCGGCGCAGGTGGCAATTCGTCCATCAGCCCCGGCTCTTCCTTTGCCGGTGCAGCTTCCTTTGCCTCCTCGCGCCGCGCTTCATTCACCACCAGGCGCGGGCCAGGGGTAGGCTCTGCCGGGGCCGCCGGAGCCGATTGTACCGGCTCCTCAGGCGCCGGATGCGCGTTATCCTTCTCTTCCTCCGCCTTGATCTTGCGGCGGTCGATCACTTCGAACTTTGGCGTATCGCTCATATCTTCAGTTTCTCATCCCCACGGCCAATTGCTCCGCCGTGTCCCTCCATCCAGACCCGCTTCGCTCATTGGCGCGGCGGCCCGCCTGTCTTTCCTCGCGTTGCTACAACCGTTTCTCGCCCAGCTTTGGCGGGGCTTCCAGAATGCGCGCCGTTCCCTCGAGAGCTCCCGCCTTGTAACCGAAGACCTGGCTGCGCGCCTCAGCCTCCGAACGTATCGTGCCCAGCGCAAAAACGCGGCGTCCGGCGGTGAGCGCCAACTCCGCTGCGCTGGTAATCTGCCCGGCAGCAGTTCCATCCCCGGCGGCAGCCCCGACTTTGATCGTCAACTCCGCGCCATTCTGGGGCACAGGGCCCGAAAGCTCGAGCGGCCGCAGATGCCGGTGCACGTTGCCGCGCGACCGGATGCGCTCCACAATCTCCTGGCCCAGGTAACAGCCTTTGGCAAAGTGCAGCGCCCGCACCTGCGATGTTTCCTGCGGCAGGTCGCGCTCCACCATGTCGATCCCGTATGCGGGAATCCCCTCGGCGATTTGAAACGCCTCAAGCGATGCGCAGCCGACGGGCGTAGCTCCGCCCGTGCGCAGGCACCCCCATACCTTGGCCAGCCCGGCCGACGGCAGCCAGAACTCATAGTGCTGCGCCAACACGCCGTAGCTGCGCAGAATTCTCACGTCCCAGCCGTTCCAATTCACGCTGGTTCCGGCCATCGCGCTTCCAATCACCGGCAGTCCCACGCGCTCCAGCACCTCCCCGGCCTGCGGTCCAGTCAGTCCGACTGCCGTCTCCGAGCCGGCCTCTCCCACCTGCTCTTCTCCGAGCGGAACCAGCTCCACATCGTCCATGATGATGAACTTGTTCAAGTGGGCCAGCAGTTTTTCGAACTGATCGGCCGCAATCTCCAGCTCCAGCTCGGACTCGCCGGCAAACGGCGTCCCCAGCAAGCGGTCGCCAACCAACGACGTAGGGCCCGCAGGAATCCGACGCTGCGGCGAGGCCTCCTCGCCGCCTCGCCACACAGTCAGGTCGCCCTGAATGTGGCCTTGCGCGTTCAGCACCAGGTTCCAGGCGCCGGTGTTGGGAAAGAGGTCGTTGACGGTGTTGGTCACCATCCCACTCAGCCAGCGGAAGCGGTCGGCCCCGCGGACGGCCACTCGGCGCATCCAGCCCAGATCGTGGATGGCAGCCCCGAAGGCCAGCGCCGCCGTTTCCACTTCCGGCGCGTCCAACTCTCGTGGGGTCAATACCCCACGGTAAACGGTGAGTTCGTGCGGCGTCCGTCCGGACTCGAGCATGGCGGCCAGCGCGGTGGCCTGCAGGTTTTGGGCTAGATCGGTCTCAGACATGGGAAGTTTTCCGCGGTCCGGCGCAGGATTTTCTCTCTAAACTTGGCGTCAAACCGCATCCTGATTATAGCCTTGAAGTGAAAAGCTGGAATTCTGGCCCGGGAACCCGGAATTGCACCCAATCCCAGAGGGAGAACCATAGGCAGAATTGATGAGGAATCAGCAAGCGAAATCGTTCCAGATCCGGCGTCGGGGAGTCCCAGCCCTCCTGCTCTGCCTGGCGGCCACGACGGCCGCATGGTCACAGCAGTCTGCTCCCGCGCCCCAGCCGGCTCCGCCCGCAGCAGCAGCAAAGCCCTCCGCGAACAGTCAAAACACAAAATCCGCGACAAAGATTACGCCCGAGCAGGCCCAGCAACTCTTCGCCCTTGTCGACGAGCTCATCAAATTTTCCTCCCAGGAGACCGGCCTGCCCGTCAAAAGCACCGTCAAGCGCACCCTCATCACCCGCACTGCTGTAGAAAGTTATCTCGACGAGAAGTTCAACGAAGACGAGGGCGCCAAGCGCTTGCAGCGTGACGAGATCGTGCTCAAGAAATTCGGCCTGCTCGACCGCGACTTCGAGCTTAAGCCTTTTCTGCTGGCGCTCTTGAAAGAACAGATCGAGGCCTACTACGACTCCAAAACCAAGACCGTCAACCTGCTTGATTGGGTCGATCCCGAAGAGCAAAAGCCGGTGATGGCCCACGAGCTGACCCACGCGCTCCAGGATCAGCACGCCGACCTGGAAAAATGGGACGACCAAACTCCCGACGACGTCTCGCACGATGCGGCGGGCGATCAGGATCATCTGGCCCGCGACGAGATGGACACGGCGCGCGACGCAGTGGCGGAGGGTCAAGCCACGGCCGTGATGATGGACTACATTCTCAAGCCGCTGGGCAAGAGCCTCGTCAAGGATCCCGAGGTGCTCGATGTCGTCCGGTCGCAGATGAACTCCACCGAAGACTCACCCGTAATGGCCCGCGCGCCCCTTCTGCTCTCGGAATCGATGCTCTTCCCCTACCGCGAGGGCCTCAGCTTCGAGCAGGACATCTGGATGGATCAGGGTCAGACCGCAGCCTTTGCCGGCGCGCTCGACCGCCCGCCCACGTCGAGCTGGGAGATCATCAATCCGCGCGTCTATGAGCAGAAAAAAATCCCCGCGATTCCCCTGCTGCCGAACATTCATCCACTCGTCGATCCGCTTTACGCGCCTTACGACATCGGCCAGATCGGCGAGCTCGACGTGCACATCATCACCGAGCTCTTCGGCGGCAACAACGCTTCCCGCGACCTGACCCCGGCCTGGGATGGCGGGCTCTACTGGGCCGGCCAGTTGCGCAGCGCCACCACCCCCGCGGAGCAGGCCAGCACCAAATCCATCGGCCTCTTTTACCTTTCAGTCTGGAAAAACGCCGACTCCGCGCAGGTCTTCACCAAGCTCTACTCAAAGAATCTCGCCCGCAAATACTCGAGCGTTCAGTTGCAGACCTCCGCTGATCTCTCCGCTCCTGCCGATGACGGATCGGTCGAGCAGCTTTTCTCCACCGACGAAGGCCCGGTCGTGATCACTACTCGGGGCAAGCTGGTCTTCGTCTCGGAAAGTTTCCCGCTGCCGCTGGCGCGCAAGCTCACTTCCCTTATCCTCGATGCCCAGGGCGGCGGCGCGATGCGCATGACGTCGATTCCCCCAGCGAGCGCTGACCGGGCCTTTGCGCGTCGCTCTGCAGAGCGTGGGACTGTCGCTACCGGCGAACCCACATCCCTCTCGGGCGATCTCGTCCGTTTCTTCGGCGATTGCGGCGTGATGAAGGCCGCGGTGGACGCCCAATTAAGAGCCATCGAAAGATAAGTCACAGCGTAGTTAATCGTCCGTAAGTCACGGCCCATTTTCCAGAGTGAGTGGAAAAGCTGTCTCAAACTTCGCTAGCCCACTGCCGCATTCGATCTCTCCGCCGCGTTATGATGAAAAGCCGGAAGGCGCTCCGCGCTTTTGAGTTCTGAAGCCGCTTTCGGCTCAACGAAGGAGATGTGCACGTGCAAGGCAAGCTCGAACTCATGATGGGACCTATGCGCAGCAATAAAACCGCGGAGCTGCTGCGCCGCGCCGATATGCGCCGTCAGTACGCCAAGCAATACGTCATGGTGCTCAAGCCCAGTGACGACACTAAGGGTGGTCCCGGCGTCGTCGAAAGCCGCAATCCCAACGGCGGCGGCAAAATGAGCGCCGTCGAATTCAAGACCAGCGACCCGTGGGAGGTGCTGCGCTCGATACGCGATACCGAGCAGAAGATCGGCAAACGCGTTGAGTGCATCGCCATCGACGAAGGCCAGTTTGTCGATCAGCTCTTCCTCTTCGTCAAGCACCTGCTCGACGCCGGTCACGACGTTCTGGTCGCCGGGCTCGATCTTGACTTCCGCGCCATGCCCTTCGGCGAGATGCTCAACCTCACCTGGCTGGTGAACGCCTACGGCGGCAGCATTACTGAGTGCATGGCCTACTGCAGTTGCGGGGCCCGCGCCCTCTACTCGCAGCGCCTGATCGACGGCAAGCCGGCGCCATTCGACAGCCCCATCAAAATGCCCGGAGACTCCTACGAGCCGCGCTGCTCACAGCACTTCGTTCTCCCCGGCCGCGCGCATTAGAATTGGCCATCGATCACTCACAGGTCGGATGGGGTCAGCGGCAAATACACACTTCGGTCTCATGTCCGTCACATTCCGCATTTCAAAACGTCTGGCACGGTTGCCGTGAAGATAACATCCGTGCCTTACGTCGCCGCGCTCATGGTGGCGGCCTCCAGAAGGATCGCGCGGGGAAACAGAATATTGTTTTCCAGATGAATATGCTGGTGAAGGTCCTGTTCAAATTCCTTCAGGCCGTCGTAGAAGGCATGATAGGTGGGACAGGCGCCGGCGGGCGTGGTGAAGTGATCGCTCAAGCGGTCAATATCGGCAAGGAGTGCGCCCGCGGCATCGTGCTCGCTGGTCATCATCGCGATGGGGTTGGCCACGGTGCCGAAGCATGCATCGGGAATCGCGCCACCAAAGGCCATTGCGGCTTCGAGGACGGCAACGTAGGGAAACAGGACGTTTTCTTCTTTTGCGAGATGGTGGGTCAGCTCGTGATCCAGTTGCGCGATTATTTTCTGGAGAGCGGGCAAATGGGGCTGCGTATCGCCATGACGATTGACGACTCGCTGCGCCAGCGCCGCCAGGCGCGGAAGTTCCGCCTTCACATACGAATGATGTGTCGCTACAATATGCTCGATGAGCGCCTGCAACGGGGACTGCGACCAGTCGACCGGCAAAGACGCGGCGGCGTTTGCCGCGGAATCGAGCGCTGCCTGGACTGCGTCGACGGAAACACCACGGGCGATGCAGGCTTCGGCAAGAGATTTGCGCCCGCCACAGCAGTAGTCGATGCCGAAAAGCTCGAAGACGCGAATGGAATGGGGTTGCTCAAGGGCAATCTCACGAACGGTCTTTGTAGCAGCGATCATGTTTGACTCCTTTGGGCACCTTAGAAGGTCTGCGGGCAAAGCGCAGCGACTTTAGTCACAAAAAGCGACCAATCGGCGGCGCTCGATATTGGCTGCGCTGCTAGACTTTTCTGCATGGACAATGGACGCATCGATCTGGCCGCGGCTCTGGAGAAAACAGCGCTGCTTTCAAGCCTCTCTCGTGAGGAGTTCCAATGGCTGGCGGCACGGACCGTGCGCAGGCAATTCCGGAGCGGGGAACTGCTGTTTTCTGAGGATGATCCCTGCCATGGACTGCACATCATCGTACGCGGCAAGGTGCGCATCTTCAAGACTTCGGCCAATGGGCGTGAGCAGGTGCTCGCCATGAACCAGGCGGGCGAGTCGGTGGCGGAGCTGCCGGTCTTCGATGGGGCCGCTACCCGGCCTCTGCGATCGCGGTTGAGGACGTTGAGATCGCTTTCATTTCACGCCAGGATTTTCACGCTTATTGCATGGACCACCCCGAGGTGGCGCTCAAGATGCTGGCAGTGGTGGGCGCGAGGCTGCGAAGGCTGGTGGGCATCATCGAAGAGCTATCGTTCACTACCATTCGCCAGCGGCTTATCTCAGTGCTTCTGCGCCTCGCGGAAACCGAGAGCAAACAGACCGCGCGCGGAATTGAGTTTCAGTTGCCAGTCAGCCATCAGGAGCTGGCCAGTCAGCTGGGAACGGTCCGCGAATTGATCTCTCGCAACCTGATGCGCTTACAGGCCGAGGGCCTGCTCGAAGTAGACGCACGACAGATCGTACTGATAGACAAGGACGGCCTGAGCGCTCTGCTGACGGCAGAGCAGTAGCGGATGGTCAGTGGCCATAGCTGTTCGCGTCGGGCACCAGCCGCAGGTAAACCCCCCGAGGAATCTCGGTCTGCCAATGGCCGGTGGCGCGTGCCGCGCCGATCAATCCGAAAAACAGGAGGGCAAGCATTGCGGCCGCAAGGCGAGGACTTACTGCGCGGTACCGCCAGCGGGCCGCAGTCTCCTCAGGCGCCGGGCTTTGAGGAGTCCGGAACCTGCGCGGTGGCAGTGAGAGCTGCAGTGCATCTTGCGCCGGACAAACAGTCACGCACTCCATGCAGCCGGTGCACTCTACGGAACGGATCTGCACCAGACTGTCTACGGGCAGATGCGACGGGCAGGCCTTGTTGCACTTGCCGCAATCGATGCAGGCTTGCGCATCGCGGCGGATCTTGATCGGGCTCAAAGTTGAGACGATCCCCATCAGCGCGCCGTAAGGGCAGAGAAAGCGGCACCAGAAGTTCTGGATCAGGACTGACAGCACCAGGAGTGTTGCAATCACCGCGATTCCCAATGTACCGATAAAACGAAAGAAGTTGAGCATCTTGACGTCTGCAATGACGCCGAAAGGGGACGCAAGAAAATCGCCCAGTTCCTGCGCGGACATGGTGAAGACAACGAACAGGAAGAAAGCGAGCAGCAGGTATTTGAGGCTGCGCAGCCGAAGATCGAGCCACCGCGGCAGGATTAGACTCCGCCGAATCAGCTTGCCGCCGAGCTTCCATAGATACTCCGAAACT
>JBEKAJ010000145.1:0-8813 GCA_050018295.1 Occallatibacter sp. | reverse complement strand
TGCGCGGCGGGATGGCACCACATGCAACCATTCATGGGCGGGTGGAATGGAGACGGCGACCTCTTCAATTTCTTCGGGCTGCCGGAGCACGACAGCGATCAGGCGGTGGACAACAGGCCGATTCCGGCGAATGCGTCGATTCAAATCACCAATCCGCGCGGGGACGTGAGCATTACCGCGGGCGACCAGCCCAGCCTGCAGGTGCAGGCACACGAGATGGCGTATGCCGACTCCGACTCCGGGGCGACGAAGATCTTCGACAGCGAAGCCGCGCACGTGACCGTGAGCGGGACGGCGGTGCTGGTGCAGTCAAGTGGCAACGACCACGGCCGCGTGAACCTGACGGTGACAGTGCCGCGGACTGCGACGGTGACGGTGAATGCGGGCAAAGGGGATGTGACTGCGTCGGGGATGGGCGCGGGAATCGATGTGATCGCTGGGCACGGCGATACGCACCTTGACTCCATTTCGGGCCCGGTGACGATGCATTTCTCCAATGACAAACACGATTTCTCAGCGCATCAGATCAACGGCGACATCAGCGCCGCCGGAACCTGCAACGACATCACCCTGTCTGAGATTCAAGGAAAGATCTCTCTAAATGGCGCGATCTTCGGCGAGGTGCACATCGAAAACGCCGGGGCGCAGCTAACTCTCCACACACCGTACACCGATGTGCAAATTGCGAGCCTTCCCGGCGACATGACCATGGATTCCGACAACCTGCGGGTGAGCGATGCCAAGGGGCCGGTCCACGTGGTGACGCGCTCAAAGGACATCGACCTGAGCGAGATTTATGGCGATAGCTACGTTGAAAGCAGTAACGGAACTATCAGCGTGGAGCCGGCCGGAGCTTACGGCGTTGAAGCCAAGAACAACAAAGGCGACGTGGAGCTGACGTTGCCTCCGGATGCCTCGGCGACGGTGAGCGGGCAGACGCACAATGGAGACATTGTGACGGACTACGGGCTGACGGTGAGCGGCGATGAAGACAAAACGGTGAGCGGGAAGATCGGATCGGGCGCGGCGCACATCGTGCTGAACACAAGTAACGGCGATCTGCACATCAAGAAGGGATCGGCGTTCCCCGCGGCGGCGCCTGCCGCGCCGAATGCGGCAAACGCGCCGGCAGCGCCCAAGGCTCCGCACCTGAAGAGCAATAAGGCGCTGCCGCAGCAGCCGGTAACCCAGTAGTTTCGGCGGCTGAAACGAAAGACTCAAGCGGGCGCGGGAGGGTGATTCCTCTCGCGCCTATTTTGCATTTGATTCCCATCGTTGTATGCTCCTGCGCAGGGGGTCTTTCCCCCGGGGGTCAATCGCGGTGATGATGCATGCGCCGGTGAAGGTGATCACCGTGGAGCGCGAGTACGGCTCGCGCGGCGGCGAGTTTGCGCACGATCTGGCCAAGCGCCTGGGCTGGCGGCTGCTGGACTCGGAGCTGGTGGAGAACGCGGCGTGCATGGCCGGCGTGGACCCGGCGCTGGCGGCAAATCTCGACGAGCGGCTGGACCCGTGGTACTACCGCTACGGCAAGGTCTTCTGGGAGGATCCGGTGTACGCGCCGGCGCCGAGCGGCGAGGAGCACCCCGTCGATTCGCATCGGATGCTCGAACTGATCCAACAGCAGATTCTGGATGCGGCCAAAGAGGGCAACTGCGTGCTGGTGGGGCGCGGGGCGGCGTGCGCACTCGCCGGAAAGCCGGGCTGTTTCCATATCTTTGTCTACGCCACGGCCAGCGCCAGGAAGGACTGGTTTACGCGCGCGTTTCCGCAACATGCGCAACAGGCGGAGCAGCATCTGGCGGCGTTCGACCGGCGCCGCGCCGCGGTGATCCGCAAGTTCTATCAGCAGGAATGGTGCTCGCGCGGGCTTTATCACATGCTGATGAACTCCTGCATCGGGACCGAGGCGATGATCGACGCCGTGCAGTGCGCGGCGGGACTTTGCGCAGCCGCGCCGGAATCGGTAGCAAGCTAAATCATCAAAGTTGGGTTCAGAGCTTCGGCGCTTACACTGCGATGCGCGGGACGCGTGCGGCGATGCGTGTGAAAACTTCCCATGGGATGGTGCCCGCGGCATCGGCGTGGTCGAAGGCGGTGATGGATTCGGCGCCTTGCGTGCCGAGAATCACCACCTCGTCGCCCGGCTCGACGCCGGGAATCTCGGTTACATCGAGAACAATCTGGTCCATGCTGACACGGCCCACGAGCGGCGCGCGCTGGCCGCGCACCAAAAGATTGAAGCGGTTGCCGAGAGATCGCGTGAGGCCGTCGCCGTATCCGGCGGGGACGAGCGCGAGGCGCATGGGCTCAGTGGCCACGAAGGTGGCGTTGTAACCGACAGTTGCGCCCGCGGCGACTGAGCGGACGCCGGCGACCGAGGCCTTCCAGGTGAGCACAGGTTGGAGCGCGGCGCGCGCGGCCGCGAGCGAAGGCGGCTCGGCGAGAGAGGACGGCTCGCCGGGCGGGCCGAACGGGGGATCGAAGCGCGGGACAAGACCGTAGAGCGCGAGGCCGGGACGCAGCATGGCCTTCATGCCGTGACGCGCGGCCAGATCGGCAACCACACGGGCCTGGCCGGCGAGCAGCGTGGCAGATGCGCCTACGTTGAGCCACTCGGCAAAGAGGCCAGCGGCGGAGATGCGGCTCATGGCCTCGTCAAGGCGCGCGAGCTGCTCCTGCGTTACCTGGCCGTCTGCCTCGTCGGCGGCGAAGAGATGTGTCATGACGCCCTCAAGCCGAAACGGCGAGCCGGGTCCGAAGCGCGCGAGAATGGCGGCGAGGTCGTTGGGGCTTGCGCCCTGGCGGCTCATTCCGGTGTCGATTTCAAGGTGAATGGGCAAAGAGCCTGCCTGCGCTCCTGCTGAGCGGGCGGCTGTGACAAGTTCGTCGAGCTGCCAGGTCTCCCAGGTGACAGAAGTGAGTTGAAACTGAATGGCGGCCGCGGCTTGCCCGGGAAAGACGCCGCCAATAACAAGAACGCGAGCCTCGGGACAGAGCGCTCGCGCGACGATGCCTTCTTCCACGCTGGTGACGCCGAGCCACTTTGCGCCGGCGCGTATTGCCGCTGGAGCGCAGAGAGCAAGCGAGTGGCCGTAGGCGTTGGCTTTGACAATGGCGAGCAATTCCGCGTGAGGCGCGGCGAGGCCGGCGAGAAAACGGAAGTTCGCTTCAAGAGCGCGGGTGCGAATCTCGACCCAGCAGGGACGCGTTGTCATGGGGGGCGGCAAAGATCAGTTTATCGCGCTGATGGCTCACCTGATGAGCGCAAACGCGACGATGGTTTCGATTTTCGATCCGATCTCATCGAGGAGTTCCGATTCGAGCTCGTGCGGGACGGGCATCTCGCAGGCGGCGACCTGCTCTGGAGTTGCGCCGATGAAGCGGAGCTCACAATGGCCGAGACCTTCGGCGCCGTTTTCGTTGACGGACCGAACAGGCGGGCCGAAGATGCGGCAGGTCATGGGACGCCACTGGTAGACGTCGCAACGTCCGGTGACGAGGTCGAGCGCGGGGCAAGCGGCATCGTTGGCGAAGTCTTCAAATTGAGCCTGATCGGCGCCGGATGCGCCAAGGATGCCGGTCTCCCAATTGCCGGGGAAGCCGGCGCGATGCTCGGCGAGCCAAGCGTGGGCACGGAGCTCGATTGCGGCGGTGAGCGCGGGATTTGCGGCACGCAAGGTGGACATTCCCTCGCGGAGGCGAGCGGCATCGACAGCGTTGATGACGAAGGCGCCGTGGCAGCATTGCGTGCAGCCGATGCGGCAGGCAAGGAGGTCCCCGGCGCGGCGTGCGGCATCGGCGAGCGAGGCGTCGATTGTCTGGACAAGCTGGGCGTCGCGCGCGGGAAGAGGCATTGGGGAAAGGATAGCGGAGCGGCCGGCGAAACAGAGCGATTGCCTGACTGGATCGGTCAGCGTTAGTCTAGCCCCGGAGGTTTCCCATGGCTGAATCCCGCAGCACCGTGATGCCTGCGCTGCGCTACCGAAATGCTCCCGCAGCGATCGACTGGCTTTGTCAGGTGTTTGGCTTTGAACGCCACGCTGTGCATCAAGGCCCCGACGGAAGCATCGCCCACGCTGAGCTGGCGCTGGGCGGAGGGATGATCATGCTGGGTTCGGCCAGAAACGATCAGTACGGGCGCGGCTTCAAGGCTCCGGATGAGCTGGGCGGAGTGGAGACACGAAGTGCGTACATTGTGGTGGCGGATGTGGATGCGGCGTTCGCAAGGGCTCAGGCTGCAGGAGCAGTAGTTGTGCGGCCGCTGAAGGACACTGGCTATGGGAGCCGCGAGTTTACCGTGAAGGATCCCGAGGGACACTCGTGGAGCATAGGCACGTACGATCCGTGGGCGCCCCCGCAGGGCTAGAGCTCGGGATGCTTGGCGGTGAAACGTTAGAGATTTAGAGACTCGGGAATTCCCCAAATGGAGGTCACAGATGGCAGGGCAATGCACGCACGGGTCAACGATCAAAAAGGGCGTGAAGCCGGACACGAAGGGCTGCGAGGAGTGCCTGAAGATGGGCGACACGTGGGTGCACCTGCGCATGTGCCTGGAGTGCGGGCATGTGGGCTGCTGCGACTCGTCGAAGAACCGGCACGCGCGCGCGCACTTCCATGAGACAAAGCATCCGCTGATCCAGTCGGCCGAGCGCGGCGAGGATTGGCGCTGGTGCTATGTGGATGAGGTGTATCTTTAGCCTGCGGCAAGCTCCACTTCGATCTTCTTTGAGTCGGCGTCGAGCCCTGTGATTTTGAAGGTGCGGACCTGGCCTTCAGCGAGGGGGTCGGGCTGGGCTGAGGGCGCCGGTGAGTTGCCTTTCCAGCGGGCTTTCAACATGGAAGAGATCTGCGAGAGGTCCGGCGCGGCGGAGGAGGACTGCGCGGGCACAGCTGGCGCGGACGGTGCGCTGGCGGCCGAAGCGGCGCGGCAGACGGCGCGGATGCCTTCGCCAAGTTCAACAATTGCCCCGGAAGCCGTGAGCTCGACAACGCGGCCGGAGACTGTGTCACCCACTTTGTGCTCGGCGATGTACTCGTCGATGCTGGTGGAAATCAACTGCTCCATTGAGAGCTTGATCTGGCGCTTTTCCTGGTCAACGGCGAGGACGACGGCTTTGACGCGCTGGCCTTCGTGCACGACGTCGCGCGGATGGTTGATGCGGCGGTCGGCGACGATCTCGCTGACGTGTACGAGGCCGTCGACGCCCTCGGCGATTTGAACGAAGGCCCCGAAGTTCATGATCTTCGTGACCGGGCCCTCGATCTCGGAGCCAGCGGGGAATTTTCGCTCGACTTCGAGCCAGGGATCGGCGAGCGTTTGTTTGAGGCCGAGAGAGATGCGGCCCTGCTCACTGCCCGCGGGCGGCTTGACGGAGAGAACGACGGCGTCAACGCGGTCGCCCTCGCGAAGCAGGTCGGACGGGTGGCGGACTTTCTTGGCCCACGACATCTCCGAGATGTGAATGAGGCCCTCGAGGCCTGGCTCTAGCTCAACGAATGCGCCGAAGTCAGTGAGGCGCGTGACAGCGCCGTTGATGCGCTGGCCTGGCACGAAGCGATCGGCTGCGGTCTCCCACGGCTCGGGCTGTAGCTGCTTGAGGCCAAGCGAAATCTTGTTGGTCTCGGGATCGATTTTGAGGATGCGCAGCGTGAGTTGCTCGCCGATGGAGAGTACGTCCTCGGGTTTGACGACGCGGGCGCGGGAGATGTCGGAGATGTGCAGAAGGCCGTCAAGGCCGGACTCGATTTCAACAAACGCGCCGTAGGGCATGAGCGTGCGGACCGTGCCGGAGACGGTGTCGCCGGGCTTGAGCGCGGCGCGGCGGCCGGCGAGCTCCCCGCGAGCCTGCTCCTCGAGGACGACGCGGCGATCAACCACAACATCTTCATCTGTGACGTCGAGCTTGGTGATGCGGCAAGTGATCTCAGTGCCAACAAGGGCTTCGAGCTCTGCGGCGTCGCGCGTGCCGCTGCGGCTGGCGGGCATGAAGGCGCGGACACCGACGTCGACGCTGAGGCCGCCCTTGATGACAGCGGTGACGGTTCCCGCGACGGCGATTTTCTCGGCGAATGCGTGCTCGAGGGCCGACCAGTCGCGGGGCTGCGCGACGCGGTGGCGCGAGAGCGCGTAATAGCCCTCCTCATTGCGGCCGGTGATCGAGACGGGGAAGCTGTCGCCGGGATTGATGCCGTCGGCATTGTCAGGGAAGGCCGAGCGCGGCAAAACGCCTTCCATCTTGTAGCCGACGTCGAGGACAACCTGATCGGCAGTGAGCGAGACGACCGTGCCCTGAAGCTGCTTTGTCTCGACGCGATGCGTGTGCGAACGCTCGAAGGCAGAGAGCGCGTCGGCGAATGACTCGGCAGGCTCTTCGACAGGAGCGGACTCGGCGTCCGGACTTTGGTCTTCATCGGACGTGCTGCGTGCGAGTTCGTCGCTGAGTTTTTCGGAACTGACGGACTGGCTGTCTGGTCCTTGCTCTTCTGTGGGCGTGGCGGCTATCTCCGCAGCGGACTCTGGCTCGTCGTCCAAGCCTTGGTTTTGGATGGGTTCAGTCGGAGCGGGTTCGTCGGTCATAGAGCCTACTGGATTATTGTTTCATGATTCGGCGGAGCGGCGGCGGGCACGCGCGTCGGGTTAACCTGAGAGCAGACGATGACGCCGGTTTCCCCGCAACCCCGCCGCGGCCTTGAGGCCTTTGCCTTCCGCGACTTCAGGCGGTACCAACTAGCGCGCGTGGCCGTGATTCTGGGCGCAGAAGCGCAGTCGGTTGCGGTGGCGTGGCAGGTGTACTCCATCACGCACCGCGCCATCGACCTAGGCTACACGGGACTGGCGCTGTTCCTGCCGGGCCTGATCTTTCTGCTCCCGGCGGGCCACGTTGCGGACCGCTTCGACCGGCGGCACGTGATTCTTGCGTGCTACACGCTGCAGGTGTTCTGCACGGGCGCGCTGGTTGTGCTGGCGCGGAACAACACGCAGAACATTCTCGCCATTTACGCGGTGCTGTTCTTCGTCGGCACGGGGCGCGCGTTTTCATCGCCAGCGAGCTCGGCGCTGATTCCTCACTTGGTACCGGAGATTCACTTTGTGAACGCGGTGACGTGGGGCGGCGCAATCTTTCAGCTGGCCAACATCACCGGACCGGCGCTGGGCGGATTGCTGTTCACTTTGCCGCTTACGGGCATTGCGGCGAACTCGCGGCTGGAGGGCGCGGGGATTGTGTATGTGTTCACGCTCGGGACGCTACTGTGGTTTCTGGCGCTGGTGGCGTCGCTGCACGTGCGGCCGGGACGCATGGAGCACCGCGATCTGTCGCTGAAGGTGGTGCTGGCCGGGTTCCAGTATGTGCGCCGGGCGCGGATTCTGCTGGGATCGTTTTCGTTGGATCTCTTTGTGGTGCTGCTGGGCGGAGCAGTCGCGCTGATGCCGATTTTTGCGCACGAGATTCTGCACCAGGGGCCGCGGGGGCTGGGCATGCTGCGTGCGGCTCCGGCCGTGGGCGCGGTGACGATGTCGCTGATCATGGCGCGGTTTCCCCTGCACAGGCGCGCGGGCCACTGGCTGTTTATCTGCGTTTCGATTTTCGGCGCGGCAACGGTGGTGTTCGGACTGTCGCACACACTGTGGCTCTCGTTGGCGTCGTTGGCCATCGCGGGCGCGGCAGACACCATCAGCGTGATTATTCGCGGATCACTGCTGCAACTGGCCACGCCGCCGGAGATGCGGGGGCGGGTGAGCGCGGTGAATTCTCTGTTCATCGGCGCGTCAAACGAGCTGGGTGAATTTGAGAGCGGGCTGACGGCGCAATGGTGGGGAGCGGTGCGGGCCACGATGATTGGCGGGCTGGGCGCGCTGGCCGTGGCGGGTTTGTGGAGTGTGATCTTCCCCGGCCTCCGCAAGGCCGATGAGCTGACGGTGGAGAGCTTGCGGGAGCACATTCCGGCGGCGCAGGAGATTTTGCCTGGTCTGTGAGGAGTGAGCCCTCAGCGAGCACGGCCGCGGGGGCGGGCGGCGCGATTGCGCTCGAAGAGGATGCGCAGGCCGTCGAGCGTGAGCAGGTCGTCGATCTCCTGGATGTAGCGCGAGTCAGGGGCGATCATGCGCGCTAGGCCTCCGCTGGCGATGACGCGCGGCGGCTTGCCGGGTTCGACGCCCAGCGTGGCGCCCAGTTCCGCAATGATGCGCTCAATGATGCCGTCGACAAGTCCGATGTAGCCGAAGTAGAGTCCGCTCTGCAGGTGGCCGACGGTGTTGGTGCCGATGACCTTGTCGGGGCGCTTGATGTCGACGCGGCTGAGGCGCGCGGCACGGTTGAAGAGCGCGTCGGCGCTCAGGCCCAGGCCGGGCGCGATGGCGCCGCCGAGATACTCGCCGCGTGCCGAGATGACTTCGAATTTGGTGGCCGTGCCGAAGTCGACCACGATGCACGGGCCGCCGTAGCGCTCGTATGCGGCGATGCAGTCGGCGATGCGGTCAGCGCCGAGCTCGCTGGGGTTGTCGATCAGCAGCGTCATGCCGGTTTTGATGCCGGGCTCGACGAAGAGCGGCTCGACATGAAAGTAGGATTCGCAGACCTGGCGGAGCGTGGAGTCGACGGGCGGAACAACAGAGGCGATGATGATATCCGTCACCTGGCTGGGCGCCATGCCGTGCATCTCAAAGAGGTTGACGAAGAAGACGCCATACTCATCGACAGTTTGCGCGCGATGCGTGTTGACGCGCCAGTTTGCGGCGAGTTCGGGCCTTTCGCCATCGAGCTTGTAGAGGCCGAGCGTCGTATTCGTGTTGCCGACATCGAGAGCGAGCA
>JBEKAJ010000144.1:0-12682 GCA_050018295.1 Occallatibacter sp. | reverse complement strand
CGTCATCCTCAAATAAATTCAGCACCGTGTTGCTGGGCAGCGAGTCGGGAGCTGTGATTTGCGTCAGGCTTCCCGCCCGGTATTCGAAGGCTCCCTGCCCGATGGTTCCGATCCAAAGCACGCCATCCGCAGTTTGGCGCAGGATACGCACTGTCCCGGTAATTCCACTGACGCGATCGAATCCCTTCTGGTTTGGAGCCATGCGGTCGAGCCCCGACACCGTGCCCACCCAGATCGTTCCATCCTGAGTCTGCACGATCGATTTCACGCGGTTTTGGCTGGCCTCTCCGCGCATCGTGTATTCGGTAACGTTCTTGCCGCTTAAGCGAAGCAGCTTCGAACCGCCTACCCACAAATTGCCGTTGCGATCGAGGAAAATGGCGTGCACGGCCAGCGTGGGCACGTTTCCTGTGCCGTCGATGCGCACAAATCTGTCGCCCTCCAGCCGCAGTAGACCGTTATCCGTGCCCGCCCAGATGTTGCCCTGCGCGTCCTCGGCCAGCGTCCGCACAAAGTCGTTGCTGAGGCCGTCGCGCGCGGTCCAGGAACGAAAGTCGCCATGAGCGTACCGGGCCAGCCCGCCGCCCTCGGTCCCAATCCAAAGAGCGCCATCGCGGGCGACCATCAGGCAGAAGACGCTATTCTCATGCAGCGCAGGAGCATTTTGCCGGTCGAAGACCGTGAAATGGACTCCATCAAAACGCACCAGCCCGCCGCTTGTGCCGATCCAGAGAAAACTGTCAGGAGTTTGGGCAAAGGCCTGCACCGTTTGCTCCGGCAGCCCGTCGGAAGCCTGCCACACATGGTGCGTGTATCCGGCAGGTGCGCCGGACTGCGCCAGGCCACAACCCGTCGCGCCCATAAAGAGCCAGGCCGCAAACGCGCGTGCTCTTTGCATAGCGGCGCTCAGTATACCGTGAAGCGACCTCCGCCGGAGAGATGAAATCGCCCGGAAATCTGCCCATGATCCGACTTTCGGCGGATTCAAAGAACGGCGGTTGGGAATAAAGTGGTCTTTCTTGAGGGCGATGGACCAAAGCCACGCTTGAAAAGACGGGCAGGCACGGAGCCGATCGCAATGTCTTCCTATATACGATTCATCTCGAAGGGCTTCCGGTTCTTCGCGTCAAAAGAGTTGCTTATTGCGTGCGCCATTTTGCTCGCCGCCACTTCTGCGGCCGCGCCATCGCGCGCGCAAACGAGCGGCACACAGATCCGCATCGACGCAAGCCAGCCCGATCGCGAGCCTGGGCCAGCGCGCTATGACGAGGGCTCCGCGACCACCCCCTCCGGAGTCACGCTTGGCGTGAACAGCCGCTATCTCACGCGCAACGGAAAGCCCTGGCTTCCAGTGATGGGCGAATTCCACTTCTCCCGCTATCCGCGCGCGCAATGGGAAGAAGAAATCCTTAAGATGAAGGCCGCCGGTGTGGACATCATCTCCACCTACGTGATCTGGATTCACCACGAGGAGGTCAAGGGCCACTTCGACTGGAGCGGGCAGCGCGACCTGCGCGCCTTCGCCGAGCTCTGCGCCAAACATCGAATGTATTTGGTGGCGCGCATCGGCCCGTGGGATCACGGCGAGGTGCGCAACGGCGGCTTGCCGGATTGGGTCCTGAACGAGGGCCCGACGCGCGTCAACGACCCCGTCTATCTCGCCAGCGTGCGCGCCTGGTACGGCCAGATCGGGGAGCAACTCAAAGGCATGCTCTGGAAGGACGGCGGACCGGTCATCGGCATTCAGCTTGAGAATGAATACGCCTTGCGCGGGCCGGGCGCAGGCGAGGCACACATTCTCGAACTGAAGAGAATCGCCCTCGCCAGCGGTCTTGATGTTCCGCTTTATCTCATCACCGGCTGGGACAACGCCGTCGTGCCTCCCCGCGCCGTCATTCCGGTTTACGGCGGCTATTCCGACGCACCGTGGGACAGTTCCATCGCCAAGCTGCCTCCCGCCGAGGTTTATGCCTTCCGATTTCAAAGTCGCGTCGCGGCCAACGTGAATACTGACAGCGCGCGGGGCGAACCCGGCGCAAATAAATCCGGCCCCGACCAACTGCCATACCTCACGGCAGAGATCGGCGGCGGCATCGAGGACACGTACCACCGTCGCCCGGTCATTGCGCCCGGCGACATTGCGGCTATGGTTCCTGTCATGCTCGGCTCCGGCGTGAACCTCTACGGCACCTACATGTTTCAGGGAGGCGAGAATCCCGACGGCAAGCTCTCCACGCTCGAGGAGTCGCAGGAGACCGGTTATCCTAACGACTTGCCCATCAAGTCCTATGACTTTCAGGCTCCGCTGGGCGAGTTCGGCGAGGAGCGCACATCTCTGCGCCAGCTCAAGGTCTTGCAATACTTCCTCAACGACTTCGGCGCGGAGTTGGCCCCGATGACGGTGCACGCTCCCGAGTCGCTGCCTCGCAACTCCGCCGATCTATCTGTTCCTCGCGCCTCCGTTCGCTCCAGCGGCGACGCGGGATTCATCTTCTTCAATAACTACGTGCGCGGTTATTCCATGCCCGCACGGCGGGCGGCGCAATTTCTCATCCGCCTGCCCCACGGCACGCTCGCTGTGCCGCGCCGTCCTGTCGATCTGCCCTCGGGCGCTTACTTCATCTGGCCCTTCAACCTGCGCGTCAACGGCATCACGATTCGCTACAGTACTGCGCAATTGTTTACTCGAATCGAAGACTCTGGAGCCGCCACCATCTACTTTGAGGCGATGCCCGGAATTCCGCCCGAATTCGCCTTCGAAACGAAATCGATCCGCACGGTGAAGGCTTCAAGCGGAGAGATCAACCGCGACTCCGGCGCCCTCTACGTCAGCGGCATTCAGCCCGGCGTCGAGTCTTCGATCGATCTCGTTTCATCCCAGGGTAATTCTGTTCGGCTGGTGGTGTTGAGCGCTCACGAGGCCGAAGATGCCTGGAAGGTCCACCTCGGCAGCCGCGATCAACTCCTCATCACGGATCAGGACTTTCTTGTCGATCCCGACGCACAGGCTGCGCGCATTTGGCTGCGTTCCCGCGGTACGCCTCAATTCAACTTTACCGTCACACCACCGCCCTCCGCTGCGCTTGAAGCAGATGTGCCGTTGACTGCGGCATCCGTCACCAGCCTGACGGCCACCTTCACCGCTGAAGCGCCAGCTTGGGATGACCCTATCGATTGCCGCCCCATGCAAGCCGCAGGGGTCAGGCCGCCAGTCAACTTCGGCCCTCCTCTGCCCTACCGTCCTCGTGGAGTGGCGCAGGCACCGGGCGCGGGCGATCTTCCGCAGGCGGCTAGGTGGCAGATCACAATTCCCGCAGGAGCCCTCAACGGACTCAGCGAGCTCTTCCTCGAAGTCAACTACCAGGGCGACTTGGCGCGCCTCTCCGCAAACCGGCGGCTATTGGACGACAACTTCTACAACGGAGAGCCGTGGATCATCGGGCTCAGGCGCTTTCTCGAGTCAGACCGGCCCAGCACCTTCGAGTTGAGCATCCTCCCCCTGCGCAACGACGCGCCGGTCTACTTCGAGCTTCCGCACCCGCCGCAATTCGCTCCGGATGGACAGATTGGCAAGCTGAATGACGTCCGCCTCGTCCCCGACTACCAGCTTCAGATCGACGCAGGATCGCGTTGACCGGGCTCGTTGGCCGGGATTCACTGCCCCGCTCGAGCTTCCCGTGAATCGACTCAGCCTTATTCTTTAAATTGGTTGGATGCACGGTCCGAAGCCCGTCCCCTTTTTTCGCGCTTGAGGTCGCGCCGGTAACCGGGTCCGGTTACCACAGACATTGCGCCTTCCGGCTGAAAAAACTTTCATCTTTTCAAAAGGTCATCCAGGCGCTACACTACGCTCTCAACTCTTAGTTGGGGCTCCCGAGACGTTGTCCTGGTCGACACGCAATTTGGCCTTGCAAACCGCGACCACGATGGCAAACACTTCCCTAACGAACAAGGAACAACTCCGGAATTTTGACTTAAGTCAGTCGGGTCCAGACCACTAGGTTTAGACGACTGTGATTCACTTTGCGGAACTTTGCGCTTAAAGGGCCCAAGTACGGGTTATTCCCCAGCAGCTCCGATACTTCCCCAGGAGATCTCGAACATGATCAAGAAGTCCGCTGGCTCGGCTTCCAGTGTGCGTTTCGCAGGCCTGTGCTTTTCTTCTAAGAGTTCCGGTGACCGGAACTTGAGATCTCTATTCGAAACTTCGCGGCGGGGTCTAGCGTGGGCACGAGGCCTTGTCTCGTTTGGAGCGGCGCTCATGCCGCTGGGCGCTGTTTGTGTCCCGGCACAGGCACAGACCCTGGCGCCGAATTGGTATCAGCAATCGCCTGCGACCAGCCCTGGCGGGCGTTTCTTGTCCGCCATTACTTACGACGGGGCGCACGACCAGGTGGTTCTGTTCAGCGGCAACGACGAGCCCAACGACACGTGGCTTTGGAACGGAACCAATTGGACTCAGGCGTCCCCTACGACCAGCCCCTCCGCGCGCTCCAACCCCGCCATGGTCTACGATGCGGCGCACGGGCAGGTGGTCTTGTTCGGGGGTTTGGACAGCAGCCTCAATCATCTTGGTGATACATGGCTGTGGAACGGGACCAATTGGACTCAGGCGTCCCCTACGACCAGCCCCTCCGCGCGTAACGGCGCGGTCATGGTCTACGATGCGGCGCACAGCCAGGTGGTCTTGTTCGGTGGGACCAACGGCAGCGATCTGAATGACACGTGGGTGTGGAACGGGACGAATTGGATTCAGCAGAGTCCAGCGATCAGCCCCTCCGTGCGCGCGGACAACAGCATGGTCTACGATGCGGCGCAAGGCGAGGTGGTCTTGTTCGGAGGAAACTCTAACGGGACTTATCTTGCCGACACGTGGATCTGGAATGGTACCAACTGGACTCAGGCATCCCCTGTAACCAGCCCCCCTGCACGTTATGCCCAAGGCATGGCCTATGACGCTGCGCTGGGCCAGGTGGTCATGTTCGGAGGGTCCAACGGCAGCTATTTGAATGACACCTGGGTGTGGAACGGGACCAACTGGAATCAGGAAAGTCCCGCAAACAGCCCATCCGCGCGTCTCGCTGTAAACGGCATGACCTACGATGTGGCGCTCGGCCAGGTGATATTGTTCTCGGGATTGTCCCAGGACGACGACACGTGGGAATGGGGACTTCCGGGGAATTTCGGCAACGTTAACGTATGCCCGTCGGGACACACCACTCCGGCGCCGTGCAGCAATACTCTCGCGCTGAACTACAACGTCGCGACGACCACTACTTTTGGCACGACCCAAGTCGTAACGCAAGGCACAACCAGCCTTGATTTCACGCCCGGCACCAGCAGCACCTGTACCGGAACCGTCTCCGCAGGGAGCACCTGTACGGTGAACGTCAACTTCGCCCCGCGAGCGTCTGGATTGCGCTTGGGTTCGGTGCAACTCTTCAACAGCTCAGGTACCCAGCTGGCGAGCAATCCGATCTATGGCGTTGGCCAGGGACCGGCGATTGCCTTTAGCTCGGGCACGCAGACCACGGTAAACACCGGGAGCGACTCTCTGTACCAGCCCAAAGGCGCGGCGGTGGACGCGGCGGGCAATGTCTTCATCTCGGATACCGGCAACCATCGCGTGGTGAAGGTTGCAGCGAATGGCACTGCGACTACGGTGGGCTTTAACCTGAATTACCCGCAGGGTCTGGCGGTGGATGGAGCGGGCGATCTCTTCATCGCGGATAACAACCTGAATGAGGTGGTGGAGGTTCCGGCTGGCTGCACCAGCAGCGGCTGTCAAGAAATAGTGGGCAGCGGTCTGGCCGCCCAGTTGGGAGTGGCGGTGGATGGAGCGGGCGATGTCTTCATCGGCGATTTCACCGGCCATGAAGTCGCGGAGGTTCCAGCCAATGAAGGCCCCCAGACTGTGGTGTACAGCCCAGGGACTAGTTCAAATCCGGTCGGTTTGGCGGTGGATGGAGCGGGTGATTTGTTCGTCGCTGATTTCGGCCTCAAGGAAGTGGTGGAGATTCCGGCCGGTTGCACCAGCAGCGGCTGCCAAACCACGGTGGGCAGCGGATGGTCTGAAGTGGAAAGCGTGGCGGTGGATGCAGCGGGCGATGTCTTCGTCGCGGATGCCGGGCTTGAAAAGGTGGTGGAGGTTCCGGCCGGCTGCACCAGCAGCAGCTGCCAGAGCACGGTGGCCAGCGGGATCGAATCGTTCGGCGCGACGATAGATGCAGCGGGCGATGTCTTCATCGCCGACGCTAACAACAGCCGAGTCGTCAAGGTCAACCGCTCACAGCCGCCATCGTTGAGCTTTGCCACCACGAATGTGGGCAGCACGAGCAGCGACAGTCCGCAATCGGTCATTATTCAGAACATCGGCAATCAGGCATTGGATGCCGTTAGCCCCGGGCTGGCCGTCAACGGACCCAACTTCGTCCAGGTTGCTGGCCCGGGCACTCCTGCCGATTGCCCCGCAACCTTCGCGCTCACGCCGGACGAAGCCTGCAATCTAAGCATCAGCTTCGAGCCGCAGAGTGCCGGCAACCCGCTCACCAGCACAGCTGTCTTTACTGACAACGCTCTGAACGCCACTCCCGCTACGCAAACCGTTGCTCTCAGCGGCGTTGGTCTGTCGACCAACTACACGCTGGCTGTAAGCACTGCCGGCAGCGGTAGTGGCACGTTGTCGGGCACGAACTGTTCGACGGGGAGCTATCCGCCAGGGACCACAGTGACGTGCACGGAGACGCCGGCCGGCGGCTCGCAATTTACGGGCTGGAGCGGAGGAACTTGTAGCGGCACAGGCAGCTGCTCGTTTTCGCTGGGCTCAAATTCAACCGTCGTCGCGAACTTCTCGCTGGTCTACACACTGACTGTGACGGAAGTGGGCACTGGTACGGGGACGGTGACCGATCTAGGACAGATTAGCTGCAGCGAAGCCAACGGAAATGTTACGGGAACGTGCTCGGGGAGCTATCCGAGCGGGACCATAGTGGCCCTGACAGCGAATGCGACTGGGACCTCGACATTCCTCGGCTGGGGCGGCGCCTGCGCGGCCTCGGGAACGAGCCCGACGTGCAACGTCTCAGTAAGCTCGGTGCTGAATGCGAGCGCGAGTTTTGTGCAGCAGAATTTCGGCAACGTCAACGTTTGCCCGTCGGGACAAACCACTCCGGCGCCGTGCAGCGGTACGCTCACGCTGACTTACAACCTCGCGGCGACCACGACGATCGGCGTGACCCAGGTCGTCACCCAAGGCATCAACGGTCTCGACTTCTCGCTCGGCACTGGCAGCACATGTACTGGCATCATCGCCGCAGGCAGTTCCTGCACCGTGAACGTCACCTTCACCCCGCTCGCGCCTGGACTCCGCATGGGTGCGGTGCACCTCTTCGACAACGGCGGCAATCTGGTGGCGACCACGCCGATCTACGGCGTTGGTCAGGGACCGGCGATTGCGTTCGGGCCAGGCACGCAGACCACTTTGATCACCGGACTGGCTGGCGCATCGGGCGCGGCGGTGGATGCAGCCGGCGATGTCTTCATCTCGAATAACGCAGGGGTGGTGAAGGTTACGCCCTCTGGTGTCCAGTCCACGGTGCCCGTGAGCGGCCTATCTGGCGCATACGATGTGGCTGTGGATGGAGCGGGGGATGTCTTCCTCGCGGATACTGGCAACAACCGAGTGGTAGAGGTTTCACCCAGCGGCGTCCAGACGACGGTCCCCGCAACCGGTCTGTCTTACCCGACTGGCGTCGCGGTGGATGGATCGGGCGATGTCTTCATCACGGATGTAAACAACAACCGGGTGGTAAAGGTCACGCCCAGTGGGGTCCAGACGACGGTGCCCACCAGCGGAGTGAACCGTCCTTTCTATCCGGCGGTGGATGGAGCGGGAGACCTCTTCTTCCTGGATTCCGGACACGAGCGAGTGCTGGAAGTTACACCCGGCGGGGCTCAGAGCACGGTACCGATAAGCGGATTGCGATCAGGCAACGGCGTGGCAGTGGATGCAGCGGGCGATGTCTTCATCACGGATCAAATCAACAACGTGGTGCTGGAGGTTTCACCCAGCGGCGTCCAGACGACAGTACCCACAACCGGACTGAATGTTCCCGCCGGCTTGGCGGTGGATGGGGCGGGCGATGTCTTCATCGCTGTTAATGGACAGAGCCGTGCGGTAGAGGTGAACCGCTCGCAGGTTCCATCCCTTAGCTTTGCGCTTACGAATGTGAGCAGCACAAGTTCGGACAGCCCGCAATTGGTTTCGATTCAAAACGTCGGCAACCAAACGCTGACAGGCTCGCTTGCCTTGACCCTGGGCACGAATTTCGGCGCCGATGGAAGCTCGACTTGCGGCAGCGGATTTTCATTGATACCGGGCGCGAGCTGTTTTGAGAGCTTCAACTTCACGCCGCAGACCACCGGCTATCTGACGGGTACGGCGGCTTTCAGCGACAACACACTGAACCTTTCTTCTCTTGTTTCGCTCCAGACCGTCAATCTCAGCGGCAACGGCGGCATCAACGGCCAAGCTGTCGGCGTGGCTGTCCCCAACGTGGTTGGGCTGACGCAAGCGGCGGCGACGGCAGCGATCACGGGTGCAGGTTTGACGCTGGGAACCGTGAGCACCGCGTCCAACAACGTTGTGCCGACCGGCAGTGTCGCAGCCTCGAACCCCGCCGCCGGAGCGCAAGTCAGTGTCGGATCCGCGGTCCGGCTGCTGGTTTCAACTGGCCAGGCGGCACCGCCGACGCCAAATCCGCTATCTTTTGAGAACAACTATTTCGTCACCGGTGACTTTGCCTCGGCTGGAGTCCAACTGCGAGGAACCGGCATAGGCGGCATCGCCACTGGGACCATCACCATCCCCGATAGCACTGCCAGCCCAAGCGCGAGCCAGGGGGTTCCTGACGGCGCCGACATCATTGACGCTTTCCTGTATTGGGAGACGCTCGAAAATACGCCGTCGCCCTCGGGCGGCAGTGGGACCTTCGATAACTATCCCATCACCGGCCAGCAGATCGGGAGCGACCTGCCTTATACGGACGGTACGTTCAGCGGGACGCTGCGCGTGTATCGCGCTGACGTGAATACTTACTTCCCGGTAGGGGCGAATGGCGTGCGCTTTGCTTCGGGCGCGTCGACTGTCTCTCTGCCCGACGGAGGAACCGCGCTCCCGCTCACCGAAGGCGCGAGCCTGGTGGTCATCTATCGCGTGTTGTCGCCGAACTTCCCGCTCAAGTCGATCGTGATTTATGACGGTTCGGCCATACCGGCCATCTCTACGACTCAGAACATGGTGGGATTCTATGACACGGCGGGAGCGGGGGAGAATACGGCCCTGTTCGACGTGCCCGGCGGTGGCTGGAACAACAGCTCCGGTTCCGTCGCGCTCCCTGTGCATGCGAGTCAATTCAGCGCGCCGCTGAATGCCGGCGACGCCTATGCCGCGGCGATTCTCTCGACGCCTGTTAACAATAGCGACAACGACGGAATTCTGGACGTCTGGAAGGCCGGTCCCGCGGCGGGCGATTTCTATGCCGGGCAGCCGGGTTATTACGACGTGAAGGCCGGATCGTGGGTGCCGTTGCCGGGGGCGCTACACGGCGAAAAGGATCTGTTCGTTCAACTCGATTACATGTGCGGCGCCGTCCTGTCCGATGGCTCGTGCGATCCCAGCCAGGAGAATCTGTTCCCCTCGCCTGACGCGCAGGGCAACGATCCGCTCGCCATGGTCCAGCAGGCATTCGCCAACATGACGCCTCCAATCGTGCTGCATCTCGAAATCGGAAATGCCGTGCCCGAAGATACCTGCACGGATAACACTTCCACCACTCCGCCGCAACTATGCCAGTTCCCCAGCGTGCCGGGAGCGACCCAGCCGGGCGTCATCGGCTGGAAAAACAGCCTGGAATTCTCCAAGCTGTGGCCGCGCAATCTTGCTTCCTGCGCGGCGGGTGGCGATTGCAGCCCGCGTTTCCCATATGGGCAGAAGGATAGCTATCACTACGTTCTCTTTGGTCACTCTCTGGCGATCCCGGCCTGGAACAGCCGTTACGGGAGCCTGACGTCGATCAACGTTGTCAGCGGCGTAACCACCATCGTCACCACTGACCGAGGCACCGGGATTAACTATTGCCCAAGCCGCATCACGATTTCCGGCTTGCTTGGAAATCCCAACCTGAACGGGGTGTACAACACGACAGGCTGCGCCAACTCGTCGACGATCACCGTGTCAACACCTGGCGTACCCAACTGGAGCTACCCCAACGCCACATTGCCTGAACCGGTGATAGGGATTACTTCCGGCACGGTCACAAGCATCTCCGGTTACTCCGATTTGGGCGGTTCCGATTCGGCCGTCACCCTGGGCCTTTGGGAGACAGCGCCGAACCAGGACATGAGCAAGCGGGCCAACGTAATAGCAGGCACGTTATTCCATGAGATCGGCCACACGCTCGGCTTGACTCACGGCGGGCTCTACTATGACGGCCCCTCGGGCAGCTACTTCCCGACCTTCGACGTGAATTGCAAGCCGAATTATCAGAGCGTGATGAACTATCTGTTCCAGCTCGATGGGGTGGGACCGAATGCAGCCGTTGTTTATTCCAACCAACAGCTTGACGGCGAACCGTTGAGCGGACCACCCGCGACGGTTTTGTCTTTCAGTTCGTTCGGCTCGGTCGCTCAGCTTACCGACGCCTCCGGAAATCCCGCGACGTACTCGACTTCGGCCTGGTACACCCCGATTGCACCGAGCCCGACAGCCAGCGCCGCCACGTCGCATTGCGACGGCACGCCGCTCACCGGCGATACGGGCTATCGTGTGAATGGGCCCATCGCGCCCATCGCTCCGGCGTGGGCTAGTGACCAGAACATTACCTTCGATGGCGTGCCGTATACGACGTTGCGCGGATACAACGACGTGGCCAACATCGACCTGCGCCAGGTGGGCGCCACCGGCGGCGAGTTCGCATCCCTGGCCAGCGTGCTTTCATTTGGCTCCTCCTCGGCTCCTTTGAACGTTGCCGCAGGTGGAAGCGTGACTCTGGGAGCCGGTGGCACTGTAGCCCTGGGCAGCGGCGGCACTGTGACTCTGGGCAGCGGCGGAACTGCGACCGTGGGCAGCGGTAGCACCATCACGCCAGGCAGCGGCGGAAGTGTAACGCTCAACAACGGAGCCACAGTGACGCTACCTCCGGCCGGCGGCACCGTCACGCTGGGCAGCGGCGGCACCATCGCCCTCGGCAGCGGCGGCACCGTCACGCTGGGCAGCGGCGGCACCATTACGCTGGGCAGCGGCGGCACCATTGCGCTCGGCAGCGGTGGCACCATCGCCCTCGGCAGCGGCGGCACCATCACCAGCAGCGCTGGGACAGTGACCATTCCTTCAACGGGTGGCAGCTACACTCTTCCCGATAGTGGCGGCACCATCGCGCTGGGCAGCGGCGGCACTGTCGCACTCGGCAGCGGCGGCACGGTGACCCTCGGCAGCGGCGGCACGATCGCGATGGGCAGTGGCGGGACTGTCGCGCTCGGCAGCGGAGGCACCGTCACGCTGGGCAGTGGCGGCACCATAGCGCTGGGCAGCGGCGGGACCATCGCTCTCGGTAGCGGCGGCACGGTCACGCTCGGCAGCGGCGGCACCATCGCGCTGGGCAGTGGTGGAACGGTCGCGCTCGGCAGCGGCGGTACTGTGACCCTGGGTAGCGGTGGAACTGTGACGCTTGGCAGTGGCGGCGACCTGTCTCTCGGCAGCGGCGGAACCGTGACCCTGGGCAGCGGCGGCACGGTGGCGCTGGGCAGTGGCGGCACGGTGGCCCTCGGCAGCGGCGGCAATGTGACACTGAGCAGCGGGGGGACCATTGCGCTCGGAAGCGGCGGCACGGTGGCTTTGGGCAGCGGAGGCACTGTCACCCTCGGCAGCGGCGGCACCATCGCCCTGGGCAGCGGCGGCAATGTGACGGTTCCCCCAGGAGGCAGTTACACCATCAACAGCAGTGGCGGGACCATCACCCTCGGTAGTGGCGGCACGGTCACGCTGGGCAGCGGCGGTACTGTTGCGCTGGGAAGCGGCGGCACCATCACCATGGGCAGTGGCGGCACGGTGGCGCTGGGCAGCGGGGGAACAGTGACGTTGGGCAGCGGCGGCGTCGTCGCGCTGGGCAGCGGCGGGACCGTTGCGCTGGGCAGTGGCGGCACCATTGCGCTGGGTAGTGGCGGTACCGTGACGCTGGGCAGCGGCGGCGCCACAACCAACGAGTTGGATTACAACACCGCCAACTCAGTCGTTCGCCCTCCGTCTTCACCCACCGACACGCCGATTTCGACGTCACCGGGGGCGCCTGTCGTGGTCAATTGGACAGCGCCAACTTTCGGTGTCGTTGCCACCTACACTATCTCTCGCGGTTCTGAACTCTATGCGCCGTTTGTGATTGGCAGCGTCAGCGGGCAGAATGGAAACCCACCGGCGACCACATTTACTGACACGAATCCGGATCTGACTTCACACAAGGTGGCCTACACAATATCGACCACCCTGCTCCCGGTACCAATCGATCCGTCGCCGGGGCAAAGCGCACCCTCGCCGCCGGCGGTGCTTACAAATAACCAGACGATCGTCCTGGGCCCTCCCGCCCTGCCGAGTTCCGTCTCGATTTCAACTTCGCCACTCACCGTCTAC
>JBEKAJ010000143.1:0-8819 GCA_050018295.1 Occallatibacter sp. | reverse complement strand
AGGTCCCCAGACCGGCATATCAGCCGTGCCATGCGATGGATTAGCCGCGCCAAACTGCAGAACAGTCATGACGTGCGTTGAGGGAAACTTCCCCCCGTTGTTCTTGCTCAAGAGAGCGAGGTCCGCGGGTTGCTTCTTCAAAGCTGCGGCCACAGGGCCTTGTCCCCTGCCGTCCACTCCATGGCACGGGGCGCAATAACTCACGTACATCTGCTTGCCGTTGGTGGCGGAAGTTCTGCTGACCGGAATGACGACCTTCCTTGAGGTCGATTGATTTGCATATCCGATGCCAGCCAGTAGGGCCACAGCCAAAGCGGCGAAAAAGAGGTTTCTCACCATGTTTTCCTCGGTTCATAACCTCCGGGGGAATTCAATTTCCTACTTTTTTGCCTGCCAGGATGTGACGCGTGGCACATTCGAGGGTGGGGATGATTACCAGCGTGCCACCGGGACACGAGCCGGGCCAAATTGAACGGGCTCTGCGGGATTGGCGCTGGTCGCCCCGGATTACGAGATCGATCGGCAAACCGATTCAATCGCGCCGAATTGAAGCGGCCTATAATAAAGCATGGCGACTGCCAGGCAGACCGTTCCGGCAGAGGATCCGAGCGCATCCGCGTCTCCCGCGCAGGGAGCGCTTGTCCCCGCTCCAAGCGCACAGGCCCACCGCACGGACGAACGCTCCGTTGGCGAACGCTTCGAAGCGCTGCTGCGGCAAGCGCAGGCCAACCGGCCAAATGAAGACATCTCATTGATTCGAAAGGCATGGGAGTTTTGCGTCTCCCACCACAAGGGGCAAACGCGCGCCTCAGGCGAGCCGTACATTGTGCACCCGCTCGAAGTAGCCGAGGTGCTGGTGGAGATGAAGCTGGACGCGACAGCCGTGGCCGCGGCACTGCTGCATGACGCCGTGGAAGACACGCAGGCCACCAGCGAAGAGATTGGGGACAAATTCGGCGACCAGGTGGCGCACATCGTCGAGGGCGTAACCAAGATCGACAAGATCCAGTTTGCCAACCGCGAAGACCGTCAGGCGGAAAACGTGCGCAAGATGCTGCTGGCCATGGTGTCAGACGTGCGCGTGGTGCTGATCAAGCTGGCCGACCGGCTACACAACATGCGCACCCTGGAGCACCTGAAGCCTGAGCGGCAGGAGGCGATCGCGCGCGAGACGCTGGACATCTACGCTCCGCTGGCGCACCGGCTGGGCATGGGCAAGGTACGCGGCGAGCTCGAAGATCTGGCATTCCGCTACACCGATCCGGTGAGCTACGAGCAGGTATCGGCAGCGGTGGAGGCGCGGCGCGTGGATGGCGAGCAGTTCCTGCGCGGCGTGGAGGACACGCTGACGGAGCAGCTCAGGGAGAATGGCATCAAGGCGCGGGTGGAGTGGCGCATCAAGCGGCTCTACTCGATCCACCAGAAGATCGAGCGCACCAAAGTTTCCTTCGACCAGGTGTATGACCTGCTGGCAATCCGCGTCATCACCGAGGATGTGGCGTCGTGCTACGCGGTCTTCGGGCTGATCCATACGCTGTGGCGGCCGGTGCCGGGGCGCATCAAGGATTTCATCGCCATTCCGCGCGCCAACCGCTACCAGTCGCTGCACACCACGGTGATGAGCGCCAGCGGGCACCAGTTCGAGGTGCAGATTCGCACCGAAGAGATGCACCGCATCGCCGAGGAGGGCATTGCGGCGCACTGGAAATACAAGACGGGTGGCGCGGTTACGGCCCGCGATGAGGAGCGGTTGAACTGGATTCGTCAGCTTGTCGAGTGGCAGAAGGAGATGACGGATCCAAACGAATTCCTCTCCAGCCTGAAGATGGACCTCTATCCCGACGAGGTTTACACCTTCACGCCGAAGGGGAAAGTGGTGGTGGTTCCCGCGGGCGCTACGCCGGTGGACTTTGCCTACACCATTCACACCGACGTAGGCCACTCGTGCGTGGGGGCAAAGATCAACGGCCGCATGGTGCCGCTGCGCACCAAGCTGCGCACGGGCGACATCGTCGAGATCGTCACGCAGAAAGACCACAAGCCGAGCCGCGACTGGCTCACGTTCGTGAAAAGTCCGCGCGCGCGCAACAAGATCAAGCACTGGCTGAACGAAGATCAGCGGGTGCGTGCGGTGGAGATCGGACGCAAGCTGCTGGAGCGCGAGGCGCGCAAATTCAAAGTGCCGATGATGCAAATCGACGATCAGGATCTGGGCCGCATCGCGCAAGAGTTCGGCGTGGCCACGGCCGCTGATTTGCTGGCTACGCTGGGCCAGGGCAAGAACACCGCGCACCAAGTGCTCGGAAAGCTGGCGCCGGGCTTCGCCGCTCCGCCTGAGGCCGAGCCGGGCACGCCCGCCGCGGCGGGCAAATCGGGCGAAGCGGGCATGACGGACGCGGTGCGCAAGCTGCACCTTACCGGTTCGGATTCGCTGCAGGTGGAGGGCCAGAACGACCTGCTCGTCTATCGCGCGCGATGTTGCAACCCCATTCGCGGCGAGGAGATTGTGGGCTACGTGACGCGCGGCAAGGGCGTGGCCGTGCATGCGCGCAGTTGCCCCAATGTGCAGAATCTGCTCTATGAGAGCGACCGGCGGATCAACGTGGAGTGGTCGCGCGCCGCCGAAGGAGCCGGGCAGGCGCAGCGATACCCGGTCAAGATTATCGTCCACTGCGAAGACCGCACCGGCATGTTGAAGGAGTTGACCGCCGTCATCTCCGACGAGAACACCGACATTCGCGCCGTGGATTTGAGCCGCGACGAAGAGGGCGAGGCGAAAATCGAGTTCGTGGTGGAAGCCGAGGACGTGCGCCACCTGAACCGCATGGTGCTGGGTCTGCGCCGAGTGGAAGGCGTGCGCCAGGTGCTGCGGACGCAGAAGGTTTAGCCACAGTGATTAAGATTAGGGATCGGCCCCTCTAGGCATGGTATTTTTTCTGGTCCTGAGTGTCGGCGTCGTTTTGGTTGCCTCCGCTGTGCTCCAGTTCGGAGGCAAACGTGCCCTCTCCTGCTGGGTGCTGATCCCATTTCCTACTATCGCTGTTTCATTCGTCATTGTTGCTCTTTTCCGCGCACCGAATCTGCCCAAACTTGTGCTTGACTTCCAACTGACTATGCTTGCGTGTTTTGCTGCCCCGCTACTGCTGAGCGTGCTGGCCGCACTCCGGCCCAACTGGAAGTGGCTGTTCTGGGTTGCCTGGCTCCTCAACTCCTTGCTCTACGCATTCTTCGTGTTTGCTTTCGTCTTTATGAAGGGCTTCAGCTAATCGCGATCAATATGGGTAGTGAACAAAGCTCATCCATCCGCAGAGAAAGGAGTCCCCATACCCCTCGGCGCGGCGGTCCTCGCGCTACATCCCACGGCGGCATGCTCGCATCAGAAACGCAAATGGTGGTCTGAACTGCTCAGACTAGGTCCGCTCCCGGTGCGAGGGTGGAATAGTGCGCGAGATTCTGCGTAACCGCACGGTACCTGGCGAAGGAGATCACATGTCATTCGGACTTTATGCCGCTGGCTTCGCAATTGTAATCGCCGGGCTGGTGTACGCCGCGCACCTGGTGCATATGCCATCGCACTGGATTCTTGTCGGCGCGATCGTGATGATCGGCATCGGGCTTCTTTCGGCCGTGAAGGCCACCCGTCAGAAAGACGCCGCCAGCTAATAAAGATCGCCGCCCAGGCGAGGCAGTTCGAATTCCTCTAATCTCGTTCCTTTAGCCGCGCGTTACCATCGCTTCATGACGGAGAAGGCTGGCGGTCAAGACGCTATTCTGCGCGGCGTCCATGTGATTGATGGCGGACTGGCCACCGAGCTGGAGTATGCGGGTGCGCGCATCGATGGTCCGCTGTGGTCGGCGCATGTTCTGGAGGGCGAGCCGGAAAAGCTGCTTGCCGTGCATCGCGCATACATTCAAGCGGGCGCCGAGTGCATTGCTACGTGCAGCTACCAGGTTTCGCGGATGGGCTATGCGGAGTTAGGACTGCCAGCCGAGCGCGCCGATGCGGCGCTGCTCCGATCCGTGGAATTGGCGCGGTCGGTGGTGGCGGAGTTCCCGGAGCGGCGCGTTCTTGTTGCTGGTTCCCTCGGCCCCTACGGCGCGGCGCTGCACAATGGCGGCGAGTACCACGGCAACTACGATTGCTCGTATGACGATCTGGTCCGGTTTCACCGCGAGCGCATCGAGGTCTTTGCGCGGGCGAGCGCTAACCAGGCGCCCGATCTTCTCGCGTTTGAAACCTTCCCTTCGCTTGAAGAGGCTCGGGCGGTGGGCGAAGCGATGGCGCCCTTCCACCCCACCGGGCAAAAATGGCCCGGCGGGGGCCCCAGTGTCTGGCGCGAGTTACGCGTCTGGTTCAGCTTTTCCTGCCGCGACGAGAAACACGTGTCGCACGGCGAGCGAGTGGCCGATTGCGCTGCGCTGGTTGCCTCGTTCCCGCAAACGGTGGCCATCGGCGTGAACTGCGTTCCGCCCAAATGGATTCCCACGCTGATTGCGGAGCTGCGCAGCGCTTCAGACAAGCCGGTCGTGGTTTATCCGAACTCCGGCGAGGGATGGGACGCCGAGCGGCGCTGTTGGACGGGGGTGACCGATCCGGGAGAATTCGGCGCGCAGGCGGCGCAGTGGTTCAAGGTTGGAGCTCAGATGGTGGGCGGGTGCTGCCGCACGCGCCCGGCGCACATTCGCGCGGTGGCGGAGGCAGCTGGTTCTGTCTTTACTTGAGCCAGCTAGACGAGCTCGAGCGCGGCTCTGCCTTTGCGAGGCGCAATAAAATGACCGGCGCGGGAAGCGATGGCGATGCCTTCGCGGTTGAGGAGTTTGCGAATCTGGCCGCGGGCATGGTCGGCCCAGGGACCGCAGTTGTCGAGCTTGACGTAAGCTCGCCAGTGACGCAGGGCGCTGCGGTGTTCGCCGGTGCGCTCGTAGGCGAGGGCCAGATTGTAGTGGGCGTCGGCGTAGCGGGGCGAGAGCGTAACGGCCTTCAGGTAGGCGGCGATGGATTCGTCGAGGCGCTCGAGCTCGTCGAGCACGTTGCCAAGATCGAAATAGGCTAGCACATAACCGGGGTCGGCCTCGGTGGCGCGGCGGTAGAGCTCCTCGGCGCGGCCAAACTGGCGCAGGTGGAAGAACAGTGTGCCCAGGTTGATGCAGGCTGCCGCATACTGCGGGTCGATGGAGAGAATCTCCTGGTAGAGGTTGATGGCGCGCTGCTTCTCGCCGGCTTCCTCGGCTTGAACCGCGGCATGGAAGCGCTCCTGGATGCCGCGCACGTCGGGCACGCCGATGCGGCGCAGCGGAGCCGGTCCCGAGGCGGTCTGTTGCGGCCCACCCATGCGTTCGAAGTCGAAGAGCAATTGGCGGCGGATGGGATCGACCATGGCGCCGTGATGGCGGAAGGCAAGACGCGTTCCCGTGCGCACCACACACGCCTCAAGCAGCGGGTTGCTCATGCCGGCAACCGCTTTCATTGCCAGGATGGAATCACGAATCGACGCGGCGGGCACTTCATCCTCGCGCAGCGAGCGCAGCGTGCGCAGTTGGCCCAGATCCTGGAAGCTATAGATTTCTTGTTGAGGGACGAGCCCGGCTCGTTCCCAGGCTTGCAATTGGCGGGCGCTGATTTGCAGGATGCGCAGAACGTCCTGACGGCTATAACTGGTCACGCTTGGATAATCCCCCAGGTGAAACCAAACGATCTCGGCATGCGAGTTCAACCTTCGGATGCGGATGCTGAACTCAGATTTCCGGCCAAGACCCGGACTGCAATTCTCAGAACACTTACGGAGGAATCGTTCCCATTGCGATTATGCCAAGAGTGCGCGCGAATAGGCGCACCGGAATCGATGCAGTAACTAGAAACTCGTGGATAACCAGTGCATGATTTGGTTCATTGGGGGCGCTCGTGGTCGCCGGAAGCCTGCAGAAGTTCCGGTGGAATTCGAAGGCGCGCCCGATCAGGGGCGGCGGGAGCACAGGCTGAGGCGCCATCGATCATGAACCAGGCGCGCGGAGCAGCCGGAAATGGTCTGGAATTTCGGGCCTGTGCCACGACCGGAAAGTTGTACTGGGCTGCGTCGCCGGGGCGATGTATTGATTCTGGCAATGGCCTACGATTTCCATTGTCTACGGAAATTAAGATATGTTAGGCTCCCGGACGCGAGTATGTTTGGACGCAGAGGCACCGGGCCCAATGTTGAACCCCACCTTCTGCTTCGCATCAAGCGATCCCCCAAGGCTGGTGTCTGTCCGGGGTACAACCGAAGCCTTGCTCGGCTACAGCCAACGTGATTTCCTCACCGCCAAAGTCAATCTTAAGGACTTGATTCACCCGGACGACGCCGGGATGGCGGATTACTTTTTTTCTAACGGTCTCGAGATCCGAACCGGCTGCATCAACATTCGGCTGCGTCACGCCGACGGACGCATCCGTTGCGTAAAGGGGTGCTTCACCAAGAAACCGGCCCGCGCCGGAGAGAACGTGGTTCTTGAGCTGACCCTCGAGGACGCGCGGAGCGTGCGCGAGCCCGGTGACGCTTTTCTGTTGACGAGCTTCAAACCTCTGATCGAGCATACCAACGATTACATCTACATCGAGAATCGCAACCACGTGATTCTGGCGGTGAGCCCGGCAGTGCCATTTCTGACTGAAGTCGTTAAGGACCCGGCCGAACTTGTGGGAAAGACCATTTACGACCTTGTCCCCGAAGCCATCGCCGATCTGTCCTACGAGTTGGCGAACCGGGCATTCGCTGAAAACCGGAGCGTGCACCAGATCCGGCAGATGGCGGCGCAGGATGGATCAAACCATTGGCTCGACGATCGGAAATACCCGATCACCGGGCCGGACGGCAAGATCGTGGGCATCCTCGGCGTGGTCCCGGATATTACCGAATACGTCGAATCGCGGCTCAGGTTGCGCGACAGCGAGGAATCGCTGCGGGAGGCACAGAGCATTGCCGGCCTGGGCAGCTATTGGCTGGATATCAACACTGGACGGTGGACGAGTTCGGATGTCCTGGACCAAATACTCGGAATCGAAAAAGAATATGAGCGCACCGTTGACGGATGGGCTGCTTTGCTCCATCCTGACGATCGATCATCGATGGTTGCCTATTTCAAGGATGAGGTGCTTGGCCAGGGCAAACGCTTCGACAAGGAGTATCGGGTTATTCGCCGGACAGACGGAGCGTTGCGATGGGTGCACGGCCTGGGGAGGCTGGAGTTCGACGTTCAGGGGCGTCCCGTGAAGATGTTCGGCACCACCCGGGACATCACCGAGACCAGGCAGGCTCACGAGACGCTGCGCGAGCACCAGGAACTGCTCCGGCTTTTCATCGAGCACGCGCCGGTTGCGTTGGCCATGTTCGATCGGGAGATGCGGTACCTGGCCGTAAGCCGCAGATGGCTGGAGATGCATTTTATCGATGATGTGGAGGTTCTCGGCCGTTCGCACTACGAGATCATGCCTGAGATTCCGCAGGCATGGCGCGAGGAACATCGGCGCTGTCTGGCGGGCGAGAAACTGGGCCAGGAAGAGAGACAGCTCGTAAGGGCGGACGGGACCGTGCAATGGGTCCGGCGCGAGATCCTTCCCTGGCGGACCGGCGATGGCGTTATCGGCGGCATCATCATCATCACCGACGACATCACCGAGCGCAAGCGCGCAGAGATGGCGCTGCGTGAGAGCGAGGAATCGCTGCGGGAGGCACAGAGCATCGCCGGCCTGGGCAGCTATTGGCTGGATATCGACACTGGAAGGTGGACGAGTTCGGGTGTCCTGGACCAAATATTCGGAATCGATAAGGAATATGGGCGCACCGTTGAGGGATGGGCTGCCCTGATCCATCCCGACGATCGATCATCGATGGTTGCCTATTTCAAGGATGAGGTGCTTGGCCAGTGCAAGCCCTTTGACAGGGAGTATCAGGTTATTCGTCAGACAGACGGAGCGTTGCGATGGGTGCACGGGTTGGGACGGCTGGAGTTCGACGTACAGGGGCGTCCGATCAAGATGCCAGGTACCATTCGCGATATTACCGAAGCCAGGCAGGCTCAGGAAACGCTGCGCGAGAGCAGGCATTTGCTGCAACTGTTCATCGAGCATGCGCCTGTCGCGCTGGCCATGTTCGACCGCGAGATGCGCTACGTGGCTGCAAGCCGGAAATGGATCGAGGACTATGGTCTAGTGGGCCGCGAGGTGATCGGGCTGTGCCATTATGAGGTCTTCCCGGAAATTCCGGAGCGGTGGAAAGACGCGCACCGGCGCGGCCTGGCAGGGGAACGGCAACGCTCCGACGAAGACCGCTTCGACCGTGCCGACGGCGCGGTGCAGTGGGTACGGTGGGAGATCATCCCCTGGCGGGCCGGCGACGGTTCAGTGGGCGGCATCGTCCTGTTCGCCGAAGACATTACAAAGCGGAAGGCGACCGAGGAGCGGCTTCGTCTTGCGGCGAACGTCTTCACGGGCGTGCGCGAAGGCATCGTGATCACCGATCGCATGGGGACAATTCTGGATGTTAATGACGCTTTCAGCCGCATCTCCGGGTACGCGCGCGAAGAAGTGCTGGGACAAAACCCGCGGCTGCTTCAATCCGGCCTGCAGAGCAAAGAGTTCTACGAGACCATGTGGAACTCTCTGATTCGGGACGGCCATTGGTCAGGAGAACTCTGGAACCGCACGAAAGACGGCGACATTTTCGCGGAGACGCTTACCATCAATGCGATCCGCAACGCGAGCGGCGAGGTGGAGCAGTATGTGGGGCTGTTCAGTGACATCACGGAGATCAAGGAGCACAAACAGGAGCTTGAGCGCGTCACGC
>JBEKAJ010000142.1:0-13210 GCA_050018295.1 Occallatibacter sp. | reverse complement strand
AGAGGTTCTGTACGTAGGCAGGGTCCAGTCCCTTCGTCACGGCCAGGATGATCGAGAAAGTCATCGTGGTTGCGCCCACCACGGCGGTGCCGATCAGCACCGGCTTTGCCGTAGCCTTGAAGGTGTTGCCCGCTCCATCGTTGGCCTCCAGCAGGTCTTTCGCGCGATCGAACTTCACATCGATGTTGAAATCCTTCTTCAACTCGCCTACGATGCCAGGAACATTTTCGATTAGCGACAACTCGTAAACGGATTGAGCATTGTCGGTAACGGGCCCATAGGAATCCACGGCAATCGTCACCGGACCCATGCCCAGGAAGCCGAACGCGACCAGGCCAAACGCGAAGACGGCCGGTGCCAGCATCTGCGCCGCCATGGACGGACCCGTACTGAAGTAGTAGCCCATTGCCATCAGCGCGACCATGCTCAATCCCAGCCAGTAGGCAGAAAAATTTCCGGCCACGAATCCCGACAGGATCCCCAGGGAAGCTCCGCCTTCCTGCGCCGATTTCACCACTTCCTTCACATGGCTTGAGTTGGTTGAAGTGAAAACCTTCACCAATTCAGGTATCACCGCGCCCGCGAGGGTTCCGCACGAGATGATGGAAGCCAGCTTCCACCACAGCGTTCCGTCACCGAGCGTGGGGATCATCTCGTACGAGACGATGAAGGTCAGGATGATGGAAACGATCGACGTGATCCATACCAGCGAGGTCAAAGGCGCCTCAAAATCCATCTCGTCGGCGTTCGCGTATTTCGCGTGAGCGATTGCGCCATTCAGGAAATAGGCGCCCGAGCTCGAGACCAGCATGGCCACACGCATCACGAAGATCCATACCAGCAGCTCCGCTTGTGTCGTGGGGCTCGGTACCGCCAGCAGGATGAACGTGATCAAGGCCACGCCGGTCACGCCATAAGTTTCAAAGCCGTCGGCGCTCGGGCCCACCGAGTCGCCCGCGTTGTCACCCGTACAGTCTGCGATCACTCCAGGGTTGCGCGCATCGTCTTCCTTGATCTTGAACACGATCTTCATCAGGTCGGAGCCGATGTCGGCGATCTTCGTGAAAATGCCGCCGGCAATGCGCAGCGCCGCTGCGCCCAGGCTTTCGCCAATCGCGAATCCGATGAAGCATGGGCCCGCATATTCGCGCGGGACGAACAGAAGAATACACAGCATGATCAACAGCTCGACCGAGATCAACGCCATGCCGATGCTCATACCGGCCTTCAGCGGAATCGCGAACGCTGGATAGGGCTTGCCGCGCAATGCCGCGAATGCCGTCCTTGAATTCGCGAACGTATTCACGCGAATCCCGAACCACGCCACCCCGTAGCTGCCCGCGATGCCGATCAGGCTAAACGCTAGGATGATGGGCAGCGTAACCGCAACCGATTTCCCCGGCACCGGCGCCAGGTAGCCAAAGTACAGTGAGATAATGACCGCGATGAAGACCCACAGCAGAACAATGAACTTGCCCTGCGTTACAAGGTACGTTTTGCACGTTTCATAGATCAGTTCGGAAATCTCGCGCATCGAGCGATGAACCGGCAGGTTCTTCAACTGCACATAAATCGTCAGGCCGAACAACAGGCCGCCCGCGCAGAAAAGCAACCCGATCGTCAGCAGGGCATGTCCGTTCATCCCGAAAAAACTTACCGTCGATAAATCCGGCAGTGTCAGGTTGGCTTCGCCTCCGCCCGCGTGTTCCGTTTGCCCGTAGGCGAACGCGGGAAGCAGCAGGCCCAAAACCGCCACCGTGACAGCCGCCACCCTTTTGTACGGCCGCTTGAGCAACGCCCCTGCGCCTTCCTTGATGGCCGCGGAGATTTTCTGCATGTCTGCAGCGCCGATATTGAAACCGATAACCTGCCGCGCAAAAATCACGGCCACGGTGAGCGATAAAACGCTCACGCCGACAAAGAAGTACACCCAACCCAGTACAGTCACACACCCTCCATCCATAAGGTTTTGAAGCCGCTCAAGAACGGCCCCGGATCCGACCTCTCGAACACCCCGGGGAATTGCCACCGGAAGGCTATCATCCGGATACACCGCTGTCGAGTGATAGCTGTCACTAGGTCTGTGCACCCCATTCCCAGCTTTATTTCGTCCCATTCCGGCCCGGGCACACAGTGTGATCCCACGATACGGAATCTCCGCGGTCGGCTCACACCTTCGCCCTACAACCGGTCTCATAAATGCCTCTGCAGCAAAGCGCGCAAGTATGGGACCCAACAAGGCGGGTCCCATGATTCCAGCGAATTGACAAAGATGGCTTATGAGACCGGTTCTAGATTCCCACCTGTTTTCAGTTATCAAATGAAGGTTGTCCCTGATGAGTTGCCTGTTCCCAGCCTTCACTCCACCGGCACGTCGATCTTGTCGTCGGGTAGCGCACTCGTCATTCCCGGATCGTCCTCGTTTCGTTCCTTCCCCTCCGGCAGCGGATGCAGTTTGAATAACACCAGCACATTGCGCTCCGGATCGTCGAGCGCGGGAAAGCTCGCAACTTGTTCCAGCGATTCATGCGTATGCAGCTCTGAAAGAATGTCCGGATCGATCCCATTCCATGACGCGTACCAACCCGGCTGGTAGCGCTCCAACTTTTCCCCAAGGTCCTCGAAGCTGATTTCGTCACAGAGCGTCGGCAAATGGGTCATCAGAGTAATCTCGTCGCCGCTCACCGACACCAGTTCCCGCTTCCCGTTCGGGTGCGCATCAATATACTGTGCCAATTGCGCCGCCGCATTCACCCAGGTGTACTCGGGATGCGTCGCGTACTCGATGGTCTTCGCCGCGTGAACCGCGATCGCGCACGCGGCCACGGCAACCACGCACCAGCCGGCCCTTCGCGTCCATCCTCCCTGCGCCACGAGCGCATTCGCCCCCAGTGCGATCACGCAGAAAATCAGGAACGACGCCGTAAGAATGTACCGCGGCTGGGGATGGTTCTGCACCGTCATAAACAGCACCATTCCCGCAACCCCCAGCAGCGCCGTTCCAAACAACGGATCGCCCCACAGCTTTCTGCTCCATTCCGCGCGCCACGTCAGCGCTGCTCCCAGCACTAACGCTCCAGCCAGCGGCACCAGGCTGTGATCGATCCACAGCAGCCCGTGAAACGACCACCAGAATGCTGCCAGCGGCCAGGTGTACCCATCCGGCAACGTAAAGTGACTCACCACCAGGAAGTACCGATAGTCGGGCATCAAACCCAGCCGAACAACGATCCCCAGCCACGCGCCATACACGAATGCCGCGCTGGCCACCGCCGCCAGCGCGCATTGAATCACCTTTCGGCGCTCGTGCCAAAGAGGCATCAGCATCGCCCAGCCAACCGCCGGTGCCAGAAACGCAGCCGTCGTTTTCGTCAGCAGCGCCAGCGCAAACAGCAGCCCGATCCCCACCGATACCAGCACTGGTCGCTTCATCCGCGGCAATCGCGCCGCAACATTCAAGGTCGCCAGCAACAGCGTCGTCTGCAGCGGCTCCAGAATCGCCAGTCGGCTGAAGCCATAAACATATGGGCTCGTCACCGCCAGCGTCACCCCGAGCAGCGCCATCCAGACCGGGGTCCCCGCGGATAGGTCCTTGTCCGCGGGGTGGGAGACCGGGGTCCCCGCGGATAGGTCCTTGTCTGCGGGGTGGGAGACCGGGGTCCCCGCGGATAGGTCCTTGTCTGCGGGGTGGGAGACCGGGGTCCCCGCGGATAGGTCCTTGTCCGCGGGGTGGGAGACCGGGGTCCCCGCGGATAGGTCCTTGTCCGCGGGGTGGGAGCCCGGTCCACGGCTGCGCAACAACAGGTAGCTCAGCGCCAGGCTCGCGAAAAAACATGCAACCGCCAGCCCTCGCGCTGCCTGCACACTCACACCGGTAAAGAAGTAAAGAAGCCACTCCGCAAACGGCCACACCGGAACAATCACTGCGGGATTGAAGTCCCCTGCCAGATACCAATTCCCAAACAGGTGCGCGCGCACCGCGGCATCCCCGTACCACCCCTCGTCGGTGTACTTTGCCCAGTCCATCGTCCAGGGCGACCCGTTGGGAAAATCGGCCCTCAGGTGCCACGCGTGCAGCGCCGCGAAGCCAACAATCGCAAGCACCCACACAGCTTTGCCCCAGCGCCGCAGCCCCTCTGCCCGTCCCGTCCGCAGTCCCTGGCCTTCCACAACGCTCTCCCGCACTCGAACGGCGTGCGCAAAACGCTCCTCGGCTGGAGACTCCGCTGGCATTTTTGTTCCCTCAGATTCTTCAAATGAGCAAAACTGGCTTTGGAAAAATGGCCAAGCTGGTTTTGGAATTCGCTTCGGCGTGAATTGCCCTGAGTATAACGCGCGCCCACCTGTGACTTGTGCTGCCGCCCGGTGTCTCTCTTCCTACCTGTGATGGCTTGGCATATCACCTTTGCGTCGCAGGCGAGGCAGGTTGAGATCCATGCATAGCTCTGTTCCATTTCACTCGCAGCCCTCCGCCTCCGGCCTTACGCTCGTGGAGCTGGATTCCTCCGCTGCCACCATCCAGGTCGTCGGCGTCAGCGCCGCCTGGCGCAAGCTCCTTATGCAAGCAGAAATGGCCGCGCCCCACTTGCAGGTCGCCGCCATTGAAGGCGAACATGGCACCGGCAAGCACACTCTTGCCCGTTATCTCTTCAGCCGCTCACCCCTCGCCGCCAGCGCCTTTCAGCGCCGCGACGCCCGCGAGTGGCTCGCCACCGACGCCGATCCCTCCACCCTCGCCGGCTTCACCTATCTCGATCGCGTCGACCTTCTCGCCCCTCCGGGTCAGGGCCTGCTCCTCGGCGTCCTCAAAAACCTTCAGGACCGCCCGCCCGGCCGCGCCGTTCTGCTTGCCTCTTCGCAAACCTCGCTCCGCCAGATGGCCGGCCAGGGACTTCTTCTCCCCGACCTCGCCTTCCGCCTCACCGCGATTCGCTTTGCCATCCCTCCGCTGCGCCAGCGCCGCGAAGACATCGCCCCGCTCGCCCAGTTCCTCCTCGAGAGCATCTGTGCTCGCTATCAACAGCGCCCCGTCGTCCTCGGGCCCGGCACACTTGCCCGCCTTCTTCAGCACACATGGCCCGGCAACGTGCGCGAATTGGCCAGTATCCTCGAGAACGCTCTCCTCCAGGCCGACAACGGCGTCATCCGTACCCCTGACCTCGCCCTCCCCGACGGCCTGCAGCCCTCCCCCAACGCGCAATTCGAGCAGGCCTTCGCCGCCAATCCCCCGGTCAACTCCCTGACCAATCCCTGGGCCAACCCCTCCGCCGACGTCGCCCCCATGCTTGACCCGCAATCCGCCGCCCGCGCCGCTGACCTCTCCCTCGACGCCGTCATCCGCCATCATGTCCAGTTTGTTCTCGACCTCAACCATGGCAACAAGCTCCGCACCGCGCGCCAACTCGCCATCAGCCGCTCCACCCTCTACCGCATCCTAGCCAACGAAAACTTCCTCGCCCGCTGAAAACAAGAATCCCCGAGCATCGGGCGCGCCGATTCGCGGCACACCTTCGCTCAGGGACAATTTCGCTCTTGCTTTTCCGATTCTATTCGGGCTTCCATCCGGAACCGCTCCAGCAGCAGCCTGCACGCCCCCTACTGCTGCAGCACCACCTGCTCGCCCTCCTTCACCCCGCTCTGGATCTCCGTCACCGATCCGTTCGAGAGCCCCACCGTCACCGGAATTTTCCGAAAGCCCTCTTTCTGATGGCTGTCCGGAACCTCGACGAAAGCATTTTGCTTGTTGTCGTAGATCACCGCGTCTTCCGGCACCGTCAGAACGCCCTTGTGTTCGTCCAGCATGATCTCGGCGTTGGCCGTCATGTTGGCCTTCAGCTCGCCGCCCGGATTGTTGATCGACACTCGGACTTCGAACGTCGTCACGTTATCCTTCTGCACGCCCATCGGCGCAATCTTCGTCACCTTTCCGTAAAACATCCGGTCGTGAAAGCTCTCCACCTTGATGCGCGCCGGCTGGCCCATATACACGTGCGCAATGTCCGCCTCGTCCACCTTGCCCTGCACGTACACCTCTGACGTATCGCCCTCGGTCATGATGAGCGTGGCCGTCGACCCCAGCACAAGGATCGAGCTCACCGCGTCGCCGATCTCCACGTCGCGCGACAGAATCACGCCGTCCATCGGCGCAACAATCGTCGTGTACGAGAGCTGCTCCTCCAGTTGCTGCAAACTGGCCTGGCTCTGCATCACCTGCGCCCGGGCCTGCTTCAGCTTTGCGCTGTCCACTCCAATCTGCGCCTTTGCTGAATCGCGCTTGGTCATTGCCGCCAGGTAATCGCGGTTCGCGTCGTCCAGCGTCTGCCGGCTCACGATCCCTTCCTTATTCATCTCCAGGTTCCGGTCCAGTGTCGCCTTGTACATCGGCAGATCCGGAGCCGCGGCGTTCACCTTGTCCTGCTCGATGTCGGCCTCGTACGTGGTCACGTTGGCCTGCGCGCTGGCCAGTTGCGCGCGTGCCGCATCCACCTGCGCTGAAATCTCCTGTTCATCGAGCTGCGCCAGCTCCTGGCCCTTGTGCACTCTGTCGTTAATGTCCACAAAGAGCTTTTCCACAATCCCTGAAGCCTTGCCTTTCACCTCGACCTTGGTGATGGGCTGGATCTGCCCCGTCGCGACCACTGACTTGGCCACGTCGCCGCGCGTCACCTTGGCCAACCGGTTCGGGTCGATCGGGTCTCCCTTTGCGAGTCGGACAAGTGCGAACCCAACACCGATCACCACCAAGGCAGCCAGGCTGCCAACAATGATCCAAAGCCGTCTATTCTTGCGCGATGCTGCCACAGTATCCCCCCAAAAAGCGCTTGGAGAGCCGCTCTCTCCCAGCGGACGCTGGCTCAATAGAACGAAAATGACCCACAGGTTCAGACGGCGACTAACCACCGTTGTAACCCGCCTGCCTGTACTACGCAAGCCGGTTCCCGTCGGTTCCACACCGTGACCCAAATCACCCCCCGCACTGGGTCCAACGGAACCGCTCGCGGGCCCAACGGGATCGCGCGCGGAATGGTGCGCCATTCCCCTCACGCGGCCACCCCCTTTTTCGCGGAACCTCGCCCTCATTTTCGTCGTATTGTTCATATTAGGAGAATGCTAAGCCGGCCTCGGGCCGTCTCACTGTCATGCGCAGCTTTTCTGACACTCTCGGGCAGGTCTTCCGCGCCATTCTGGCCAATAAGCTGCGGAGTTTTCTCACCATGTTCGGTATCGCATGGGGGGTCGGCTCGCTGCTCGTCCTTGTCGGCCTGGGCGAGGGTTTCCGCGAAGGTCAGCACAAGCAGCTCTCGCAATTCGGTCATGATGTCGTCATGGTCTTCAACGGCACCATCCCCGCCATCGCCAACCAGCACACCGGCATGCGTCCCTACGAGCTCACCCTCGGCGACGAGGAGGCGATGCGCCGCCTGCCTGAGATTCGTGCCGTCACCAGCGAGCTCGCCCGCTCCGATCTATACGAGGTCAGCCAGTGGAGCAACACCTCCGCCCATCTTTCCGGAAATGAGCCCAGCTACACGGTCGTCCGCTATCTTCCCATCGCATTCGGCCGCTTTCTCGATGACGAAGACGTCCGCCAGGCGCGCCGCGTTGTCTTTATCGGACAAAAATCCGCCTCCATCCTCTTTCAGGGCCGCCCCATGGTCGGCGAGTCCATTTCAATTAACGGAATCAGTTTCACCGTAATCGGCGTGGGCGCCAAAGTCGGCCGCGGCAACAACACCTACGACGACGAAAAAATGTACATTCCCATCACCACCATGCAGGAGTTCTTCCCTCTCAAGGGCGACAACATTCCGCAGGACGCGGTCACCTCCATCCAATACAACCCCACCAAAAAGAACGACAACGTCGCCGCCGACATTGCCTGGCATCGCGTCATCGCTCAGCGCCACGGCTTCGATCCTTCGCTACTCGACGCCTTCAACGAGTGGGACACCATCACAGAGTCCCATATGATCGGCGTCATCTTCTCCGCCATGGATGTATTCCTCGGCAGTGTCGGCGTCGTCACACTCGCTCTGGGAGCCGTCGGCATCATCAATATCATGCTGGTCTCCGTCACCGAGCGCACTTGCGAAATCGGCGTCATGAAAGCCGTCGGCGCCACCAAACGCAGCATCATCGCGCAGTTCTTCTGGGAGGGCCTCCTGCTCACAGGCATCAGCGGCCTCATCGGCATCGCAGTGTCCTGGGCATTCATGGCCCTGTTGCAGGCCGTACTCACTAACAAACTTCCCGGCTTCGATCCGCCGCGCATCGTGCCCTGGTCCGCGGCGCTGGCACTTGGCTCTCTCACCCTCTGCGGAATCGCTGCCGGCCTCTACCCCGCCAGCAAAGCCGCGGCACTTGACCCCATTGAAGCCCTGCGCCGGGAATGACAAATGCTGCCTTCAGCCTTCAGCACTCAGCCTCGAAATCACCGCGCGAGCTTCTGGCTGAAGGCTGATAGCTGAAAGCTGAATGCTGGGAGAACCATCATGCTCAAAGACATTCTCGCCCAGGCCTGGGAAGCAATGCTCTACAATCGCCGCCGCACCGCCATCACCACCATCGGCATGGCCTGGGGCATTGCTACCGTCGTGCTCCTGCTCGCTTACGGCAACGGCTTCTCCCATGCCTTTGAAGCTATCTTTGCCCAGTGGGGCACCAACACCATCGGTTTTTTCCCCGGCAAGACCAGCCAGCAAGCCGGCGGAGATAAGGCCGGCGTCAAGGTCCGCCTGAAACTCGACGACGTCGATCTCGTGAGTGCCGCGCTTCCCGAAATCACGCACATTTCGCCCGCGGAATACGACAGCGTCACCGTGCAGAACGATCTCCACACCTACACTTGGACCGTCGTCGGCACTCGCACCTCCTACGCCGACATCATCAAGCTCGCTCCCGATCAGGGCCGCTTCTTCAATGGCGCTGAGGACGAGCAGCGCGCCCACGTCTGCGTCCTCGGCTCTGAAGCCAAAACCAAGCTCTTTTCCGGTGGCTGGCCCGTTGGCGAATCCATCCGCCTTAACGGCGTCGCCTTCACTATCGTCGGCGTTCTCCAGCCTAAGATGCAGGAGAGCAACGACGACATCAATCGCACCGTCTACATTCCGTTCAACACCATGAGCGACCTCAAAGACACTACCTACCTCGATGGTGTCTGGATCGGCTATCACGGCGACTATCAGAAGATCGAGAAAACCATCCGCGAGACCCTCGGCGCCGCCCACCACTTCCGCCCCACCGACCACGACGCCTTGCACGTCGCTAATCTCCGCACCCAGCTCCACCAGTTCCAGATTCTTTCCTTCGCCCTGCAGGTCCTTCTCTCTCTCGTCGGCGCCCTCACCCTCGGCATCGCCGGCATCGGGCTCATGAACATCATGCTCGTCTCCGTGCAGCAGCGTACTCGTGAAATCGGCGTCGAAAAGGCTCTCGGCGCGCGCAAGCGTCACATCCTCACACAATTTCTGGCCGAAGCTCTCGCCATCACCGCCGTCGGCGGCATCGGCGGTATCGCCCTCGCCTACCTCGTCTCCATCATGGTCGGCCGCATCACTTTCTACAGCGCCCTCGCCAAAAACGCCGAAGCCGCCGACATCCGCCTCATCATTACTCCCTCCGCTCTCATCGTCTCCACTGTCATCCTTGTCATCACCGGCCTGGTCAGCGGCATGATCCCCGCCATCCGCGCTGCCAACCTCGATCCCATCGAAGCCCTCCGCTACGAGTAACCCGCCGCACATCTCGCCCCGCAACCTTCACGTGAAAATCCCGTCTAAATCCCTGGACCGCCAACAGTGGGAAGGTTGTGTGCCCAGTTGGCCCGATGCTCCCGTCGTTGCGTTGCTGATATAGTTGCTCCATCGGACCAACTCCTGACCTCATGCTCCTCGGTCGGCTGCGCGCCCAGCCCACGCGGATGCGAGGCCGCCACGGTCTCTCGCAACAGGAGGACTCATGATGCGCAATTCTCTTTCCCTCCTCATCGCCCCCGCCGTATTGACTTTTCTGCTGGTGGGATGCAGCAGCCCTGACAAGATCGGCACTTGCGCCTGCCCAGTCGCCCCAAGCGGAACCGTCTCCCTCTCCATGACCGACGATCCGCCGGCCGGCGTGTCGGTTCTGTTCTTCCAGGTCACTCTGACCAATGCCACTCTGACCCCTACAACCGGTTCGCCGGTCTCGCTCCTCACCACCAACGGGACATCCACGCCGATTCAGATTGATGTGACGCAGCTCCAGGCGGTGTCGGCGTTTCTCAACACGACGGCGGTAAACGCGGGAACCTACAGCAGCCTGAGCCTCACCTTCGCCAACCCGCAACTGGTCATTTATAACCAGTCGGATTCGTCCCTTGGGAGTACCTGCGCGGTGGGCAGCATCTGCCAGCTCACGCCCACCTTCGACAACTCCCCCTCGCTCACCTTTTCGTCCTCGCCCTTTCCGGTCACGGTCAGCCAGAATTCGCCGATGGGATTCCTGATCGATTTCCATCTCAACACCGTGATTCAATCCGATCTCTCGGTGAATCTTGCCGCGGCCAATGGCGTCACCGTCTCCGAGCTCCCGCCTGCGCCGACGCCAGCGCAATTCGGTTTCGTCACCGGCACCGTGACAGAAGTGGTCCCCAGTAACGGCGAGATCGAGCTCGCGCTCCCGTGGGGCGGGTCGCTCTTCGTTGACGCCACCAGCAGCACGACGTTCAACAACTTCCCTTCGAGCGCCTGCACAACCCCGAGCATCGCCTGCGTCCAACAGGGCCAGATTGTCCAGGTGCAGATATCGAGCAACGTTGCCAATGGCCTGCCGACGGTGAGCTCGGTGACCTATGTGCAGCAAGCGAGCGCACAAACGGTGCAAGGCACCATTGTCCGCATTCCCCCACTCCCGCTGCCTGCCGGCGAAACCATCATCCAGCTCATCCTCCACCAGAACCCCACCGGCAACACCAGCTCGCCCATCGGCGCCATGGCCTCGGTCGCAGTCTGGGCGCCGGGATCGGGCTCAAATCCCGCAACCACGTTCTCCATCGACAACGGCGGCTTCACCATTCCTCCAGGCCTCACCTTTACCGGAGCATCGAACTTGACCGTCGGCCAAACCGTTCAGGTAACCGTCACGCCGGGCACATTGACCAACACCGGTGCTGGGCCTGGTCCGAGCGCATGGGGGCCTCCGCCGTCCATCTCCTTCACCGCGTCGGCCGTGGAACTCGAGCCAAGTCAGCTAACTGGCGCGATTACCGCAATCGATTCCAGCACCAGAAGCTTCACGCTCGGCGTCGGCCCTGGCCCGTTCTTCGCCCCTTGGCCCTTGCCCAACGCGACCGGCTTTTCCTTTAATGTGCTCACCACTGGCCAAACCGCTTACACCGGCTTCAACCCCGACAGCTTTAGCGGCCTCGCAACCAATGATTTTGTTTCCGTCAATGGTTGGCTCTTCCCGCCCGCAACCACTGGACCGCCAACCATCGTTGCGCAGTCGGTGATCCTGCGCCCGAGCCCCGTGTTCTAGGACCGGCCGCAAACCAATTGCAGGTCCAATGGCGCCGCCTGCTGCCACCGAGCCAGCTCCCGTAGGGAGCGATACAGCGGTTCTCTAGTTGCTCTCAGGGGAACCTCGACTGCTAAGTGGCTTTTCCCTCAAGGAAAAGCCACCCTGCACAACACCAGAAATGCCACCTACTAACTGGAGAACCGCTCTTGAGGTTAGCCCAGGGCAACACTGACTTTTCGTTTGCCGCGGAGAACGAAAGCCGGGGCCCCATCGACAGGTCTATGTCGATGGGGTTGGAATGGAAGTGGCAGCCCTGGGACAACGGCGCAAAAAATGCGCAACGCCCCGTAGGGGCGACAGAACCTTGCGCAATCGCTCCCTCGCTCTTGCTTTTCTACTCCCAAATCCCCCTGTCTCTCCGCCCCCGCGCGCTACCCTAATTATGTGAGCCATGCCCCCGCCCACTGACCTCAATCGCGAATCCGTCAAAGTCTCCGCCGGTCCGCGCCTGCGCATCGCCATGATCCTCGCCATCGTCGCCGACGTCCTCCAGATCGCCGTCTTTCCTTGGGTCATTGAGGGCGCCGAATCTCCCGTCGACGACATCCTCGATCTCTCCGTCGGCGGCCTGCTCACATTCCTTCTCGGCTGGCACTGGGAGTTCCTGCCCTCTTTCGCCGCCAAGCTCATCCCCGGTGTCGACCTCGTGCCTCTCTGGACCCTCGCCGTCGCCAACGTCTATCGCAAATCCCGCGCGCAGGTCTCTGTCAGCGCAGCCGCTCAAAATCAGCCCCCCTCCGACGGAGGGAGCGTGGGGCTTTAGCCCCACGAATAGAGCGCACAAAATCACGGAGCTTTAGCCCCGGCCCGCCGTCTGCGCCGCCGTCCTCGCTTGTTCCTGCCACCTCTGCTCGTTCACTCCCTTTACCAGCAGCCAGACCGTGAGCGTCCATTCTCCGAGTGCGCCGGGAACCACGTTGTAGGGATACAGGGCCTTTGCCAGCGGCGGCCACAGGTAGGTCAGATACCCCACCCCGCCGAATGCCATAAGCACGCCCAGGATCCGAGGCAGGAACGTTGACCGCGCGATCAAGTACCCGATCAACAAGCAATAGAACCCAAAGAAGATCAGAATGTTGGGCCTGAAAAACGTCACGTGAAGGGAGTTGAGGACTCCCATCGTGCTCCCCGCCATGCTGATCAGCGCCGCAAGCAGCGAAAGACCCCGGTTCGCCGGCTTGAAAAGCACGTAGAACAAAACCGTGACCACGATGTACGTCGCCGTCGCCACCAGCCCCACATCGAATGATAGCCTGTTCCTGGGCCCGAAATAGGAATACATTGAGGTCACAGTGTTCAGCACATAAAAAACGCCGGCGATCCTCGCTATCAGGTTCGCCGGCGCTCGCACACTTGCTTGGTTCGCGATCGTCGTGCTCATCCTCATCTCTCCGCACCGATGACGGGTTCACGCGTCTCAGGCGCGTATCACTCGATACGAGAACCGCGGTTCCACAGTTCTACTTTTCTTGAAATGAGATCGACTCCTCCTAACTGCCCTCTTTCGCCGCCAAGCTCATCCCCGGCGTCGACCTCGTGCCTCTCTGGACTCTCGCCGTCGCCAACGTCTATCGCAAATCCCGGGCGCAAGTTCACCGTCAGCAAAGGCGCAGGGAACCAGCCCCCCTCCGGAAGCAACGCACCAAACCCCTGA
>JBEKAJ010000141.1:0-8861 GCA_050018295.1 Occallatibacter sp. | reverse complement strand
TCAAACTGCGACTCCTGCTGCTGCATGAAGGCCTGGTGCTCGGCCGCCGAGCGCTGCATGATCTGCTGGAACTGCTGATAGATCATCTTGCTCTCCTGCTGTTCCTGAGCCGTTAATGCAGCCATGGCCTGTGCGCCCTGCCGCTGCTGGCGCTGCAACGCTGCCTGCGTCCACTGCGGGGAGTTCACGCCGTGCGGCAGATTGTTCGTGTCGACCAATTGAACCAACGCGTCGAGCTGGCCCTGGGGCGCCGAGAGCACGTCGACTCTCGCCCAGCATGTGCCGCCGTAGAGGGCGATGCTCATGGCCGTGCTCCGATCGTTGTTCATTGTGCACTCCACCACCGTCCGCAGCCGTTCCTCGACCACGAAGGACCCATTCACCACTTGGATTCTCATCGCCGCCGTGTCCGCTGTGTTCTCGGTCTGCATCGCCGGCGCCACACGGCTGTTCAATTGATTCTTTTGCGCGGCGAGTCCCTGAGCCCATTGCGAATACGCCGACGAGACCGGCATCGACCCCACCACGTGCACGCCGCCCTGCATTGTCCCCAGGTAATACTGCAGGAAGGCGGCGGCTGAAACCTGCCCGGAGATATTCGCGCACCCGCTGTTTAACGGGCCTCTCGCGTTGGGGTGCCACTGCCAGCCGAAGACGGGCTCAATGCGCATCTGCATCAAGGCATCGGGCGAGTAGGCGCGGAAGACGGGCCATGGCGAGAATGTGCAGGGGCTGACCATGGTGATGCCTTGCAAGTTCCACCCAGCGGGAATCGTCAGTGTTGCCGAGGGGATGTTGTTCAAGGATGGATCGGTGATGGTCGCCGTTGTGAATTGATTGGGCAGCGGCGAGGCGGAGACGTACTTCGCAGCGCCGGGTTTTCCGCCGGATTGCGCGCTTGGACTGCCATCCCCGCCAGAGGCAGGGGCCGTCGCACTTTGAGACGGCTTGCAGCCCGCCAGCAGAACTGTCATTGCGCAGAACACGGCAATACCGCGATGCAACTTGCTCATCATGGGGAAAAACTCCTTTTTACGTACCAAGTGACCGGATTGTATCGCCCATGAGGAGGGTTGCGAAACAACAAACCAACATTTGCGGTGGTGGATCGCTCGATGGGTATTCCGGCAAGGAGCGGAGGTGGGGTATTGAGGAATTAACCACCTGGCGCTTGCCTTCAAAGGGCAGATCGTGACAACCTTGTGAGAAGTGTGCGAGTTTTTGAGACGAAGGAGCACCTAAATCCCCATGCCTATCCAAACCACTGAGAAGATCTGGCGCAACGGGAACCTGATTCCGTGGGACCAAGCCAAGATTCACGTGATGAGCCACGTGATTCACTACGGGTCGAGCGTGTTCGAGGGAGTGCGCTGCTACGGGCAGCCGCAGGGGTCGGCGGTATTCCGGCTGCCGGAGCATATGCAGCGGCTGCTGGATTCGGCCAAGATTTACCGGATGGAGATTCCGTTCACGCTGGAAGAACTTTGCGCGGGCGTGGTGGACACGATTGAGGCGAACGGAGTGGCGCCGTGCTACATCCGGCCGATCGCGCTGCGCGGGTACGGAGAGATTGGCGTGAACCCGAAGGGGTCGCCGGTAGATGTGTACATTGCGAATTTTCCGTGGGGCAAGTATCTTGCCGGGCACGGCGGCGCGGATGTGTGCATCTCAAGCTGGAACCGGCTGGCGCCCAACACGATGCCGGCATTGGCGAAAGCGGGCGCGAATTACATGAACTCGCAGCTGATCAAGATGGAGGCCGAAGCGAACGGCTACCAGGAGGGGATCGCGCTGGACGTGAATGGTCTGGTGAGCGAGGGATCGGGCGAGAATGTTTTTGTCGTGCGCAACGGCGTGCTGTTTACGCCGCCGCTGGGGAACTCGGCGCTGTCGGGGATAACGCGCGACAGCGTGCTGACGATCGCGCGCCACCTGGGCTTTACGGTGACCGAGCAGGCGATTCCGCGGGAGCTACTGTACATTTCGGACGAGGTGTTCTTTACCGGGACGGCGGCGGAAGTGCAGCCGATCCGCTCTATCGACCGCATTGTGATTGGCGACGGCAAGCCGGGCGAGATTACGAAGAAGATCGCGGACGAGTTCTTCGGAATCGCCAACGGGCTGAAGCCCGACCGCTTTGGTTGGCTGACACCGGTGAAGGTGGATGCGAGCGAAGAGGTGACGGCGTAGAAGCAGCTTCCAGCCGCTAGCTTTAAAGTTATGGCCCTTCGGCGTGCGCCGGAGGGCTTTTCTTATTTGAGGCGCGGTGTGGCGGTGTGCGTGCTCGGTGGAGTTGGTTTGTCTTTCGCCCAGTGCATGGCAGCGGGTCTGTTTGAAGAAGCTTTCCCTCAGGGGCTAAAGCCCATAACGATAATGCTCGACTGATGTACGGGCTGAAGCCCGTACCCTTCACGCTGAAGCCCGTACCCTTCAAACTGACCCGCAACCTGGCGCGTGGCCGGACAGCTTTCGCCAATTATGATGAATCGAAGAGCCGCAAATGCGACGCGCAGGACGCGGAGTTCCGCAGTGCCAAGGGAAAGGAAGACAGTCGCCCCGTGAAACCTGACATGAGAGTTTCGTTCGCCGGACTGGAGCTGACGAATCCGGTCATCGCCGCCAGCGGCACTTTTGGCTATGGCATCGAGTTCGAAGAGATTGTCTCGCTGGAGAAGCTGGGCGCGATCGTGACCAAGGGGATCTCGCTGGAGCCGATGGCGGGTCACGCGGCGCCACGCATTGTGCAGACGGCGGCGGGGATGCTGAATGCGATTGGCCTGCAAAATGTGGGCGTGGAAGATTTCGTGGAGCGGAAGCTGCCGCCGATGAGCCGTCACCCGAGTTGCAAAGTGATTGTGAATGTGTTCGGGCAAACGACGAATGAGTACGTCGCGGTGATCGACAGGTTAAACGATGCGGAGGGGATTTCGGCATACGAGGTGAACGCATCGTGCCCCAACGTGCAGGCGGGCGGAATGGCATTCGGAACCGATCCGTATTCGCTGGAAGAGCTGGTCGAGCGGACGAAGAGAGTCGCCATTCATCCGCTGATTGTGAAGCTCTCGCCGAATGTGACGTCCATCGGATACATGGCGCGCGTCGCAGCGGAAGCGGGCGCCGACGCGGTGAGCTTGGTGAATACGTTTCTGGCAATGTCAATTGATGCAGAGACGCGGCAGCCGCGGCTCAGTAATGTGTCTGGAGGGCTGTCTGGGCCGGCGATCAAGCCGATTGCGCTGCGCATGGTGTACGGCGTGGCACGGGCCGTCGAGATTCCGATTCTGGGGATGGGCGGGATTGTAACGCCGGAAGATGCGGTGGAGTTCATGCTTGCAGGGGCGACGGCGGTGCAGGTGGGAACGGCGAGCTACGCCGATCCGCGCGCGACCGAGCGGCTGGCGACGGGATTGGAATCGTGGTGCAAGAGCCACGATGTGGCGAAGGTGGCGAGTTTGACGGGGGGATTGAAGACAGGGGCCAAGGAGTAAGGAACAGGGAGCATGCACCTCTGCGAGGCGCGCGCTCGGGTTTTGCTGGCCAGCTTTTCGCGTACAGAAAATCTTTAGCGCGAGTCCCTTCGAATCAAATGTTCAACTCCAAGATGACCATGCGACTGGTGTGTGTCGATCGGCCGAAAGAGCGGGAGGCGAGGCGGGGTATCTTGCTCCAACGAGGCGCGGATCGATAAGCGGGCGCTGCTAAAGGCGCTTGATGAAGGCGAGGGCTTCGGCGAGTTGCGGGAACCGGGATTCGTCGGCCTTAAACTCCGCAGAGTGGACGCAGCGGCGCAGGCCGCGGGCCCTGACGGGGTGCTTGAGGTGGAGCATCTCGTGATAGAGCAGGTACTCGATGGCGTAGCGAGGGCTGGAGGGGCGGTCGAAGACGCGGCTGACGACGATGGTGTTGTGGGCGGCGTCGTAGTGGCCGAGAGAGCGCTTGGCATGGTGCTCGCTCCAGGTTAGGTCGGGGCGGCCGAGCAGCCCGCCGAAGAAGCGCGTGTTGAGCGCGTCGAAGACCTCTTCGAGATTGAAGTAGCGGCCCTCGGGGCCGAAGTAGCGCTTGCTGCCACGCGCCGTGCGGACGAGTTCGGTTTGACGCGTTACCGCGGCCGAGGAGGCGAAACGCTTGTAGCGCAGGTTTTGCGCCCGGTCGATCGGCTTGCGGTAAAGCTTGGCCAGGAGAATGTGTGCAATGGCGTGGAGGACGGATTCGGGCGCGCCTTCGAGGAGATCGGAGAGACTGGCGTGAATTTGGCCTTCGCGGAGGCGAATGGTGGTGTTCAGCGAGGTGAAGCGGCGGAAGCGGACATGAAATGGCGGCATGGGCGCACGCGGGCGGAGGGCGCGGTACTCGAGCTGAAAGATGGGGACGAGGTCGGGGGCCACGGAAAGCAGGATAGCAGGGAGTAGCCAGTAGCCAATAGCCAACAGAAAAGCGGGTTCAGGCCATGCTCAAGTTCTCAGTTTCCTCATAATGACCACCAACATCCTGCCGATCTCATCGCACAAACCTTCCGCCTGACCGCGCTTTGCATCTGATCCAAACCCGAGGCCGCCGGCAATAATGAGTTGCGTTTGCACCTCACAGTTTGAGCCCCTTGCATGACCGAGAAACTGAAGATTCTCCCCTTTCGTTGGCCTGCCATAGCCCTCAGCAATATTGCTGGCGACAGAAACTGAAGCTCTGCGTAACTGGTTTGTAAGGCCGAATTGTTCCGACGACGGGAATGTGCCGGTAAGTTGGTATTTTGCCAGACTGAGTTCAACTGCACGCTGCCAAACGATGAGGTCCTTGAAGGACTTGGTCATGATTCTCCCTTCGCGCCCGCTCGTATTGAGCATGAAGCAGGAATCCTAACATCAGTTGGAATAGTTCTCCACCTTGGCTCGTTCTCCCGATCCCTAACGGCTACTGGCTATTGGCTACTGGCTACCCGCTATTGGCTACCTTACTTCGGCTCGTAGCGGTCTTGGCCCTTCTCATCGGGGTGCGCTTTGAAATAGGCTGCCTGGTCGGCGGTGATTTGCTTGGCCTGATCGGAGAGATCGCCGATGCTGTCGAACGCCTCTTTGAGCGATAGCTCGAAGCCGGGCTCGCTGGGCAGGCCGTGCAGGACCGCTTGCCAGCGCACAATTCCTTCATTGAGCCCCTTGAGCGCAGGCCGAATGTCGGCCTTGCGTTCGGAATACAGGTCGAGGTTGTCACCGAGCTCGTCGACGAGGGCGGCGAAGTCCTCAAGCTCGCCGTTGAGGCGCTGGATGCGCGCAGTGGTATGCGCGCGGGTTGTGAGTCCCTTGATGGTGTCGGAAGATTCATCGAGGAATTTAACGTAAAGGCCGACGCGAGCGACGGGATTGTCACCCTGTTCGGCGATCTGGTCCTGCTGCGCCTCAGTCAGCGGCTCGCGCTTTTCTTTTTGCGCGGCGAGCGGCGCGACGATGAGCAATGAGAAAAGGATGGGAGCGAGAGTGCGCATGGCGGCAAGACTCCGGCGTACCCTTCAAGCATAGATTGCGATGGCGGCGAAGACGAGTTTTCGCGCGGATCGGTCATGGGTCAGTTTGGAGAAGCTTTCCCCCAGGGGCTGAAGCCCACACCCATAATGCTCGACTGATGTACGGGCTGAAGCCTGTACCCTTCAAACTAACCCACCACCTGCGGATCATTGGAGCGAGGCGTGGGCGTCTGCGCGGGCTCATTCGGGTGAGACGCAAAGAGGAAGCTTCCGTTGAAGATTGGCGGAAAGAGGCGACGGGGCAGGCGAACTACTTGCTGCGGAAGACCTGCAGTAAAGCTGCATTCTTCGCGTCGGTGACCTGGGCGAGAGTTTGCTCGACCAGAGGGCGATCGTCGACGCTGCTGGCTTGAAGCATTTCGCCGAGGCGGAAGGCGGTGTGGCTGAGCATGAGCTCGGCGTTCTTGAGGCGCTTGTCGTTATCGGACACGTTGAGGTGGATCTTCTTCGCGATCCGCTGAATCTGCTGGAGCAAGCCGGTGGCCCTGGACACGTTGCCGGCCTGGTACTGGCGGATGCTCAGCTCTGTCATCTGCTGGACGAGCTGGGCATAAAGGAAGCATTGCTCACGCGGCTGCGCCTGTTCGGCCCGTGCCTCAAGCGCCTCAATTGTCTGCTGATCGGGAAGGGAACTGTCGGAAGCAGCAGCACGCACAAAGCCAGAATTCAGGCTAAGCGTGAGGAACACGGCGATGGGAACCACAGTCCGCATAGGGGAACTCCTATGACGCGGTTCTGCCCCCAAGTTGCCCCTATAGTACGCACATCGCACAACGAACCGCAAGAGCGATGATGCGGGATTTTGATACGGCGAATAACTCAGGTACCAAAGAAAAAAGGATGAAATCCAAGAATAGAAGGGCGCCCAGGCAGGGCCGGAAGCGCGAATGGAGCTATTTTTCGAGGATCTGAAGCCGCTGACGGGCCTGCCACTCCTGATTGGGATACTTGCCCGCGGAGGCCGAGAGAAAGCGGTGATAATATGCGGCGGCCTGGGTCTTCTGGTGCAGAGAGTCGTAGGCGGTAGCCCAAAGGAAAAGGGTTGAGGCGTTCTCCGGCTGGTACCGGGAGCGCATGGCCAGCGCGTGAAGGGTGACGTCGGGATGGCCGGTTTTCAAGGCGGTAAAGGCCAGGCCGCTCCAGCCGTCGACGTTGGCCGAGTCGATTTGAGTGGCCTTGCCGAAGACCGAGTAGGCCTGATCGAGCTGGCCCTGATGAACCAGGTTCTGGGCGTGGGCGACGAGCAGATCGGGATCGTTGGGGGTGGCGGCGAGGAGATGGAGGAAGAGCTGGTCGGAGCCGGCGTAGTCGGCAGCATCGGCGAGGATGGCGGCCAACATGTGGGTGATGGCGGGGTCATCGGGGTGGTCGGCGTGGAGCTTTTGGAGGAGCGGGAGGGCTTCGGCCTTGTCCTGATCAGCGAGCACAGTGGCGAGCTGCGCGGTGAGGGTGGGGTCGTCGGGATTTTTGGCGAGCGCGGCGCGAAGGAGGGTCTCGGCGCCGGGATAGTCTTTGCGCAGGATGAGCAAATGAGCTAGGCCGGCGTTGGCCGAGGCAGAATCGGGCTCTTTGTCGAGGACGCGGCGATAGGCGGCTGCGGCGGCTTCAAGCTGGCCGGTCTTTTCGGCGAGCTCTGCGGCGAGGAGCGTGTCGGAGGGCGTTTCCGGCGTGAGCTTGAGAGCTTCGAGCAGGTCGTTGGAGGCCGCGGCGCGGTCGGAGTCGCGATCGATGCGGGCCAGTGCGCGCCATGCGCGGGCCTCGAGCACAGGATCGGCAACGCCGGGACCGAGAGTGGTGGCAATGACGAGTTCGGGGCGGGCTTCGGAGGGCTTGTTCTGGCGGGCAAGGAGCAGGCCAAGAGAGATGTGAGCCTCAAATGAGTTGGGTTCGGCGGCGATGGCGCGGCGGTAGAGAGCGGCGGCATTGTCGAGACGATCCTGCGCGTCGGCAACGTAGCCGGCGTCAAACAGAGCGCGCGCGTCAGCGGGGTGTGCGGCGAGGTATGGATCTAGCTTCGCTTCGGCGGTCTTCCAGTCGGATGCGGCGATAGCGGCTTCGGCGGCGGCGACTTCGGCGGGGACCGGCTGGGCGGACGCGGGGTTGGTGTCGGCGGTCGACGGCGGCGCGGAATCGGAAGAAGACGAGGAGGATGAGGAGTTCTGGGCGAAGGCTGGCGTTGAGCGGAGAACAAGAGCCGCGAGCATGGCGAAAAGAGCGAGACGAAGCACAGAATTCCTCATTCAATAGTGTAATTTGCGTGCGGATGACATGGAGGTTGGACGCAGCAAAGGGACTGCCGGTGTGGATCGCGGGGGTTTTTGGCGGCCCGTATAATAAAGATGGACGGTTGCGTCCAGCGGCTCGCAGAGAGCACTGTGGCGCGGCCGGAACAAAATGCCGGTGCCTTCCCTTTGAACGATGCCATCATTATCCGCGGCGCGCGGACACACAACCTGAAAAATCTCTCGTGCGAGATACCCCACGGCAAGCTGACGGTGATCAGCGGCGTGTCGGGCTCGGGCAAGAGCTCGCTGGCCTTCGACACCATCTATGCGGAGGGACAGCGGCGGTATGTGGAGTCTCTCTCGGCGTACGCGCGACAGTTTCTTGAGCGGATTGAGAAACCGGACGTGGACGAGATCGACGGAATGGCGCCGGCCATCGCCATCAAGCAGAAAAATACGACGCGGAATCCCCGGTCGACGGTGGCGACGGCTACAGAAATCTACGACTACCTGCGGCTGCTGTATGCACGGTGCGGAGAGGTGCACTGCGTCTATTGCGACGGTCTGGTGAAGCGCGACTCGGTGGATGAGGCGACAGAAGTAGTTCTGGCGCTGGGCGAGGGAACGCGGCTGAATGTGTTGTTCCCCGCGATGAGCGCGGCAGCTCCGGGGGCGGTGACTGAAGCGAAGACAGCGAAGCCTGCGGGGCATGCGGCGAAAACGGCGGGGAAGACCAAGCCGGCGGGGAAGGCGGGCGAGTCGCTGCATTTGGAGACGGTGAAGGCGCGGTTGGCGGAGCTGCGTGCAAGCGGGTTCAACCGGCTATGGCAGGAGGGAAGGCTCTTCGAATTCTCGACGCCGGAGTCGCTGATCGATCTGGACCTGTCAGCTCCGCTGTTTATCCTCCTGGACCGGATCGTTGTAAGCGCCGAAAATCGCCCACGGATTGTGGATGCCGTAGAGACGGCGTATCGCGAAGCGGGCGAGGTGGTGTTCGAGGAAGCAGCGCGAGAGGACGCTGCCGAGCGCAGGCGACTGAGATTTTCCGGGGCGTATGAATGCACAAACTGCCATCGGCCGGGGCGCGAGCCGGAGCCGCGACTGTTCAGCTTCAACAATCC
>JBEKAJ010000140.1:0-8890 GCA_050018295.1 Occallatibacter sp. | reverse complement strand
GCCTTGGTTTAGAGCTGAAGGAGATATGTGTTTGAGTGGAACAACTGGATAGGATTTCGCTGCACCTTTCCAGCCGACAGGTAAAAAGGCCCCCCAAAAAACACTCGAAGCTTCAATCGATGATTCATCATAGGCACGGTCTCCCAGCCTGACAACATTTATTTGAAGTGGATTTCGTGGGAGGAATCTAGCCGGGGACAGTCCCTGTTGCGCCCCGCAAGGCTTGGATCTCACCGGCGCGGAGCGGACTTTGCCCGAAAGGGCCGAGCACGCGCTTCGCTAACCTTCTGACGCCGGGATTCGTAGAATGGAGTACATGCGCCGTTGTCTGCAGTTGCTTCTTTGTTTTTGCGTTGCAATGCCCCTGTTGCACGCCGACGGCCAGCCATTCGATCTCTCCGGTCCCAAGGTGGGTATTCACGTCAAGCGGGGAGAGATTACGCTTCCCATTTCAGAGGTGCCCAACCTGTTGCCGGGCGACCGACTGTGGATCCATCCCGACCTGCCGCAGAGCCAGGCGACCAATTTTGTGCTGGTGGTTGCCTTCCTGCGCGGTTCCACCAATCCTCCACCTCCGGATTGGTTTACGCGCGTGGAAACCTGGACCCGGGAGGCGCGCGAAGAGGGCGTGTTTGTCACCGTTCCCGATGGAGCACAGCAGGCGCTGCTGTTTCTTGCGCCGGAGACGGGGGGTGACTTTGACACCTTGCGCAGCGCGGTGCGCGGCCGGCCCGGCTCGTTTGTGCGCGCCGCACAGGATCTGCAGGCGGCCAGTTGGGAACGGATGCGGCTGGAAGCCTATCTGGCCGATGTGAAGGTGAGCAGCCAGTTCGATCCCCAGGCCCTGAAGACGCGCACGGAGATGGCGGCGCGCAGTTTGGGAATCAAGATCAACGAGAGCTGCTTTGAGAAACCGGCCGAGGAGCAGCCGTCGTGCCTGTCGCAGAACTCCGAGGGCATGGTGCTCGACGACGCCAACGCGCAATCGCTGGTGGGCCAACTGGTGAACGGCAGCACGCTGGACCTGATGAACCAGATCAGTTCAACGGCCATGGCCGGGGGCGGCGCGTATAGCCCCTATGTGGGCGCGGTGGTGGATATGGCGAAGATTCTTTCGTCGTTGCACACCGCGCACTTTCAATACATTCCCGCGCTGGCCCTGCCTCGGGCAGACAGCCTGAACCTGCGGCTGAACATGCCGCCCTCATTCCGCAATCCCATGTCGGTTGTTGTGGTGGCGCTGCCTCCGATCGGAGCGGCGAGGCCGGAGCCGCTCCATCCTGTGAACCCCGAGGAGGATTTCTGCGCGCTCAAGCCGGGACTGGTGCTGCCCGCTGAGGGAGCGCCCCTGGTCTTCGCGACGGAGTTGGCTCATGACCTGGTTCTGCATGTGGAAGCAGTGGGTGCGAAGGTTGACGCGAAGGGCCAAGCAGTTGACATTCCATTAACCGTCGACGCGGAAAGGGGAGGGTTGATTCCCGGCGAAAAGATCCCTTCATTGCCCGATGGCGAGCTGAGGGCCGAGGTTCGAGGCAAATGGGGCTTTGACGATTGGGAGGGGCCGCAATTCCAACTGGTGACTGCGCAGCCCGGCAAATGGAGTGTCAATGCGGCCGATCGATCTGCGCTGGTGGTGGGCCGCGACGACACCATTGAACTCGACGGCGAATCCTCGGATTGTGTGGAGAAGGTGACGGCAACGATTGATGAAGACCCAACCATTCCGCTCACATGGAAGTCGCCCAAGCCCGACGAACTCGAGGTCACGATCCCCCTCAAAGAAAGGGGGCCTGGGCCGGTGAATCTGGAGGTCGACGAGTTTGGGCTGGCCAAGCCGGATCGCCTGAAGATGGTGGCTTACGCCGCTGCCGCGTCGCTGGACGGATTGAATCTGAACTCCGGAGACAAGACGGCGCTGCTGAGGGGCACCCGGCTGGATGAGGTGGCAAAGGCTCAGGTTGACGGCATCAGTTTCACGCCCTCCACTTTGAACCGGGTCGAGAATCTCGATCAGTTGCAGATGAACACCGCGGGATCGACGGTCAGCCTGGAAGCGGGCAAGCATTATGTCGCGCTGGTGGATCTGAAGGACGGGCGCAAACTGAAGGTGCCGGTCACCGTCGATCCACCGCGCCCGCAGGTGACGCTGCTGAGCGAAGGCGTTCAGGAGGATTCTGCCGCGCCTGCGCCCGTTAAGATGAGCAGGCCTGACGACCTGCCGGTGAATGGCCGCTTCGTCTTCTTCCTCAAGTCCGATGTTCCGGCCGAGTTTCCGCGCGACGAAAAAGTGGAAGTGGCGGCAGCCGACTTAAGCTTTCACACCACGCTCGCATTGAGCGACGGCAGCCTGATGCTCGAGGACGCGCATAGAGCGGTGGCCAACCTGGAACCGCTGGCGCGCTTCGGCTCCTCCGCCTTCGGGCCAGTGCGTGTGCGCGCAATTTCCGCAGATGGTGCGGCCGGTGACTGGGTTCCGCTGGGGACGCTCGTGCGCATCCCTGGGTTCAAGGAGCTGCGCTGCCCGCGCGCTGCGGCCAAACCGTGCGTGCTGAGCGGGACCGACCTTTTTCTGGCCACGTCGTTTTCCGCCACGGCAACGTTCGACAATCCGGTGAACGTGCCGCCGGAGTTTACCGGGACGGAGCTCGTGGTTCCCCACCCCGTCAAAGGCATCCTTTATCTCAAGTTGCGCGATGACCCAGCCAGCCAGGAAACACTTACGCTTCCGGTGACGCTGATCGCATCGCCGGCTCCTCCGGCGGCGGCAAAACCGTTGACGCACGCTCCCACCGCAGCTCCAGTTGTGCCGCACGCAGCACGAACTGCGCCAGCAGCGCCGACACAGAATTAGCTTTCGCCGGGGGAGCGGTGCGGATTCCGATTTGCCCAGAAAGACAATCTCGACTAATTAAAGTAGTTCCTGTTCTTTTCGGCGAAGTGCGCCTTATCGGCCGGTAGCTCGTCGAGCGAGAAGATGGCGTTCTGCGCGCAGATGGAGGCGCAGTTGCCGCAATCGATGCACTCATCGGGGTTGATGTAGACCTGACTGACGGTCGCAGCCGCGGAATCGCCCTGAGCAGGTGCAATGGCGGCGGTGGCACACTCGGCCACACAAACAAAATCCTTGGTGCAGGCATCGGTGACGACATAAGCCATGGGAATCTTGGTCCTCGATCACGGGCGCGCTGTGGTTGGCACCCTTGTTTAGAGGTTATCGGCAGAGTCTCTCTAAGGGCCGTGATCAGAATCACGATCAGCCGATGCCGGGAAGGAATCTACCTGATTACGGTACGCTGGCGATCTCAACCCCTTTGTAACCATGCCTTGACGCCGGGTTCGCATGAACCGGCCAGTATGGGGTTATGCCCCCAGGAGCAAGGTCCTCTTTTCGCGCACAGGTGTTTTCCTGTTGGAACTGGAAGTGCGCGCTGCTGAGCGTAACTGCTCGCTCGCTTGTTTACCTGGCTGCTTTAAGGCGCTCCGGCCCGCACGGGCGCCTGTCTATTGTGCTGGTTGAGATTGCCTACGTTGCGCTCACAGCCGGCGTCTATGCGGGATTGCAGCAAAGAGCGCTCGGGCTTCGTTCGCGGCTGCTCGGCAATGTGCTTGTAGCCGTCGGCGTCCCCGCGCTCGCACAGGCGCTCGACTGGCTGGCGCACCGCGCCGTTGGTGCGGCAGTTCCCACACGAGCGACGATCGCGGTAAGTCTCTTTACCGGAGTCTCCGCTCTTTTCCATTTGTTCGTGATGCGGCGTGGAGTGTTTCTGACTGGCCGAGGGTGCTCACTGGCAGATGATTTTCGCCGCATCCCGAGACTCGTCGTCGCGTTCGTGGCAGCGCCTGTGGTGCTCTTCATCTCGTTCGTGGCAGGGACTGGGCACGCAGCCGAGTCGGAGATTCCACTCTAGAAGATGCGGACGCGAAGGCCCGCGTTGACACCGAAGGAATTCATGTTGCCGAAGGTGAACTGGGGCCAATCCTGATATTCGAAGTCGACAACGCGCACATAGATTCTGTGCGTCCAGTGGAAGTCCAATCCGCTGCCCGCAGTGACCACGAGGTAGCGCCCGTAGGCGTAGTTGTAAGGGAAGTTGAAGTCGCCGAAGCCGACTAGGCCCTTGGCGTAGGGCTGGAAGCGGCCGACATCGAAGTGGTACCGGCCGCCGATCGAATAGGTTTCGGCGTGGACGTTCGCCGTCTGGTGGTACTCCAGCCAGCGCCCCTCCGCCTCGATGCCGAGGCGGCGCTTGGTGTCGAGATCGACGAAGCCCGCAATACCGGCCATCTTCCGCTGGCCGTACTGGAGCGCGTATCCGGAGCCCATGGCGCCAGCCGACAACCCGGCCCCTCCCTGGTCGCCGGCAGCTACAACCTGCGCGCGCGACAAACGCTGCCCGATCGATCCGATGAGGATCGCCAGTAGAAAGATCGCGATCAGCCGAACCGGCAAACCCGGCCTTTCGTTTCGCCAGAAATTCAAAAGCTGCAAAGATTTCATCTTTCTCCCGCGCCCGCTCGGCGACCTCTCGGCAAAACCAGAGTTACTCAGCCCTATCTCGCGGTCTTCAGTGTCGACGCTCCCTGTTTGTCGCATCGACTTAAGTGCTGTGGCTCTGGGATACATCAACTCTGGTTTTGCGATACGCCTCCGGATCTATTTGGTGATGGTGAGCGAAACATTTTGGTATTCCTGAGCGTTGGTGCTTGCGCCGGTGCCAGTTACCTGGATGACATAGTTGCCGGGCGCGGCTGTTTTCACGGAGTAGCTGTTGCATCCGGTGGCCAGCAGCGCGGCGGTAGAGAGCAAAAGGACCATGGCAATGCTGAGAAATCCGGCGCTACGCCGGCGCAGGCGCCAGAAGACAAATCCAAAGAGGACACTGATGGGCAGGAAGAGCCCAGCCAACGAGAACTTCGAAGTCACTCGCGTTGAGTTCATGGGCGAGGAGTTCATGGCCGAGGAGCCCCCGCTCAAAGGATTGTTGGTATCGATGGTGAGTTGAACGCTGGCAGAACCGTCAGCTGTGAGCTTCACGCTGGGGCTGGAGAAGTGGCAGAAGACTCCAGCAGGCAGCGAAGCGCAGCCTAATCCGATTGTGTCGGCAAAGGTCCCGTTAGAGTTGAGGTTTACGGTCACGGTGGCGTTCTGCGAGGTCGCCATGGTCACGCTGGAGGGATTCACTCCCAGGCTGAACAGAATGGGAGTGCCGGAAACGGGGATTGTGGGCGAGGAGGAGGGGCTATGATCCGCGTCGCCGCTATACATGGCGACGATGTTGTAGCTGACGCCGGCGGTGAGGCTCGGGGTGATTGTCGCCACGCCGCTCGCGTTCAATGTGGCCGACCCGACCTCAGTGGTGTTGCTCATGAAGCTGACGGTGCCGGTGGGCAGGACTCCTGCGCCGTTATTGAGAACTGTCGCCACCAGAACGACCTGCGGCGGCGTACCGGCGGTCACCGAGGAGCCAAGGCTGGTGGAGGTGGGAATGAGGCCGACCCCTTCGCTGATTGAAGTCGAGGTGCTGGGCGAGTCGGCTGCATCGCCCAGATAGTTCGCCGTGATGGTGTAGGTTCCGGGAGCCAGCGTGGAAGTCGTGAAGCTGGCCGTCCCCCCAGCGAGAGTTGCGGTGTTGAGTGTAGTTCCATTGGCGATAAAGTTCACGCTGCCGGTGGGCGTTCCACCATTGCCGGTGACCTTGGCTGTAATGGTGATAGCCGCCCCGACCAGCGCAGGGTTGGGCGTGACGGTGATCGCGCTGGCCGTGGTGACCAGCGAGATGGTGAGTGAGGTTGGCGACGAAGTGCTGGCGCTATTGTTGGCGTCACCGGTATAGGTTGCCGTGATGGAGTAAGTGCCCGCCGCCAATGTTGCGGTGATGAACGTTGCCGTTCCCGAGGCATTCACGGTTCCCGCGCCGATTAGGGTTCCGTTGGCGAGGAAGTTGACGCTGCCCGTGGGCGTTCCACCGTTACTCAACACCTGGGCGGTGAAGGTGATCGGGACCTGCACTAGCGCCGGGTTGGGTGAAACGGTGAGTGAGGTTTGCGTGGTGGCCGCCACTACGGTGAGCGCGAGAGGTGCTGACGCGCTGCCCAGATTATTGGAGTCGCCGCTATAGGTGGCCACGATCTGGTAGCTTCCCTGCGCCAATGCCGGCGTGATCGTCGCGGTTCCACTTGCGTTGAGAGGAGCGCTGCCCAGTTGCGTTGCGCCCGAGGTGAATGTGACTGTGCCGGTGGGCGTTCCCGAGCCCGCGGTCACTTTGACGGTGGCCGTAATCGTCTCTGGCCCGCCAGCGATTCCCTGGATGGGCGCAGCCGTGACAGTAGTTGAAGTTGAGGCCTTATTGACCACCTGACTAAGAGGCAGCGAGCTGCTGGGTCCGTTCATCGAGTCGCCCGCATAGCTCGCCGTGATGCTGTGCGTGCCGACGTTGAGCGTCGCAGTAGTGAAGCTGGCGACGCCCGGATTGCCCGCGAGCGTTCCCGTGCCGATCTGCGTCGCGCCATCGAGAAAACTCACGGTGCCGGTTGGCGCCGCAGAGCCGCTGGGCGGAATGGTTGCGGTGAAGGTGACTGAGTTGCCGTAATTCGACGGGTTGAGGCTTGAGGTCAATGTTGCGGTGGTGGGCGCCTGCACATCCTGATTGAGGACGGCGGAAGTGCTGCCCTGAATCTGCTTGGCGGCGTCGCCGTTATAGACCGCTGTAATCTGATGCACGCCAGCTGTGAGCGTCGAAGTCGCGTACATCGCAACACCGCTCGAATTGATCGCCTGAGTGGTCAGGATTGTAGTTCCGTCCATGAAGCTGACTGTGCCGTCGGGTGTGACACCTCCGCCGGCGGCAATGGAAACTGTGGCCGTAAAGGTGACGCTCTGACCTACCGCGGATGGATTTGCGGTCGAAGTCAAGCCGGTCGACGTGCCTTCAAGAACGGTTTGGATGAGCGCCGGCGCCGACGAGCTGGTGAAGTGCATCGTGTCGCCGGCGTAGGTGGCGACGATGGAGTGCAGGCCAACAGCGAGCGTGGAAGTAGAGAAGGTGGCAACGTCCGACGCATTGAGCACAAGGCCCGAGGCCAGGGTGGTCGTACTGCCACCAAATGTGTCGGCGATGCTGACGGTTCCTGTGAGGTTTCCAGTTCCCGCACCCGTGACCACCGTGACCGTGAAGGTGACGCTTTGCCCGAAACCGGAGGGATCGGGATTGGAGGCCAGGGTGGTGGTAGTGGAGTTGACGGGCCCGGCGGTACCGACCAGCTCGATGTCGAGAGGCGAGCTGGCGGCGGCAACACTCGGCTCAGCATCTTCGGTGACGAGAATGTTCGGCGTTTCAGTTTGATTGCTGGGCAGCGTTGGAGACGCAGCCGGCGCAAAGACCGCGCCGATCGTGCAATCCGCGTTGACGGCAAGGGAATCACCATTTGTGCAGGAGTTGGGGACAGTAGAATCGACAGCCGCGTTGGTTGCGGGAACGATCGCAGTCATGTCGAGCGCGGCATTACCGTCGTTCTCGACCGTCTCGTCCTGGGTTGCGGAGGTGTTGCCCTGGCGAATGGGTGTGGCGTAATCGAGCGCGGTGAAATTGCCCTGAAACTCGCGCACCACCATATCCAGCGTGTCAGCAACGTAGAGGTCGCCGCTGCCGTCGAGGTAGAGACCGACCGGGCCGTAAAGCTGAACAGGCTGAAATCCGCCGCCGGCATAGTAGTTGCCACAGCCGTTTTCGGCCAGCGTGGAGATGAGACCGGTGGCTGCGCTCACCTTGCGGATGGCGGCGTTCTGCGTCTCGGCAATGTAGACATTGCCCGCGGCATCGACCGCGACGTCCGATGGAGACCACACGTTTGCCTGGTTGGCGGCAATCGGCGTGGCCGTACAGGGCGTAGCGCCCGCGTTTCCGGTACCTGCAAAAGTGGAGATTGTGCTGGCCGGCGTAATGACGCCACCTACCGCAGACACTTCGCGAATGCGCTGGTTCGCCGAGTCGGGAATGTACATATTGCCGGCAGCATCGAAGGCCACGGCATAGGGAAAGTTGAGTTTCGCGTTTGTGGCTGCGATTCCGTCGCCATTGTAGCCGCCCGTGCCGTTGCCGTTGGTGAAGCCGTTGCCCGCGATCGTGGCAATGACGCCGGTGGCCGAACTGACTTCGCGAATGCGATGGTTGTTGGTGTCGGCGATGTAGAGGTTCGCGTTGGCGTCGAGGGTGATGCCTTCAGGCTGATTGAGCGCGGACTGCGTGGCTGGGCAGCCGTCGCCGACGGCGTCGCTGCCGGAGCCGCAGACCGAGCCGCCATTGTTGCCTGCAACAGTAGTGATGACGCCCGTGGCTGCAGTGATCATGCGGATCACGTTGTTGCCGCTGTCGGCAATGTAGAGATTTCCAGCGCCGTCGAAAGCTACGTCGCCGGGACCGTTCAGATTCGCGCTTGCCGCCGGGCCCCCGTCGCCCGTGTAGGAGGGATTGCCGCTGCCAGCTATGGTCGAGATGATTCCGGCGCCGGCGCAGCTGGTTCTCTGAATGGTGGCGCTGGTGGCGCTTGCGCATACCATGCGGATGCGGTTGTGCAGGCTGTCGGCGATATACAGGTTGCCGGCTCCATCGAGAGCGATGCCACTGGGCAGGTAAAGCTCGGCTTGCGTGGCCGGCTGATTGTCACCCACAGAGGTGTAGAGACCGAGCTGCCCGGCCACCGGCAGCAGGTTGCCTGCTACGAGCACGCCCAACCCGCCGACTCCAGTGCCGGAAAGATATGCGGTGCCCAGGACGGATTGGCCTGAGCCGGCCGAGGGCGTGCCCACGAGGACTACCGCGCCCAATCTGAGGCCGGGTTTGGCGGGCGTGAATGTGATCGATTCCGTGCAGGTGGCGCTCTGAGCCAACGT
>JBEKAJ010000139.1:0-10096 GCA_050018295.1 Occallatibacter sp. | reverse complement strand
CGAGGCGGCGAGGGTCTGGCTTGTGCCGGAGATGGGTTCGAGCAAAGCGTACTCCGGACGCGCGCCATAGGCAGTAAACGCGACGCACTGGCTGGTTCCATTCAGGCAGGCGTTGATGCTGACGACCTGGCCCTCGGCAAGCGGGCCGACGGTGAGGTTTTTCGAGGCGATGCCTGCGGAGTTAGTGAGTGCTGCTGCGGAGCCCTGTGAACTGATGCTGCCACCGGACGGGGTTTGCCAGGCGACCGACTGGCCGGCGAGGGGAACGCCGTTCGAGAGGACGAGAGCCTGCACGGTCCAGGTAAAGGTGACTCCGGCGGCAAGTGCGAGACGCGGGGAGAGCGAGGCCAGGGTCGGCGGAGTTCCGCCGGCAAACTGCGCCTGAAGGCTGGAGCCGTTGGTGAGCGAGGCGGTGACGATGGACCACGTGCCATCGACAGCGGTGACGTTCATGGTGGCGCGGCCGTCACCGGTGGCAGTTGCAGAGCAGACAGGCAGCCCGCAGCCAAGCGTGGCCGTGCCAGCGGTAACGGTGTAGATGACGGTGAGGCCGCCGGCCGGGGCGAGCGTGGGACTGAGAGCCGTGACGGCGAAGGGAAGAGGCACGCCGATCGGCACAGTGCCGGAGGGCGCGGTGACGAGGGTCAGCGCGTCGCCGGTGCCGGAGTCATAACTGATGCCGCCGGGAATGACAGCGGCCGCGTAAAGGGTGGGTAGGTCGTCAACCTCAACGTCGACGGAGCCGGTGACGCCGGAAGCCGCAGGCGGCGCAATGGCGGTGATCTGGTTCGGCGAGATGCTTGTGACGAGCGCGGGCTGCCCGCCAACCAGAACTGTATCGGCGAGGCGAAAACCGGCGCCATCGATCGTGATGGGACCGCCCGAGGCGGGCAAATGCGTGGGCGAAACCGTGTCCGCGTAGAGCAGCCATCCGTCATACGCGTAGTCGGGGCGGCCGTCGCCACGCAGGTCGGCGATACCGATGCGCACGATGTCGTCAGCGATCGTGGCTACGCGCAGCCAGGTCTCGCCGGGTGCGAGACCATTGAGGCCGGGCGCTGCGCCAACGGGTGTCGCGCCAGCGGCGTCGAATGCATCCCAGACGCCGATGGAGGGCATCGCCTTGGAGTTCGAGGGCGTGCCAGTCTCGTCGAGAGCCTCAGTCACTACGGTAAAAATGCGATTGTCGCGCACTGGGAAGGTGAACCAGTCCGTCTGGCCGATTTGGCTCAAGCGCCCGCACCACATTCCGCCTGTGGGCATGGGGCGCGGCGCGGACTCGGAGCCGATGGCGTCGTTGAAACCGGCGACAGGAGAGCCGGCAACGGTTACAGTGAGCGTCTGCGTGGTTCCCGGCGCGAGGTTCGATAGGGTAACGGCGTTCAACGCGCCGGAGGGCGAAACCTGACCCTGCGTGTAGGGGCCGACCGAGTTTTCGAGAATATAGAGCGGATCGATCGCCTCAAAGGTGACCTGGTAGCTGGCGACTGTCGCGCCGGGTGGCAGCGGGATGCCGCTCAGGTCAAATGAGCCCTGCAGTGAGGGATCATTCGAGCCCCACATCGTGAGCGGGTTGCCGCTCGCATCGGAAAATCCAGTGACGGGGTTGCCGTGATTGCCGCTGAAGGTCGCGCCGGTCACGGCCGTCACCGTGTACTGGTAGAGGGGATTGCCGTTTGCGTCAAGCGGGCGCGCCACCACGTTGACGCCTTGCATCCCGTAGCCGGTGCGGAAAGTGACCTCGCCCTTGATGGAGATGGTGTTGGCCGCGGTGAGCTGCTTGCCGGGGAAGTTTGCCAGATTGGCGGTGGTGATGGGGTAGATGCGGTTGAGCGCGGCGATGTCGTCGTAGCGCAGAACTGTGGGGTCGGGAATGCATGCGCCGCCGCTTGCACCGCATGTGCCGCTCAGCGGTTCCATGATAGGCCAGCCCTGCGTCCCGCCGGCCTCGCCGTTCGAGGTTGCGCCAGGATTGACCTGTGAGTCGTCTAAGCCGAGGACGCGGCCGAAGGCGCGCTCCAGCTCAAAGCTCATCATCTCCAACATGCCGGAGTTTGTGGCACAGAGGCCGTTGAGGATGATGACCGCATGCGCGATCGTGGCGTCGGGGTTCAGGTTGTCCATCCAGACGTACACACCGTTGTTCTGGCATGCATCGGGTTGGCTCGTGGTGGCGCCGAAGATCGTGTTGATCACGGAGCCGTCGGCGTCGTAGATCACAGCGAGAGGATAGTTGGTTGCCTCGGGCGTGATGTCGGCCGGTGCGGTGATCATGCCGGAAGAGTTCACCACGATATTCGACCCGTTGACGTCTTCGTTCAATGGGCCCATGTCCGTGAGCGTGACGCCGGCAGTGGGAACGGCGTTCCACAGGGCGGCTGCGGCGTCGACCATCGCCGTGGCCTGCTGATTTGAAACGAAACTCGAGAGCGGGCCCTGATCGACGGAATAATTCACCTGGCCGGCGGCCCAGTGGACTGGCTGGCCAATAACAGCGGGATTGAAGAAGCTGGTTCCGGCGACGTACTTTGGTCCTCCGGCAACGGCGCATGCGGGAACGAGGAGCAGCGTGACGCCGACGAGGATCGACCGGCGGAAAGTCTGGGCGGCGCGAGCAGAAGCGGCGTGCGCGGGCTCGAAAGTAGCGATGGGCACGAGATCCCCCAAGCGGAGTGGGTGGGGGCATGCGCAACTCCAGTGGCAATTGACGATTGTTAAGGGTTTCTAATGCTGCTGGGCTGCGTCGCACATGAGAGCATTCAGAGCGACTTTCGGAGTATGAGAGGTTTTTGAGCGGAGCGCTGTTCAGAGTTGCCGCTTGCTTGGGTCGAAAGTGGCGCCGACCTGCACAAAGGATTAGAAATCCCTCATGCACACGAAGCGACTCTAAGAAATCTCTTATGGCGAGTGCCGATCGCTGCGCCTTCACGAACCGGCCGCGATTCGCCCACCCGAGTCCAATCTGCGGCGTGTGTCATCTTATCTGGAGCGAAGGGCGGGCCCGGAGACCCTTGGTATACACCGGCAAACCGGCCCCCTCCGTCTACAATCGACTCGGGTAAACCCATGGCAGAGATACGCGATACCGTGATTCTTGGCTCCGGCTGTGCCGGATTGACGGCAGCGCTCTACACCGCGCGCGCCGGGCTCAAACCGCTGGTTCTGGAGGGCCACGAGCCCGGCGGCCAGCTCTCGATTACGACGCTGGTCGAAAATTTTCCCGGTTGGCCGGAAGGGATTCAAGGGCCGGAGCTCATCGGCAACATGAAGAAACAGGCCGCGCGGTTTGGCGCGGAGTTCCAGCTTGCGCATCTGGTCTCAGTGGAGGTGGGCGCGCATCCCATCAAGCTGCGCACGTCGACAATCGGGACGAGTGGCGAGATTCATGCGCGCACGCTGATTGTGGCCTCGGGCGCAAGCGCACGCTGGCTTGGGCTGCCCAGTGAGCAGGCGCTCATTGGGCATGGGGTGTCGAGTTGCGCCACGTGCGACGGGTTCTTCTTCCGCGACAAGGAGATTGCCGTGGTGGGCGGAGGCGACTCGGCGATGGAAGAGGCGATCTTTCTCACTCGCTTTGCCTCGAAGGTAACTTTGCTGCATCGGCGCGACGCCTTCCGCGCCTCGAAGATCATGCTCGAGCGTGCGATGGCGCATCCCAAAATCGAGCTGCGCACGAACACGGTCGTGGACGACGTGTTGGGCGTGGAGGAGGGTGAAGTGAAGGGCTTGCGTCTGCGCGACGTGAAGAACGGCGAGCGCTGCGAGCTGAAGGTGAGCGGGATGTTCCTGGGCATCGGACACGAGCCGAATACAAAGATGTTTGCCGGGCAGATCGATCTCGACGACGAGGGGTACATCAAGACGACGAACAACGTGTTCACAACGCGCAACAGCGTCATTGTTCCGGGTTTGTTTGCCTGCGGCGATGTACAGGACCGGCGCTACCGTCAAGCCATTACCGCGGCCGGCTCCGGATGCATGGCGGCGCTGGAGGCAGAGAAGTATCTCGAAGAGCACGGGTACTGAGGCTGAGACGCGGAGGAGATTCAATGGCGACAATCTTTCCCGGCCGCTACACCGCGCAAAGCGATGAGCCGTTCGTCGTCTTCCTGATCGGCATGAGGGCGCGGTGACAGCACTGGAAGAAAATCTCGAACTGCTCGAAGACGCTATCTCCACGGCTTGCCGGGCGGCCGGACGCGCGCGCGCGGATGTTGAGCTTATGGCGGTTTCGAAGACCTTTCCAGCGGAGTTGATCGCCGAGGCCGCCGCCCTGGGACTAATGCTGTTCGGTGAAAATCGCGTCCAGGAGTTTAACGCCAAGGTGCTGCGCGCGGAAGAACTAGGTACGTGGGCGGTACGGGAACGGTTGCGAATTCATCTGATCGGACATTTGCAGTCGAACAAGGCGGCGAAGGCGGCAGAGCTTTTCGACGGAGTGGACTCGCTGGATTCGGTGCGGCTGGCGGAGCGTTTGAACGAAGCGGCAGGAAGAGCATCCAAGCAGCTGCCGGTGTTGATCGAGGTAAAGCTCAGTCCCGAAGCGACGAAGAACGGAGTCGAGCCGGAGTCGGCCGAAGCTGCAAAGCTGTTGGAGCGGCTACCCGATCTCATGGACCTTAAAGTACGCGGCCTGATGACCATTGCCCCGTGGGGCGCGGCCGAGGATGTGACGCGCGCGTGCTTTCGCAGCTTGCGGACGTGGCGCGACCGCTGGGCCGGAGCGCATCCACGCCTGAAGCTGGATGTGCTGTCGATGGGTATGAGCGGAGACTTTGCGCTGGCGATCCAGGAGGGCGCGACGCGCATTCGCATCGGTACGGCGCTGTTTGGTGTGCGCAAGCCGCTGGCGGAGCGGCGAAGCCAGGAATCGGAGCTCGACTGATGCTGCGCGCCGCGGCGGAAGGTGTGACGCTGGCTGTACGGACGCAACCGGGCGCCAAGAAGACGGCCATCGCCGCAATTTACGGCGAAGGAACCACGGCGCAACTGAAGGTCGCCGTGCAAGCGCCGCCGCTCGAAGGCCGCGCGAACCAAGCACTGATTGCGTTTCTCGCCGAAACTTTTGGGCTGCCGAAGAGCGCGGTTGCCCTTGTGTCAGGCGAGCTTTCGCGGAACAAAGTATCCTTGCTGCGTGGAATGACAATGGCGCAGGCGACGGCGGCGCTGGCGAAGTGGATGGTCGTTTAAGGTTTAGCCGCCGACTGCCGCTGAAGTTCCTTCTCAAATGCTTGCTCGCGATCGCTAATATAGGCCTTGTATCCGGCAGGATCGATGAAGGCGCTCTTGTCGCCGTTCTTCCAGCGCGCATATTTTTCGGTCAGTCCGAAGTATGAACCATGCGCCCCGAGAAATACGTCGCACGGCAATGCATCGAGCACTCGAAAGCCGCGCTTGTAGTCCCGGGCGATTTGCGGATAGGCTTTGTTGCCAACAAGCTTGTAGCCTTCGTTGACATTCGGGCTGCCGACGATGACGACGTGAAGGAATCGACTGCCTTCCGGTTCGTCGAGGGTCCAGGTCGTAGTTCCCCGCGTGTGACCGGGGGTGAGGTGCGCAGTCAGGACCGTGCCTCCAAGCCGGACCGTGTCGCCGCCGTGGAGGACGCGATCGACATGTGCGGGCGGATAACGCATGAATTTCTCCGCGCCGTATTGGAAGTCTGTCCTGCCGCCAGATTCAACGACGCCAACATCGCCAGCCACCACGTAGTATTTGGCGCCGGTGAGACGAATGATTTGCGCGCTGCCCGCGCAATGGTCGTTATGTGCGTGGCTGATGAGCAGGATTTTGATGTCGCTGAAGCGAAAGCCGAGAGACTCGACGCTCTTCCGGATCAATGGCACGGAGACTTCGAGGCTTGAATTGATCAGGATGAGCCCACGCGGCGTCTCGATGAGGTAGGAGGCGAGGTCCTGGCTGCCAACGTAATAGAGATTGCCAGCGATGCGGAAGGGCGGAAATGGGGTGGTCCATGCAGGATTGTATTGGGCAGCGAGGGGGGTGGCGGAGGCGAGGAACGCGAACAGCGCAATGCGAAGAGTAGATCTTGCAGTCTTCATTGGGCTTCCCGATTATCGGAATGATGGACCATCGTTTCGATGGCGCGCTCGAGGTGAACACCACGTGAGCCTTTGATGAGGACAACGTCGTCAGGACGGACATTTTCAACGAGCCACTGGCCCGCGGCTTCGGCATCGCGAAGAAAGACCGCGGGCACTCCGCCGGCGCATGAGGCCGTGGCCAGGTGCTCCGCATTGCCCTGCACAGCGACGACGAGATCAAGGCCAGCTTCCGCAGCAGCACGACCACAGGCGATGTGCAGCGCGGGCCCGTGCTCACCCAACTCGAGCATTTCGCCAGCCACCAGAATGCGGCGGCCTTTGGCGGGACGCGCGGCGAGGGTTCGGATCATGGAGCGCAGCGCCTCGGGGTTGGAGTTATAGCTGTCGTTCAGAATCGTGGCTCCAGCGATTTCGATGACCTGGCCGCGCTTGTCACCGGCAGTGAGTGAGGCGATTGAGGCCACGGCCGCGTCCAGATCCACGCCAGCTTCAAGCGCCACGGCCAATCCGGCAACGGCATTCGACGCGTTGTGCGCGCCGAGCAAATGCAAAGTAAAGCCGCTCTCGCGCTCGCGGGCGCGAATGCGAACGTGCAGCCCGTCGAGCTCCTCGGTGCAGGAAAGGATTTGCGGGTCAGCGCAGGGTCCGGCGCCGAAGTAAACCACACGGCCGGGAAAATCGCGCCCAAACTGCGCAGCGTAAGCGTCGTCGCAGTTCAAGAACACGAAGCCGTTCGCAGGAAGCGCCTCGACGAGCTCGAACTTGGCGCGCGCAATGCCTGGCTGGCCATCGGCAAAGTTTTCGATGTGCGCGGAGCCGACGTTGGTGATGACGCCCCAGTCGGGCGCGGCGATGCGCGCCAGCGCGGCAATCTCGCCAGAGTGGTTCATGCCCATCTCGACAACGGCGAATTCGTGCTCCGGCATCAGGTGCAGCAGTTGCAGGGGCAGCCCGAATTTGTTGTTCAAGTTGCCCTGAGATTTGAAGACGCGGAATCTTGCGCCGAGCGCCGCAGCAACGGCTTCCTTGGTGGTGGTTTTTCCCGCCGAGCCTGTGATGGCCACCACGTGCCGCCCCCACTGGCGGCGCACGTGGTGGGCGAGCGCTTGCATAGCAAGAAGCGGATCCTCCGCGATGAACAGCGGATGGGCCAACACAGCGTCGGGCAGGGAAGCGGCACGCGCGTGCGAAACGACAGCGGCCACAGCGCCGCGTTCGAATGCCGCGGCCACAAAGTCGTGCCCGTCGTGACGCTCACCGCGAACAGCAAAGAAGAGCTCGCCGGACGCGACGGTGCGCGAGTCGATCGAGAAACCGGACGCAACCAACGCGCCTGCATTGGGCACGCTAGCCGGCGCCTCGAGCACCGCTCCGGCGCCCATCGCCGCTTCTGCGAGCGTGAGATTCATTGCCCTACACCATAGCCCAATTCGGCAAGGATGGAAAGCGCCACCTCGGCATCGTCGAAGGGGATCGTGCGACCGGCGATGATCTGCTCTTTCTCGTGGCCCTTGCCGGCGAGAAGAACGACATCGCCGGGCTTGGCGGCCTCGAGCGCGAGACGAATAGCCGAGGCGCGATCGACTTCGACTGTGTATGCGACACCGGTTGACTGCAGGCCCGGTTCAATCTCTGCGAGGATGGACGCCGGATCCTCGGAGCGGGGATTGTCGCTCGTGGCGACGACAAAATCGCTGCCTTCACCGGCGGCCTGGCCCATCTTAGGGCGCTTGGTGCGGTCACGATCGCCGCCGCAGCCGAACATTGTGATCACGCGCGCGCCGGAAGCAGCAGTCATCTGGCGAGCGAGCGCCGTCAAATTCCGCAGCGCATCGTCGGTGTGCGCGTAGTCCACGATCACCGTGAAGGGCTGGCCTGCATCGACGGGTTGAAAACGCCCGGGAACAGGCTTGAGTGTTGGAATGGCGGCGGCGAGTTGAGAAAAGGAAGCGCCGCGCGCGTGGGCGGCAGTGAACGCCGCAAGCAGGTTCAGAATGTTTACTTCGCCGGCCAGGTGCGAACTGACCCAGGCCGATCCGGCCGGAGTTTCGAGCTCAATCACCGCGCCCGAGGGCGTGAGCGTTTGGCTGGCTGCACGCCATTGGCCCATGCCGATGCCGTATGTGCGAATCTCCGCACCCGCATTACGAGCCGCCGCGGCCAGCTCCCCGGCGTGCGGATCGTTCGCATTGATCACCGCGACGCGCGGAGGCGGATAAACCGTCCCGTCGAAAAGTAGGCGCTTGGCGGCGAAGTAATTTTCCATCGTCTGGTGATAATCGAGATGGTCGCGCGTCAAGTTGGTGAAGACGGCCACGTCAAAGGGGATTCCGATCATGCGGCCCTGGTCGAGCGCATGGCTCGAAACCTCGGTCACGAGTTCTTCCGCGCCGCGGGCAACGCCTTCGGCCATCAATTCGAACAGGTCTCGCGACTCGGGTGTGGTGTGAATCGAGGGCCGAGTCTCGCCAACGACGTGATACTCAATGGTGCCAATCAGGATGCTCGAATGCGCTGCAGCGTTCAGAAGCGCTTCGGTAAGAAATGCGGTCGTGGTCTTGCCGTTGGTGCCCGTGATTCCGGTGGCGGCGAGAGAGCGTTCGGGATGGCCGAAGAATGCGGCGGAAGCCTGAGCGAGTGCGCGGCGTCCGTGTTCGACGTGATGCGCGGAGTCAGTGATGATGCCGAGCGCGCCGGAGGCGATGGCCTTCTCGACAAAGCGATTGCCGTCGGTCGAGCCGCCTTTCATGGCCACGAAAACGGCGCCGGGCCGCACGCGGCGCGAGTCATACTCGATGCCGGTGATGGGCGCGGCGGAGTTGCCGGCTGAGCCGATGGATGCGACTTCGGAAATGAGATCGTTCCAATTCATCCCGAGGTTGATTGTAGATTGTGCTGCAGGACCGGAGCTGGCCAGATGACAATGCGGGCGCAAGAACTCAAGGGTAGGTTCCCACGAACTTGCTCACGCCGTCCATCAGAAACTGCCGGCCGCCGTCGCTATCAGCCGCTTGCTCGGCCTTTTCAAGCAGCGCCGACATCCCTGTCTTCATCAGGTCGTACTGTGCCTCTGCCTCCGCTTCAGTGCTGAAGAAGCGCGTGTGCATCATCCAGCCGTAGATGCCGCAGGTAATGGCGAAGGGCGCGACACTGGCGGCTCGTTCAAGGGTGATCCGTGCGCCGAGGGAGTGTTCTTCGTCGCGGACAACGATACCCTCCTCAGAGCCAGCCTGACCGAGGGTCGTGCCATCTTCGAATGGGCGCCACGTGGAGCTGGTCACAATGTCAGCGTAGCGTAGTCACCGTTGGCAGCGAACCACAATCTTTGTGCCGGGAGGGACCATGGTGCCGGGCGCAGGGGCCTGCTCACGTGCTATGCCATTGCCTGCAATCTCCACTTCAAGGCCGGAGCTGCCTGCCTGCTCAATAATCTCGCGCATAGGCAGTCCGATCAGTGAGGGCACACGTAATTGCTCGGCGTCGGCGATCACGACGGTATTCATGGGCGGCGACGAGACCGGTTTCGATGGCTGTGTAGATGATTCGGCGGGTGCGGTGGGGGAGGGCTGAAATGCAGCGCCCGTTTTCGCAAGTGCGGGTGAATTCGCAGCCTCGGTCGATGCGGGGGGAGCGGGTGCAGCTGATTTGGTAGCGGGCGGAACGCGGAGCGGATCGTCGCTGGGCAAATCGTTGGCGGCCTCGTAGAGAGCCTCAACACTTTCGCCTTGCGCCGGGACATCGTCTTCCTTGACCGGTGCATCTTTCTTTGAGGCCAGGTCGACCGGGCGCAGGTCGATATCGTGCTGCACGCCCAAATATTCGAGGACCTGCTGTGCCACTTCGGCGAAAACAGGCGCGGAGACGTCGGCGCCGTAGTAGGCGCCTTTGGGAGAATCGATGACGATCGCCACTGAGATGGCCGGATTGTTCACCGGAGCGAAGCCCGCGAACGAAGCGATGTGCATGGTCTTCGAATAGGTATGCGTGACCGGATCGATCTTCTGCGCGGTGCCTGTTTTGCCGCCAGAGGA